>JBAZGG010000045.1:0-2710 GCA_041653015.1 Bacilli bacterium | reverse complement strand
AGATATTATAGGCCTCACCCGCTATTCCTTTTTTCGATAAAAGAATGAGGGCGCTGCACAGGTCTCGCACATCTAAAATCGCCCTTATCGTCGACAGATTGCCAACCCTAATCGTCTTTTGCCCATGACGTTTGGCTTCGACAGCGCGATGAGTCAAATCGCCGGTGACATCCAACAATTTTTTAGGGCCGGTCGTATTGAAAATTCTGGCGCGAATGGTTTTCAAAGCATAATTTCGGTTGTATTGAAAAGAGAGGTAATCTTGTCCCGCTTTTGAAACCGCATATGGCGAGAGGGGCATGAATTCATCATGCTCGCTCACGAGAGTGCCTTCTGGAAGTTTAGAGATAGTCTCTCCATACGCTGCGCTGGAGCAAGCCACAACGATGACAGGGTCGAAGTTTCTATCTTTTTCTTTGAGATGGCGGACGCATTCAAAGATGTTGATCGTCCCACCGACATTGATATCCATCGTCTCCAGCGGTTTTTCCCAGGAGACAGGTGGTCGCGACTGAGCGGCTAAATGATAGATTACATCTGGTTTAAACTCAGTGATGATGCGGCTGATTTTTGGCTCATCGCGAACATCGCATTCCATCATGCGAATGCTGCGATTTATCTCTGAGATATCCGTCGTCGGTGTGAAATAGGTGCCGAGCACATCTTCACCATCATTAAAAAGTTTCTCGATGAGACATGAGCCGACAACGCCACCCGCACCAGTGATTAAAACTTTCATAATCTATGCCTTTATTTTGAGAGAAGATGAACAAAGATATGCATCATCATGTGATCGAAGGACATATGGACATCTTCGACGATCTGCATGTTGTTAATAGGAGCGTGCATGTGATAATCCGCTAAAGAGAACAGCTTCCCACCTCTATAGCCGGTGATACCGATCACTTGGCAAGATAAGCTCTTCGCATATTCAACAGCTTTTATGATGTTCTTGCTATTTCCACTTCCGGAGATGGCGATGACTAAATCGTCTTTTGTCAATCGATGATGAAGCTGATAGGCAAAGACATCATCGAATGATAGATCGTTAGCGATGGCCATTAGAGTTGGAACATTGTCATTGAGGCAGTGAAAATTAAATTTCTGCTCAGCATTTAGGCAGGCGCCCTTGTTGAAATCCACCATCATGTGAGAGGCGGTAGCGGACGAACCACCATTGCCAAAAACATAGATGTTGCTGCCTTTTTTATAATGAGTCAAAATGACATTCATCGCTTCATTCAATTCATCGATATCCAATTTTTGAATGGTGTCGACGAGACTAGCATAATATGCTTTGATCTCTTTTTTAAAATCCATTTTGCTCTCCTCTTTATTTCTTTAATATTTTAGCAATTGCGTCATATAAATCAAAAACTTTGTCATTCGGCTCCACTTTATAATAATCAGTTCTAATCGGCGCGCCGCAGGAGAGAAGGATGGTCTTAACCCCAGCATTAACACCTGTTTGAATGTCTTGCATCGAGTCGCCGATCATATATGATTGTTCAAAATCGATGTTGAACTTTTCTCGCTCTTTTAGTAGTTGTCCAGTTTTTGGTTTGCGGCATTCGCACACAATTTTTAATTCCGGCACTTCGCCTTCAAAACCTCTATCGGGATGATGCGGACAGAAAGAGATATCGTCGAGATAGGCTCCTTCTCTGCCCAGAAGAGTTTCCATTTTATTGTGGATGTCTTTCAGCTGAGCAAAGGTCACCTCGCCACGAGCGATGACCGGTTGATTCGTGATCACGATGATGAGATATTCGGAGCGGTTGACCATCTCGATCGCTTCCGCTGCTCGAGCGATGAGACTTAAATCATCGATATTGGTTAAAAAACCAACAAACTTATTTATCGTTCCATCTCGATCGACGAAGATGCATTTCTGTTTATTCGACAGATTCTTTTTGGCGATGATACCGTTCTTATAATCGTCGGTCACTAGATAATAACGCTCGGGGGTCCCGACATCTTTCACATATTCGCTCGAGCGATAGACGCATATTTTTTTCGAAGGGATCAATTTCGTCAAAAATTCTTTTTCAAAATCAACTTTTTGCAGCGATTTCAACACCTTGAGAGATTTGGGCGAGACGATATAGACGCCGGCGTTGACGAGATTGGAATAAAAATAATTGCGAACATTGCTCTTGGAATCGAAAGAGATGAGAGTGTCGTCATCATCTCGGTTGATGAGATCGCTATCGAAGGGATGAGAATTGGGGTGTGCAAAGAGCGAGACGAGAGCTTGTTTCTCCTTGTGAAAAGAGATGAAGCGATCCCAGGCGATATCGAGCATCAGATCACCGAATAAAAGGATGAAATCATCACTCTCTCCCTTGAGATAATATAGCGCTCCAGCTGTTCCTAATGGAGTCTCTTCGACGATGTATTTGATGGATACGCCATATTTAGCACCATCGCCAAAATAACTCTTGATAACATTATTCTTATATCCGACGATAAAGATAAAATCTTTGATGCCGTAATGAATGAGATTGATGAGTTGATGCTCTAAAATAGGTTTATCGCATATCTTAATCATCGGTTTTGGAATATCATCGCCTGTAATTTCTTTCAAGCGCGTACCCTGACCGCCAGCCATAATCACTGCTTTCATAAATTAGATGTGAACGATCGAGGCTCCTAAATTATCGAACTCAAACTTCATCTCGCGAAGATCTTTGAGAGCTTTTCGAACAGC
>JBAZGG010000044.1:0-3085 GCA_041653015.1 Bacilli bacterium | reverse complement strand
GTTTTCGCAACGACTTCTTAATCGTCATGCACAATTTGAAATACTTGAGTCCGCCTCGCCTTTTGTATAGTGAGTCGCCGATGCGCAAGTTGAGCAAGGCCTCATCGATATTAGCGCCCTCAAACCCATTGTAAAGTACTCTGATCCATAGCTCATAGTCCTGTTGATTGACCATGAGAGGAGAATAGTTGCCGCTTTTCAAGATGGCCTCTTTTTTAAACATGACCGAAGGATGTCCAAAAGGACACCTCTTTTTGATATATTGTCGTATCTGCTTTGATGATTGCGGGTAGTGGATAAACGAATTCATGTCGCCTTTGCTATTCTTAAACTCTTGAATCTGCGTCCCCACAACCGCGATGTTTTCGTGATTGTTAAAATACGCCAATTCCTTTTCGCAGCGAGATGCTTCAGCGATATCATCGCTGTCCATTCGAGCGATCAATTCGTTTTTACACTGTGGGACTCCGACATTTAAAGCATTCCCTAAACCTTTATTTTCGGGCAATAGAATAATATGAAAAAAAGGATATCTGTTCACATAAGAATCGAGGACTGATCGCAAATGGATATTGATCGGTCCATCGACGACGATGACAAAGTCATCGGTCAAAAGGCTCTGTGAAAGAATACTCTCGATGCTCTGCTTGAGATAATCAGGTTTTTCTTTATCGTATAGCGACATCAGCACTGAGTATGTTGTATATTGATTGTTCGGTTCCATATTTTCGTAATAATTATTATATTGAATTATTATATAAATGTCTAAATATGTTTTGTTTTCAGCGTCTTTTGTTTTATAATACAAACGCTATCGATTGATTAAAATTATTGAGAGGTAAATATTCATGGATTTTTCAAATAAAGTGCTGCTTGTGACAGGTGGAACAGGTTCCTTTGGCCACGCTGTCGTCGATCGCTTTTTAAAGACTGATATCAAAGAGATTAGAATTCTTTCTCGCGATGAAAAAAAGCAGGATGATATGCGAAAAGAATACAATGATGCCAAACTAAGATTTTATATCGGCGATGTGCGAGATTACAGTTCGATTAAAGATGCCTTTAAAGGTGTGGATTATGTCTTCCACGCCGCCGCTCTTAAGCAAGTTCCGTCATGCGAGTTCTATCCGATGGAAGCGGTGAAGACGAACGTCATCGGTTCGGATAATGTCATCACAGCCTGCGTCGAGAATCACGTCAAAAAAGCTATCTTTCTATCCACTGATAAAGCCGCCTATCCGATCAATGCGATGGGCATCTCTAAAGCCTTGATGGAGAAAAACGTCATCGCACGAAGCCGACAATTGCTCAAGGATGACACGATCGTGTGCCTCACCAGATATGGCAATGTCATGGCCTCCAGAGGTTCCGTCATACCATTGTTCTTAGAGCAGATTAAAGCTGGGAGGCCGATCACGATCACCAATCCAGATATGACGCGCTTCATGATGACTCTCGAAGATGCCGTCGATTTAGTCCTCTATGCCTTTGAGCATGGCGAGCAGGGAGATCTGTTCGTTCAAAAGGCTCCTGCCGCGACCATTGAAACATTAGCAAAAGCCGTTCTCTCTTTAACAAAGAGCGATTCCGGCATCAAATATATCGGCACGAGACACGGCGAAAAACTATATGAGACGCTGGTGACACAAGAAGAGATGCTGAGAGCGAAGTCGTTGCCAGGCTTTTATAAAATCTCCGCCGACAATCGCGATTTAAACTATGATAAATACGTCGAAAAAGGTGATCACCATCTCGATTTAGGTGAAGCATATACTTCACATAATACCCAGAGGCTAGATGTCGAAGGCATGAAAAAAGAATTGCTGAGACTAGATCTCTTCAAAAAGTAAATTATGAAAATATTGGTCACGGGAGCGAATGGTTTCATCGGAAAGAATCTGTGTTTGATGCTCCACGAGCGCAAACACGAAGTATTTGCTTATGACACCAACTCGAGCGAACAAGATTTGCATCGATATGTCGCTCAAGCTGATTTCATCGTCCATTTAGCCGGTGTCAATCGCCCCTTAACCCCACAGGAATTCTATGATGGCAACGTCAATCTAACCAAGCATTTAGTCGATGTATTGACTAGTTCTCATCGTCTAATTCCGCTCATCTATTCGAGCAGCATACATGCCATTGAAGACAACGATTATGGCAAATCGAAGCGCATGGCGGAAGAGCTGCTGATCGACTACGCTAAGAAGAGCGATAATCCCGTCTATGTCTATCGCCTTTCGAATGCTTTTGGCAAGTGGTGCCGACCGAATTACAATTCGGCTATTTCAACTTTTGCCCATAACATCGCCAATGGATTAGAGGTCAATATTAAGGATCCAAAAATTGTTGTTCATTTAGTATATGTTGATGATATCGTCAATGAGTTCATCGATGTCATCGAAGCGAAAAAGAAATTGCTGAGCGAATCGATCAATGAGGTGAGACCGATCTATGATTGCTCTTTAGGAGAGATGATCGAACTGCTAAATTCATTCAAAGATATGCGACACTCCTTACAAGCTCCTTCGATCAAGGATCCATTTGAGAGAAAATTATATGCGACATATCTCTCCTATTTACCAGAAGACAAGTTTTCGTATCTTTTGGATATGCATATCGATGATCGCGGTTCATTTACGGAGATGATTAAGACGACTGATAATGGCCAGATTTCCGTTAACGTCGGCAAACCAAGCATCATCAAAGGTAATCATTATCACAACACGAAAAACGAGAAGTTTTTAGTCGCTTCAGGAACGTGTTCGATCAAGTTTAGAAAGCTTGGGACGGAGAAGATTATCGAATATGTCGTCTCTGGCGATAAGTTAGAAGTGGTGGACATTCCACCTGGATATACGCATTCGATAACCAATATTGGATGCACTGACTCAGTCACAATCATGTGGGCGAATGAACCATATGATGCGAAGAACCCCGATACATTTTTTGAAGAGGTGATCAAAGTTGGAAAAGCGAAAAATTAAACTCGTAACTATTTTAGGCACCAGACCGGAGATGATCCGCTTATCGATGGTCATCAAAGCCTGCGACAAAGAATTTGAACACATCTTGGTTCATACCG
>JBAZGG010000043.1:0-3114 GCA_041653015.1 Bacilli bacterium | reverse complement strand
CTTTTGACTGAATATAATGAATTTTGTCTGATTTGAGCGATCAAATTGGCTTTAATGGATTCCTTTTCGGCAATCAACCACTCGATCGATCCATCTTTCATTTCGATTGGATAAACCACTCGAATTACAGGAGATGTAAAATCTTTAGGTGTCCATGTTGGATTTTCAACTTTTAGACCTTTGTATTGTGGATAAGTGAAATCATCTTTTTCTCTAATCAACCATGCTCGATGCATACCATCAGGTGCGATTCCAACACCGAATCGCCTTACTAATTTTTCGTTGCCGACACCTTGAGGCTTGATTGAAATGATATTGTATTTTCTTTCGACACCATCTTGTCCTTTGATTTTGGTGTTGCGTAAATCAAAATAGCATTCACTTGGAATTGCGGCACAATTCAATTGTGTGATTCCGATGTATTGCAAATTGATTTTCAGCATATTTGTATCAACATCTTGCATCGTTAAACCTTTTTGTCGTAGAAATTGATAAACGCCACATACTGCATTTATGATGCATTTTTTACCTTCATCAGGCAATTCGACACCTAATGATTGATAAGTATTCACGGCTTCATCAACATAGTATTGTTGATATTGCTGCAAACTCGAAACTTCTTTTGCAACTTTTGGTTCTTCTTTTTTAATTTCATCTGTCATAATTTTTCTCCTTTTGTTTAATTTTATAACAATTTTCATTTACATTGGACTAAATTTTAGCGACCGTTGGAATTGAAACATCATCGACAACTTTGACACAAATTACTTGTGCTTTTGTTGGCAATAGATTTTTCATGGTTTCTGCATCAATTTCTCCCCCTTCATCGAATAAATAAGGCAAATCAGGAAGGTTCAATCTCTTTTTAATCATTTCTGCCATTAAAATGCCTGTCATGACTTTTTCAGATTTTGATCCACGCACAAATTGAATATCTGTTGAAACATCATTTTTTAAGTCATAAATAAGTGGCTTGCAAATTTCGTCAAATGATCCTGCTTTCAAATTTTCTCTGATGAGTTGGAATTTTAATTTGCCGAAAACTTTTGACACATTTTCATCTAGCATACTCAATTTAGTTCTCATAAATTGAACGAGTGCCATATCTTTCTGTTCAGCGAATGATAATTGAGAACTCAATTTTTCGATGTCCTTTTTAATCAAATCTAAATCTTTTAATGATTGTTGATAATGATTATCTTTTTCGACAATTGAATTAAATGGCGGCAATTCTTCTTTTAGCAACGTAATCTGTTCATAAGTCTTTGAATTACCTTTTGCAAAATCTTCCTTTGAATGAGCAAGTTCTTCATTCAATCCTTTTAATTTGAGTTCAAGATTGCTAATCGCTGAACTAAAAGCAAATGCTTTGTGTTCAACTTTATTGAGCTGGACTTTGTTTAATTGATCTTTCAAAATTTCAATATCAGAATCAAGCACTTCTTTTTCATGAGTTTTTTCTGATATTTCTGTTTCAATCAGTTTAACTTTTTCCAACAATTCCTCTCTTTGCGATTTTAGAATTTTGCCTTTTTCGAGCAATGCTATCTTTTGACTTTCGAGAGATTTTTTAATCGATTCCACTTGTTCATCAATTTTAGATTGTTCAAAAGGACGATGGCAGGTTGGACATTCTGATTGCACATCTAATTTTTGATTAGATAAATTGTTCAACTGCTCAATCAAATAACCACGTTCTTTTAGATTGCTAGATATCTCATATTTCAATGTTTCGGCTTTGTCTTTTAGTGTATCAATGACAGAAACCACACTAAATTTGTGAGTAATTTTCTCGCCGATTTGGAAATTCAATTCTTTAGAAGCGGAATCGCTATTATCACTAGAACATTGAGCATTGTATTCTTTCATCTCTTTTTCTTTCTGTGCGACAATCTCTTTATTAAGAGAATTGATTTTTGTTTCGATTTCTTTTGAAATTGGATCATCTTTTTTGGCATAGGTTAAAGAATAGATTTGATTATTTATTTCTTCAATTTTTGATTTGGCAACAGCTAAATCTTCATTAGAAACTGATTCGATTTTAGAAATATAATCGATTTGCGATCTTTTAGCAGTCAGGTCATTATTAAAAGAATCAATCTCTGATTTAACTTCTTTTTTGGCATAATCGATTTTGCCGCCATGTTTCAAAACTAATTCTTTGATGATCGATAAATTACTATCTTTTGCAAAAACATCTTCATCTTTAACATCGCCAATCATGACGATGATGAAATTGCGAAGTTCTTTCCAATCAAGACTCTCGCTCATGTTTCCTAGAAAAAATGGATTTGTTAAAAGTTTTAAGTAATCAATTTTGCCGTTGACTAAAACAGGCACATTTAATATTTCTGCAAGTTCTGTTTGATATTCTCTCAAGGTGTTTTTAACGATGCCATTGATGGCATACTCGGTAATGTGTCCTTTAAGAGTTGTTTCAGTTGTGCCGCGTGTCTTTACCCAATTTTCGATAAACTTTTTTGAAAGCATAATTGTTTCGCCACTTTCTTTTTTGAAAGTCGCGGCAATTTCAACTTTGATTGGTTTATCATAATTTCCTGATAAGGTGATCGGTTTGATTGAAGCAATATCGGATGAACCATCCAATAGTGTGTCGGTTAAAAGATAATAGATAGCTTCGAGTGTGTTCGTTTTTCCAATTCGATTTTTTCCGACAATTCGTGAATTGCCATCGAATACGAAAGTTTGATTTTTGATGTTGCGGAAATTTGTTATTTCCAATTTTGTGATTTGAATATTCATATTCATTTCCCCCTTTTTGATTATTATATAATAAGATTTTCCTACTTTGGACTTTGAATTTTTATAAGGTTAATTCTATAAAAACTATTGTCAACGATGATTTTTGATGTGTTTTTTGCATTGCTAGCGAATTTCGCATTAAGCAAGTGGTATGCCTGCCTTAATGATTTGTTTAGAAAATTGGCCATGTCCTGAACAGAATCAAACAAGTATTGTAAAGTTTCTACTTCATCGTTTGAATAAAAACCGATCGCAAATCTTTTCTTGTAAAGCATATTTTTCTCCTTTCTTTTAGATATTAAATATAAACAATAATAATGACACGATTAGATTGACGAAACCGATTAAATA
>JBAZGG010000042.1:0-3304 GCA_041653015.1 Bacilli bacterium | reverse complement strand
GCAAAAATAGATCGGTGGACGATTTCTTTTATGGTGGGAAGAGCGCGTCTTATGGCGGAGTGACGACCATCGTCGACTTTCTCGATCCAGCGCGAAATGCTCAAGAGCTAGAAAAACTCTATTATGAAAGGATGTCTGTCGCTAAAAAATGCCCGATCGATTATCATCTCCACGCGGCGATTAAAAATCCTGATGGCAATCTCGAGGAGTTCGTGCGCAAAATGCAATCGCTCGGCATGAGCACTTTAAAGCTGTTTACAACATATTCGGACACCGGTCGAAGAACATATGACAAAGACATCATAGAGCTCTTAAAATTATCTGAAAAATATCATTTTATGATATTGTCTCATACTGAAAATGATGACCTCATCGTTACAAACGACACGTTTAAATATCGCGATATCACCATTTCTCGCCCCAGTGACGCCGAGACGAGCGAAGCGTTAAAATTGGCCTCCTATGTAAGAAAATATGGCGGTCATCTCTACATGGTTCACGTCAGCACTGGCAACACGCTTGAAGCTTTGAAAAAAGATTATGGCGACATCCTCAACAAGAAGTTTTTCTTAGAGAGTTGCCCTCAATATTTTTTGCTCGATAGATCATCCCTCGATAGGGCGGATGGATATCTATACACTTTTGCTCCTCCGCTGCGCAGCTTAAAAGAGCAAAGATTGATGATCGATAATTTTAACTTAATACATACGATTGGCACCGATCATTGCGCCTTCAACAGAGCGGACAAACAAAAGGAATTATTGAAAGGCATGCCTTTAGGCATCGGTGGAATCGAATCATCCTTTCAAACCTTGAATCGCTTATTCGGCGATCAGATCATCGATAAGATGACCATCAATGTCGCATCGACAGATGGGCTTCAAGGCAAAGGCGCGCTTAAAGAAGGCAATGACGCCGACTTGTTTCTCTATAAAAGAAATAGTGGTGCAAGAGTGATTAAGCCTCATGGCATATCTGATTATTCCGTCTATGAAGGCTATCCCGCTAGCGGAGAGGTCATCTCGACGATGGTGAGAGGTCATTTTGTCCTCAAAGATAAAGTGTTTATCGCTGGCGAAGGAAAACTCGTCGCGCAGAAGGAGAAGTTATGGTAAAAGCGATCATCAATGTTCGAATCTATGACTTTGTGAATTACATAGAGAATGGCTATGTCATCTTCGATAAAAAAATTATCGCCTCCGGTCCGATGTCGCTCTTCAAAAACAAAGGATATCAAGTCATCGATGGCAAAGGGCAACTTTTATTGCCTGGACTCGTGTGCTGCCACACCCATATCTATTCGATTTTTGCTCGCGGTATGTCGCTTCCATTCAATCCGCACAACTTCCAAGAAATATTGGATCAATTGTGGTGGAAAATGGATCATTATATCGACAATAAGACAACTTTTTATAGCGGTGTTGTCGCGGCGAGAGAATACATGCTCAACGGCGTGACGACGCTCATCGATCACCACGCGAGCGGAACCGATATTTTGTCATCTCTAGAGAATTTAAAGAAAGCGGTGGTGGACGAAGCTCACATGCGCGCCTTGTTCGCGTTTGAAACGAGCGATCGCTATCCCGTTGATCTAGCCATCAAAGAAAACAAAAATTTTATCGCCAAACATCGCGATGAACACGTCGCTGGACTATTCGGTCTGCACGCTTCGATGTCGCTATCAGATAAAACGTTGGATTTAGTGCACAAGTCATTAAATGGCGCGCCTATTCATATCCATGTGGCGGAGAGCGATATGGATGAAGCGGATTGTTTAAAAAAGTATCGCGAGCGAATCATCAATCGCCTCGATCGCTTTCAACTCTTAACTCCAAATAGTCTCATCGTTCATGGCGTCTATGTGAATGATGATGAATTAAAGATCATCAAAGCTCGTCAAGTGTACATGGTGTGCAATACGACCTCAAATATGAACAATGCGGTCGGACTGCCGAACATCAAGAATTTTTTGAATCACAAGATAAAAGTGTTGATTGGAAACGATGGCTTATCATCGAATATTGCGAATGAATACGTCAACGCTCTTTTCACTTCACATCTCAAAAACGATTCGCCGACGACTCTCAATTTAGGCGATATTCTCCAAATGATTAATTATTCGTATGAATATGTTGGAAAAATGCTCAAAATAAAGCTGGGGCAAATCGCTGGAGAATTTGAAGCGGATTTCATGCTCTTGCCATATACCCCTCCGACGAAAATGGATCAGGGCAATGCTTTCGGGCATATTTTCTACGGCATTTTTAATGCTTTGAAACCTCAGGAAGTGTATGCTTCTGGTAGAAGAGTGGTTCACAATTATAAAGCGGTTAATAAAAGGCTTAATAGAGATTACGATGACGCTCATATCGTCGCAGACGAACTATGGAATCGGATTAAAAAAGGAGAATAGATTATGGATTTATCGACAAAATTTGATGGACTGAACCTTAAAAACCCGCTCATGCCAGCGGCCGGACCATTGGTCGGCGATCTTGAAAAGATGCTCTATTTAAAAGATGCTGGGTGCGGGGCTATCGTCTCAAAAACGATTTCGACGAAGGATGCTCACATTCCTAAACCATGCATCTATGGCGATCGCGATTTCATTATGAACAGCGAACTTTGGACTGAGTTTCCGAAGGAAAAATGGATTAAAGAAATCCTTCCTGAATTCGTTAAAAAGAACGATGGCAGACCGCTCATCGTTTCGGTTGGATATACGAAAGAAGATATGGAAGTTTTGATTCCGTTATTGGATAAATTTGCCGATGCTTTTGAAGTTTCAACGCATTATGTCGGCAAGAATCTTGAAACGATTGGAGAAACCGTTAAAGCGATTAGAAATTTGACTAAGAAACCGATCTATATGAAGATTTCACCACACCTCCCTGATCCCGCTGGATTTGCGCGAGTTATCAAAGAGAATGGTGCGAGTGGAGTGGTGGCGGTCAATTCTCTCGGCCCGACGATGAAGATCGATATCGCTACGCGCAGCATTAAATATGGCAACGCTTCGGGTTTTGCTTGGACTAGCGGCCCAGCGATTAAAAACTTAGCTCTCGCCACTGTCTATACGATTAAAAATGCCGAACCATCTCTAACGGTGATCGGTGTGGGCGGCATCGCTTCAGCTAGCGATGTCATCGAGTTCCTTCTCGCTGGAGCCAGCGCTGTTCAAATGTTGTCAGCGGCTCTTCTTCGCGGGAAAGATTTATATGCGCGAATCATCGCTGATCTGCCAATAGCACTTGAAAAATATGGATTTAAATCCGTTCAAGAAGTCATCGATACGCAGTTAAAA
>JBAZGG010000041.1:0-3476 GCA_041653015.1 Bacilli bacterium | reverse complement strand
ATTTATTATTCCATTTTTGGTAAATCATGATATAAGTGGAGCTTGCGGCTTCATCATTAAAACTGCAAAAGAAACAATATTGTTTATCAATGATTGTAAAAGTTGGAGTGCTAATTTATCGGAGTTCAAATTTGATTATGTATTCATCGAATGCAACTACGATCATGAGGTTGTTTATGCACAATATCACGAACTCAAAAATATCATTCATCAAAATGGTATTGAACAATCAACATTCATGGAATCTGTGCAAAAATTAAAACAACATGAGAGAAACATAAATTCACACATGTCTTTATCAGGCACGATTAAAAACCTTGCTAAACTTAATTTATCAAATTGTAAATCAATATTTTTGATGCACTTATCTGATCGATTTGCGAATGAATATAAGATGAAAAACGCAGTGCAAAATTCAACAAAAATTAAGACGTTTGTCTGCAAAAAGAATGGGGGTATTAAATAATGGCCAATCGAAGGATGTTCTCTAAAGATATCGTGCGATCAGATGCTTTTCTAACGATGCCTTTGTCGGCACAAGCACTTTATTACCATCTTGGCATGGAAGCCGATGACGATGGCATTCTTTCAAATCCTCTCGCGGTTAAAGACATGATCCATGCAACGAATGATGATTTATCGCTTTTGATTTCTAAAAAATTCGTCATCGCATTTGAAGGCGGCTTTATCATTATTAAAGGTTGGCGCATCAATAATATTATTCGTGCCGATAGGAAAAAACCGACACAATATCCTGAACTTTTAAGTAAATTATCGATTGAATCCAATAATTCTTATCATCTAAAAGATGATAAAGATATCATTGACATCCAACTGACAACCAAATGTCAACCAAGTGACAACCAAATGTCCGCACAGGTTAGGTTAGGTCAGGTAAGTGTAGGTAAGGTTAGTAAAGGTAAGGATAACCTACTACAAGGATTAGAAGTCTTAAAAGAAAATATTATAAATAATTGTAAAGAAGAAAATATTAAAAAAGATGGACAATCTTTAGAAACTTCAGAAAATGAACTTTCAGATAAAGAGATTCAAGTAGCATTGCTTTACAAATCTATTGTCGAACATAAATTCAGATCATTAACACCAACTGAACAAGAATTGTATGATCGATATTTAAAATTTGAAAAAGATAAGATGTTAGATAAACCATTTTAATGAAAGGAAGAATAAACATGATTTTGATTAAAATTCTAATTGTTGAACTTTATGATGAAGCAACTTTCAATAAAATTGTTGATGATCCTACTTCTGCAAATTTGGATGTCACATCACAAAAATTAGAAAGTCTAACATCAAAATTCAAGATGGTTTCTGTTGCACCTAAATTTCCATTTGTTGTTTTGAATTTTAATGCTGATTTAGATGTTAAACAATTTTTAACAGAATTAAAAACCGAGATTCCAACAATAACTAGAGCTTGGGTTGGAATTGAAAAAGAAAAAGCAGATAGCGATACTAAAAGTTTTAACGCTTAAGAATCATTTAAATCTAAAAAAGGAGGAATTATTATGATTCAGAAAAAAGTAGATTCTAAAGGTAGATTCAACATTGGAGAAGATGGACGTCGTATTTTAAGAATTCAAAATGGCGATTGGGTTGATCTAACTGAAGGAAAAAATCACACCATCATTTTGAAAAAGGCAAAAATTGGTAAGTAATTATGGCAAAGTTTCATGAATTGAAGCACATTGTCTATGACATTCTAAAAGAACAGCCAAAAACACGCGGCGATGATTATTTTTTAACTTTGGCAGTGATCGATGTCTATACTGAACCTTCGGTCAGTTTAAAAATGATCTTTGAAAATCACTCATTTCTAAAATTGCCATCGTTAGAGAGCATTTCTCGATGCAGAAGGAAACTTCAAAAAGATTTTCCTGAACTACAAAGCCAATATCAGATGCAAAAAATAAGAGAAAAAGAAATGCAACAATATCTCGACTTTGCTAAAGAATAAATATATTCTAATAAAAAGTTATGAAAACAATACAAAAATTAACCATATTATTGGCGATCAGTTGTTCTCTCATCGGTTTTGAAATCTTTGCAGGATCATCTGAATCTTTTAGTTCGACATTTAATAAAGTTTGGACGCCACCTGTCAGTGATCATGAGTCTCAGATATTATTTTTAGATTCATCTGATACTCCTTATAACATTCCCGACAACACTCTTAATTTTTGGAAAGAATCGGATTTCTACTCAACTCCTAGTCGTTATACTCAATTCCATTATAAGTATCCGCAAAAGCGATTAGCCTCTCACCACGTGATTTTATCTAATTATGGAAATGGCGGTTTTATTCAAAACTCGCAACCAATCCGAAGCATAAAAACTATCAAATTATCCGTTTCAGCCGCCTATTGGTCGCATTTGGAGATTCGTGTTTCAAATACTTATTCTGAAGATATTGTTTCTAAATATGAATTATTAGAAGGACACACTTTAGCTTCTTTTGAAGGAGGACTAAGTCAAGAAATTGCATTTAATACCAACAAGTTATATTTTTCGATCCATAAACAAAGTGGTGCAGAAATTGAATTAAAAAGTTTATCCGTTCAATATTATTGTTAACAGAAAAGGTTATAAAAATTATGAAAATTGTAAAAATAAAAATAGATGATGTAAAACCTTATGAGAATAATGTTAAATTACATCCACAAGAACAAATTGAGCAAATTAAAAAATCAATTTTAGATTTTGGAAATAATGATCCAATTGCTGTGGATGAAAATAACGTCATTATAGAAGGTCATGGTAGATTCATGGCTTTGCAAGAATTAGGTTATAAAGAAGTTGAGTGTATCGTTTTAACTAATTTAAATGAAAACCAAAAAAATGCATATCGTCTAGTTCATAATAAATTAACTATGAATTCGGATTTTGACTTGAGAGGCCTTGAAGAAGAATTAAACAAAATTCAAATTGATATGAGTCCATTCGAATTTGATATGAAAGAAATTGAAAAAGAAATATCAAAATTGAATGACAAAGAACGCGAGTTGGAAGAAGATGATATTCCTGAACCACCAAGTAATCCGATTAGTAAAATTGGCGATATTTGGCAATTAGGACGTCATCGATTGATGTGTGGCGATTCTACAAATTCTGACATTGATAAACTTATGGAAGATATGCAATGTGATTTATTTCTTACTGATCCACCATATAATGTGAATTATAAGGGAAGTGCTGGAACAATTGAAAATGACAATCAATCTTCTCCAGCTTTTAGAACATTTTTATATCAAGCATTCCATAATGCATATGATTTTATGAAAAGTGGTGCAGTTTTTTATATTTTTCATGCTGATTCAAATGGCTATGATTTTCGATGGGCGTGTGAAGAAAATGCACTAAAAGTAAGACAATGTTTAATATGGGAAAAATCAAGTCTAGTATTAGGACGTCAAGATTATCAATGTATACATGAACCTATACTTTATGGATGGAAG
>JBAZGG010000040.1:0-3486 GCA_041653015.1 Bacilli bacterium | reverse complement strand
CGAGAACAAGACAGGATTCTTAATTTTCTTTGAGCAGTCCACAAGGACGAGAAACTCTTTTGAATCCGGCATCGCTCAACTAGGTGGACACGGAACATTCTTGGATACCTCCACAATGCAGGTATCACACGGCGAATCCGCGAAGGATACCGCTGTCATTCTATCGAGCTTTGGACATTTGATCGCTTGCCGCTATTGCAACTGGGAACTCGGTAATAAATACATCACTGAAATGGCCAAATGGTCTAGCGTTCCGGTCGTCAATTTGCAATGCGATCTCTATCATCCGATGCAGGTTCTAGCCGATTTGATGACGATGCAAGAAGCTTTCCCAAAAGGTGTTAAACACTTAAAGGTGTCGATCATTTGGGCTTACGCAACCACGCACAAAAAACCGATCAGCGTCCCTGTTTCACAAGTGCTCTTATTCCCTCGCTATGGCATGGATGTGACTCTCGCTTATCCTGAAGGATATGATCTTCCGGATTGGGTCATCGCTAAAGCTAAGAAAAATGCTGAAGCTAATGGTGGATCATTCCGCATCACTCACGATATGGAAGAAGCTTATCGCGGCGCGGATGTCGTCTATCCTAAAAACTGGGGTTCATGGGTCACCAATCCATCGACGACAGTAGTCGATAGTCTCCTCGAGAAATACCGAGGTTGGAAATGCACGGAGAAGATGATCGCTCTATGCTCGCCAGGTGTTAAGTACATGCACGCTCTCCCAGCGGACCGCGGCAACGAAGTTGAAGATTCCGTCATCGATGGACCACATTCGATCGTCTATCAAGAAGCGGAAAACCGTCTCCACACCGCTAAAGCGGTCATGACACAACTCGTCGGCGACAAATAAGCTAACAGTTAATCATTATAAAAGCTCTGGATTTTCCAGGGCTTTTTTCAATATCGGAGCGATGATTTTCTTTTTTGTCTTTCTCATTTATAATGATGAGTGAGGAATTATTATGGAATTTAAAAAAATAGCCTTGATCGGTGCTGCTGTTTCTTTTCTATCGTTCTGTCTATCTCTCGTCAGCGTTCTCATCGGTGTAAACAAGGGTTTTAGTCCTAGTATCTTCGATATTTTATATCTCATCTTAATCTTTTTAGCATCGGTGATGATGCTCTGGGGATTGAGAGTTAGATGGCACATCGGCGCGGGCGCTATTCTCGCGATGCTGGGTGTCTTTATCAATTCGATGTACTACGGATATCTAAGCGTCACTTCCGGACAGGATTACGCCATTCTTTCAGGAGTGCTAAATTTCATCTTTGCCTTCCTGCTCTTCGATAGCGTCATCATGGTCATCCACACGATGCTCAACATAAAACTCGTCAAACCATTCGCGGCGCTGATTATTTTGGTCTGCGGATTAGTCGGGGCGGTTTTAGCTCTATATAATCTATTCTATAGTTTGATAAGCGCCAATCCTGATTATCTATCTTCAATCTTTGTGTGCTTGGCTCTATTAGGCGCTAGTGGAGTTGTGCTCTTTGCCGCCTACTTCATCAATAAAACGAATAAGCAAGCGAATTAGATATCATATTTTGAACTCTTCGATATCCTCGTAAAGAATAGTCATTTTTCCATCGTGTTTATTGACGTGAAAATGGCCGAAATACCACTTCTTGTAATCGAGTTTATCTTCGATCTCCTGCAAAAAGTTCTCTGTCGCTTTATCGATTTTGCTCTGATCGATCCAGCTCACGAATGATTCGATCGGTTCATATTTTCGCGGTCCGGTGTGGCTCAGTATGACATCGACTTTCCAGTGCAGCGAATCGAGCTTTTTGTTGACGCGAGCTTTTATCTCTTCGCTCGGCTGCTCATCGCTCCACCAGGAAAAGCCTTCCACACGGCTTCGCTTGTCCAAGGAATAAGCTCCTCCACAGACAAAGGTTTTAAGGCCGTTAAAATCATATACTTCGCCATCTTTGGCAAAGAGTATTCGCGGATAAGCTTCTTCGTAATAGACCACTCCTCCACAGAACATTTTTTCTTTATAGGTCGATATCGTCTCCGGCCTCTTCTCATGGTTGCCGTGGATGTTGAAAAGAGTGAAACGCCAATTCTTGTCGATCATCTCTTTGAGAGATGTCTCCGCACCGTTCATGAAGAAGTTTAAACCGACATCTCCTAAGATGATCATCACATCATCGCTCTGGAGGTTTTGTTTCAAGCGAAAATCATTGATTCGATCTAGATTTCCGTGAGTGTCCCCGGTGATATATATCATACAATAATAATACTTTATTAAAGCGCGAAATTAAATCCCTACTTCAGAATTGCCTGTCGCCATTGTTTGAGCAAGGATGTGAAATCCACTTTGGCATTCGCTGGAGAGGTGGAAGGAAGAGGAATGATTTCGATATTGGGCACATCATTATATCTATAGAAGAGAGACTCCGCCGTTTTGCCATTTAAGATGATTTTTTTAATCGGGTGATGGAGGCAAACATCTTTGATGTCATTAGGCATGACATTTTTAATCGAAGCATCGCTCGAACGATGGATGTCGCATTCGCTTATGACGTCGAACAGGGCGATATGGTGTTTTTCTAAAAAAACTTTCTTCTCCGCAATCGACTCAGGTGCTTCCTCATCAAAAATAGTGGCTAGCAAGCCCCAGAAGCGATTTTTATTGTGGCCATAATAAAATCCTTGTGCCCTCGATTTAACAGACGGGATTGAGCCCAGAATCAATATGCTAGAATCGCTTTTCGCAAAGATTGGAAACTCGTGCTTGACGTGAATAATATTCTTATATGTCGACATATCGACATTATAACATCAACAATTTAATGTATTATGCTTTTCAAATGAGCGAGGATATATTAATACTATATAGCGAGGAGATGATTCAATTTATGGAAAAAAAGCCAGAGAACAAAAAGATTATTCACAGATGGAAATGCAAGATATGCGGCTTCATTTATGAAGGTGAAGAACTGCCCAAAGATTTTCATTGTCCCGTCTGTGGACATCCGGCGAGCGATTTCTACCAAATCTCGTAATTATCTTAAAGATAACCCACTTTGGAAATTCTCCATCGTGGGTTTTCTTATTCCTTCTTTTCGTGTTTTTCTTTTCTGGATAAAAAGTTATAATAATGGCTATGGAAAACAAAAAAATAATTATTCGCATGCTCTCCAATGCTGATTCGGTTGAAGGACAAGGAGTGGGAAGTGCTTTTTTAGAGCAAGTCGCCCTCGTCAAAGAGCAATCCGATATCTTCGATGTTTATGTAAATAAGATGCCGAGACATGTCAAATCCGATATCGACCATGTCCACACCGTTCTCCCTAAATACTATGTGAAGATGAATAGCAAGAAGAGACCGAGCGTGATCTATGTTCATTTCTTACCCACCACCCTCGATGGTTCGATCAAGATGTGGAAGCCTCTTTTCAATATTTTTAAATGGTATGTCGTCAAGATGTATAAACGAGCGGATGAGATAGTGGTGGTCAATCCTATTTTCA
>JBAZGG010000039.1:0-3685 GCA_041653015.1 Bacilli bacterium | reverse complement strand
TAACAACGCTTTTAAAGCGGCGGTAGAATATATAAAACAGACGATCATCGATCCAGAGGATCAGGTTGTTTTTATCGCTAATTCGTTGCGAGAGGAGAAGGCGCTAAAATTTAAAGAGGTCCTCGATTCTAATTTCAAATTCAAAGAGATCATAATGAACGATGTCGGATTATCGTGTGGAGCTAATATCGGCCCAGGGCTGATCGCCGTTTATTACTTCGGCAAGAAGATGTCAAAGGACAATGTTGAAGAGAAGAAACTGATGGGCGATATCTTAGCAAATTTATAAAATGGGTAAGAAATTAACAGGACAACAATTTTACCAGATGCTTCTCAACGGGGCTAATGCCTTGTTCATCAAAAAGGAGAGGCTCAATAAGCTGAATGTTTTTCCTGTTCCCGATGGAGATACGGGAATAAACATGTATTCGACTCTTGAACCAATTCTCCATTTTGAGACAGAGGATTACTCCCTTCATCATGTGGCGAATGAGCTGTCCATGGAGATGTTAAAAGCATCGCGAGGTAATTCAGGCACTATTTTAGCCACCTTTTTCTTAGGGATGGCTGGCCGTTTTAATAATCTAGAAACAGCCTCTATCGAAGAGATTATTCAGGCCTTTAAAGCTGGGAAAGAATACTCGTACAAAAATATCGCCAATCCGCAAGAAGGCACCATTTTGACCGTGATGTCAGAGACGTGCGATGTGAGAGCGGAAGATTTTCCCGACATCAAAGCCCTTTTTAAAAAAATGAAGGATAACGCTAAAGCGTCTCTTAAAAAAACACCGGAGCTCCTTCCCATTTTAAAGAAAGCCGGAGTGGTGGATTCAGGCGCGTTTGGTTTTACGATTATTCTCGAAGCGATGTACGATTCGCTTCTCGGAAAGAAAATAACGGCCGACAATTGTGGCGATATGTCAGTCAATTTCGCCGATTATGACGATGGCGATTTCAACTTCACATATTGCCTCGAGTGCGTTCTTGAAAAGAATGAGGAATTCCGCGGATTGAATAAGTGTGCTCAATTGAAGAGCGAAATCACTAAACTCGGAGATAGCGAAGTGTTCGTCGAAACACTAAAGATTATTAAACTGCACATCCATAGCGATGACGAAAAAAAGATTTTCGACCTCTTATCGAATTACGGAACGATGCTTTTATGGAAGGTTGAGAACATGAAAGAGCAATTGTCCGAAATGAAGGTCAACGCACAAAAATACTCAATTATTCCCGTTCTTATCGGCGATGGTTTTCTAGAGGTGTTTATGGACGTTGGCATCGCTGATTATGTCGATGGCGGGAAGACGATGAATGTCTCTTATGACTCGTTGATTCACGCGATTGACAATTCACACGCCTCTATCGTCTATCTTTTGCCCAACAATAAAGATACGATTCCGACATGTAACCTCATCGCTCGTCAGAAAAAAAGCCCAAAGATCATCGTCATACCGACGTTATCGATGAGCCAAGGAATCGCTTGCGCTTTAGCCTTTAAAGATGATAGAAGTCAAGATGAGAATGAATTAGCGATGCTCAAAGCGATGAAGAAGAGCGATACTTTCTCTGTCACTCTGGCCTCTAAAGACTTTGCCTTGGGCGATTTAAATATTAAAAAAGACGATTATCTCGTCCTCTTCAATAATATGATCATCGCCTCATTTAAAAATGAGGATGACCTATTCACCTTTCTGTGTCGATATCTCGTAAAATATAGCGTTATCACTATCTACTATGGTTCAGAGATCAGCGAGGATAGAGCGAATGGTGCATTCTCCTTGCTAGAGAACAATATCGGCGATAATACGGATGTGATGCTCGTCTATGGCGGGCAGTCCATCTATCGATATATCATTTCCGGAGAATGAGATGAAGCATTATACTGAAGATTTTCTTTGCGAATTAAAGAATGATATCATCTCTTCATTTTCTTTTGGCTCACCGATCATCATTAAACCGATTCCCTTTGTGAAAAAAGGCGGTGTATTAGACCCTCTTGAAAAAGAGATCGCTCTCAAGACGATTGCGGAGCGCGTCAACACGCCGATCACGGTTGAAGCTATCCGCCATCAAACTGGCTTTCCAAGCCTCAATTTAAACGAGGTGCAGATACTTGATGACGTGCTGTCTTTTCATCTTGATAGCGGCATTTTCGCATCTGGAAATACGTGCGGCGCTTCCCGTCGGATATCAGTGACCGCAAAGCCGTTATTTACATTCATGGCGGTAGCTATTTTGCTTCTCGTGCTTCTTTTTACGAAAACTCATCTAAGTTTTTAGCGGAGAAAGCCGATTGTGTCGTTTTTAATGTTGATTATTCATTGGCCCCTGAGCATCCGTTTCCATGCGCGTATAACGAATGTAAACACGTTTTAAAACACCTCTATCGGAATGCCAAAAAATACGGCATTGATAAGAATAAAATCATCCTTATGGGCGATAGCGTCGGTGCACAGATAGCCGCTTCGATCAATGAGAGTGAACTCTCATCGATGGTAGCGATGAGCGTCCTCTATTATCCGTCGTGCTGTCTCGACTTTAATTCTTCTTCACTATTTTCGTGGAAAGAGTCCGATTATGAGATTGCAGATGAGGATAGACCATATATCATCCCTCGATTAGTCTTGGGAAGAAGCGATGGTCAGGGCAATGCCCTATTGATGAATATGATCGTCCAATTATATGTTCAGCATGGTGAAGACTTAAAACGTTATGAGTTAAGCCCCATCTTTGGCGATCTTAAAAAGATTAAGAAATGTCTGATTTTTAGCGCTGAATTTGATGGATTGCGCCCTCAGAGCGAACTATTAGCTCATCGTATACGCCAAGCCGGCGGAGATGTAAAATGTATTAGATATAGAGGAATTCATCACGGATTCCTAGATAAATTTGGCTATCTCCCTCAAGCCGAAGACTCGCTTTTATTCGCCGGTGAGGAAATCAATAAATTATGATGAAATGGTATTGGATCGCGTCGATTGTAGCAGGTGCTTTTTTATTGGCGTCGCTCATCTTCATGGTCCCTTTCACTTATTCGATTGCGAAAAAGATATATTTTGGTTCATTTGTGAGAAAAAATCCCCAAGAGTGGGGGAGAGTGTGCTCCTGTCCGAGCAATGAAGAGCAATTGAGAATGTTTAATGCCGGCGTTTCGTGGGCCGCTCAGCACCGAGATGTCATAAAAGAACTCTCGATCAGCAATGATGGACTAAAATTGGTTGGAGAATACTTTGATTTTAAAAAAGAGATGACCATCATCATTCTTCCTGGGCGTTGCGAGTCCCTGCTATATAGTTATTATTATGCGATGACATACACGAATAAATGCAATGTCTTAGTCATCGATCAGCGCGCCCATGGCGAAAGCGAAGGCCAATTTTCAACCGCGGGAATAAAAGAAGGAGAAGATGCCTTGTTGTGGGCGAAACTTCTCAAAGAGAAATGCGAACAAAAAGAAGTTGTCATCCACGGCGTGTGCATCGGCGGCGCCAGCGCGATACGCGCTTCTTCGCTCGATGAAAAGAATCAATACATTGATAAGTTAATTCTCGATGGCATTTTCGTCTCCTTTTATGACACGATAAAAAGGCACACCATCGCCGAAGGTCACAATCCTTTTCCCGTCGTCAACGAAATTCCATCTCTATTCAGGAAGTATGCTCGTGTCGATATCATGAAATAC
>JBAZGG010000038.1:0-4040 GCA_041653015.1 Bacilli bacterium | reverse complement strand
GCGAAGAAAAAGGATGTGACGGTCATCACTCAGAATATCGATGGTCTGCATCAAAAGGCCGGTTCAAAGAATGTCATTGAACTCCACGGAAGCATCCTTCGAAATCATTGCATAAACTGTCGCGAAGAATATGATCTCGACTACATTCTCAACGAAAATGGTATACCTCGCTGTGAAAAATGCCATGGAATAGTAAAACCCGATGTTGTCCTCTTTGAAGAGCCGCTCGATGAGGCGATGTTAAGCAAGGCCATAAAAGCTATTCAAAATGCTGATCTACTCCTTATCATCGGCAGCTCTTTGATCGTTCAACCAGCCGCTAGTCTCCCCTGCTATTTCATCTCTCGCAACATCGCTATTATCAACCGGGACGCAACTCTTCTCGATAAATATGCCAAACTGGTCATACGCGATGATATTATAGATGTGTTCTCTTATTTAAGAGAAGAAAGGTGATAGTCATGGAAAAACCACTCGCGGATCTTTTGCGACCGACATCGCTCGATGATATCGTTGGTCAAAAGCATTTATTAGATAAAAATAGTGTCTTTCGAAAAGTGATTGAGAATAATTGCGTTCCCAACATGATTTTCTATGGTCCACCAGGCGTTGGCAAAACGACAATGGCCAACATTATCGCCAAGAAAACCAACATGAATTTATACAAGCTGAACGGCACCACCGCTTCGACGCAAGATATCAAACAGATCATCAGCGACATCAATTCTGTCTTCTCACAAAATGGCATTCTCTTATATCTCGACGAAATACAATATTTGAATAAAAAACAGCAGCAATCATTATTAGAATTCGTTGAAAGCGGCGACATAACGCTGATCGCTTCCACGACAGAAAATCCTTATTTCTATATCTATCCCGCTCTTCTCTCTCGATGCAGCGTCTTTGAGTTTAAACCGATCGCTATCGATGATATTATTCTCGGATTAAAAAGAGTTGGTGTAGGGCTCAAGCTAGAAATCGAACCCGCCGCCCTCAATCTGATAGCGAAGGCCGCGAATGGAGATATGAGAAAAGCCATCAATTCGATGGAGTTTTTATATCGCTCGCTCAACCGATCGAGAAAAACGATCACTGAAGCCTATGCCTCGACATTATTATCAAAAGCCAATATCGTCTATGACAAGAGTGAAGATGGTCACTTCAACACTTTGAGCGCCTTCATGAAAAGTTTGCGTGGCTCTGATCCCGACGCGGCGATTTTCTATTTGGCTAAATTGCTTGAAGGTGGCGATATCATCGCTGCTTCACGAAGGCTTTTATGCTCGGTGAGCGAAGATGTCGGTCTCGCCTATCCGCAGATTATTCCCATCGTCAAAGCATGCGTTGATTCCGCGCTGCAATTGGGCATGCCCGAAGCTAGACTACCACTCGCTAACGCCACCATTCTCATCGCGACAGCACCAAAATCCAATTCTGCTCTTCTCGCCATCGACTCAGCTCTCGGCGATATCGAAAAGGGATTAGGAATCTCTACTCCGCGAAGTCTGCAAAACACGCATTTTGATGGCGATGAGGCCAAAACAAAAGGACAGAATTATGTCTATCCTCACGACTATCCAAACCATTATGTAAAACAGCAGTATTTGCCAGACGACATCAAAAATCGCACCTATTACAAATACGGCGAAAATAAACTAGAGCAAACCACAAAGGACTATTGGGATAAAATCAAAAACGAAAAGAAGTAGTTATTTCTTTTTCCAAAATAATTTGTTAAAGCCTTTGAGAAAGAGAAAAGTAGGAAAAATTGAAAGAACAAAAGAGAGCAAAAAGGCCAAATAGATATTCCAATTCAAAACTCGAGAGAATAGTTCTAAGAATGCCATAACCAAAATCATTTCGATGATATCGATCAACAGCGCTTTGCCGATGAGATATAATTTTCGGCGCGGCTTGTACGCGATGGTGTTAAATATGGCAGAGAAAAGAAACGAGATGCCTGTCGCACATAGCAAAGACAATTCCATCGGCACATAGATATCGCTCATACCCTTGAAGAGAAAATCGTATAACAGACCGGTTAAAACGAATTGTAACACCATGGCAAAAATCGAAATAAAACCTTTGGCGATGATCGTTCCTTGAATTCGATATGTGTCGCGCATCGGTCGGAAATGAGAAGTCAGATTGCCGCTTTCATATATCGTTTGAATCGGGAGTGAAACGTATTTCATGTCGTGCAAACAAATTCTCGAAATGACGTTCATCTCATATTCGTAGCGGTTGCCAAATTCCTCTAAGAGCCATTGACCTTCTCTGATGGGAAAACCGCGGAGACCGCATTGATTATCCTGGAGATATTTTCCTGTTATCAACGTCTGCGCAAACTTCGACATCTCATTGCCAAATCGCGATCGAGCCGGAATTTTTCGATCAAATGTTCTCATCCCTAAAACAATTTCATTGTGGATCAATAGCTCATCAGCCACGCGAACGATATCGCTGACCGCATGTTGACCATCCGCATCCGCGGTGATAAAGAAACGACATTCTTTTTTTGATGTCAAAAGATAGGATACACCGTATTTTATCGCATATCCTTTGCCTTCGTTCTTCGGATATTCAATCAAGGAAGCATAGAGCTTTGCCTCGTTAAAGATGGGACGAAATTTCTCGCTTGAACCATCATTGACAATTAAAATCTCAAAACCGATTTTAGAAAGCTTCTTCGTCAAATCCACTAGAGCGTGAATCGGTTCATAAGCTAAAAACAAAATCGTGATCTCGCGATAGTGATTCTGATTAAAGACGTTGTCCATACTAAAAAATAATATCATTTTTGTCGTTTATTGACTATCTCAATGACGCTATTGATCAAATTCGTTTACTATCTGGTTAAATGTTTTAAAGATAAAGCCGTGTTTTTGAAGCATTTTTATCAAGCGTTCAATTCTGTCATAATAGGATTTTCTTCCTCGCTTAAAATATGAATTTTCAAAAAGGCCTATCTCCTTAAATCTCGGCAAAACTTTCTTGGATAGTTCAAAAGGATGAACATAAAAGACATAGATGTCATTTGTTTTCATATAGTGATGGAGCGCTCCGCGATATGCCCACCACGGAATAATGCGCAGATATCCACCACCGGAAATCGGCATCTTTTTGCCAAATATTCTCCCTGTGGCGATCGGGAATTCATAAAAATCATCGTCTTTGATTATTCCATGGATATTTTTCCCAGCGATAGTGAGTTTTGTATGATGGTTCTCCGGCATGTAATCCATGCTGCTAGAATCAAAGCGAAATCCCGATTTTTTTAAGATGTCGATTCTTTCTCGGTCGATGGAGAAACATGGCGCGCGATAACCTGTGATAGAGACACCCAGCATCTCCTCGATTTCTTTTTTTGCACAGCGGATATCATCTTCAAAATCGAGTGTAGACTTCGACATCGGAACGACATGAAATTTTCCATGAAGAGCGATTTCATGACCCTCGCGAGACGCTTTGAGAAGAATGTCTTTCGCTTGTAGCGTCAGGCTGGAAAGAGTGAACAAAGTGCTTTTTATGTGATATTTATCCAACAGATGCAAATAGGTTTCTATTCCGTCCAATGTTGAGATATTCTGCTCTATCTTCACATTTAAAAGACATGTGGAGTCATACCATTCCTCAACATCCATCGAAAAAATGGCTATTTTTGGCATGTTATTTCCTTAAAAAAGAGAGAATTGTTTCATCGTATTTCTCTTCATTGTTGATGCGAATGTGAGAATGGCCACCCTTTTCAAACCACACCACAGTCTTATTTACACTCGGGGAAGCTTCGACGATCAACGCTAGATTTTTAGGCAATGAAAAAACGTCGACTCGCGAATGGATAAAGAGGATGGGAACATCGACTTTTCTGATCCTCTTCAGCGGCGTGTATTTCATGATATCGACACGAACACACTTCCTGAATAGAGATGGAATTTCGTTGACGACGGGAAAAGGATTGTGACCTTCGGCGATGGTGTGCCTTTTTATCGTGTCATAAAAGGAGACGAAAATGCCATCGAGAATTAACTTATCAATGT
>JBAZGG010000037.1:0-4223 GCA_041653015.1 Bacilli bacterium | reverse complement strand
CAATGAAACCGGCAGCCACAAACAAGGCGCTGGCGACCAAGGCATGATGTATGGTTTCGCTTGCAACGAGACGCCTGAACTCATGCCACTACCGATTGTCGTTGCTCATGAAATCGCAAGAGAAGTGGATCATCTTCGAAAGACGAAGTATGGTCATGTTTTCGGACCGGATGGCAAATGCCAGGTCTCGGTTCGCTATGCAGATGGAAAGCCAATTGGCTATGACACGATAATCGTCTCTGCTCAAACGAAACCGGGAGTCGAGCTCTCTGTGGCAAAGGGTATCATTATAGAGGAAGTCTTGAGGCCGATCGTCGGTCAAGATCTGTCTGGCATCAACATCCTGATCAATCCGACTGGTGCGTTCGTGGTCGGCGGTCCTTACGGCGATTCCGGATTGACGGGTCGCAAGATCATCGTCGATACCTATGGTGGATACGCTCGTCATGGTGGAGGTGCCTTTTCTGGAAAGGACGTCAGCAAGGTTGATCGCAGTGCGAGTTACTATGCCAGGTATGTCGCAAAAGCGCTCGTACAGGCCGAACTGGCGGACAGGTGCGAAGTATGCGTGTCCTATTCCATTGGTGTCGCGGATCCAGTTGCTCTGTCGATTGAGACCTTCGGAACAGGCAAGTTGACCGATGATGAGCTGTTGAGCATTATCAAGAAACACTTTGATTTCACTCCGGCGAACATCCGGAAAGAACTCGAATTCGCGAACGTCAAGTTTCAAGCACTCGCAACCTATGGCCACATTGGCCGTGAAGATCTTCCTGTTCGTTGGGAACACGTCGATGACAAAGCAAAGGAACTACGAATCGAACATGAAAAAACCAAAAGTACTGCACAATTTCTATAAATCCGATACCTGGAAGTTGGCACGTGAGATAAAGATTCGATCGGTCAATGGTCGCTGCGAACGATGCGGTGGCATCGGCCAGGAGGTTCATCATAGACAAAGAGTCACAATTGAGAACGTCGAGGATGCTTCAGTTAGTCTCAATCCCGAGAACTTGGAGTTGCTCTGCAAGGACTGTCACAACAAAGAACACCAGCGCTTTCGCAAAGAAATGTTGTTTGATGCGGAAGGAAACATAATTAATACTGAAAGCAGTAGATGAATTGCCCACTTTTTGATATAATGCATTTATAGAAAATATTAGTGGAGGGCATATGAAAAGTAACTTTTCTAAAAAAAGATTACTGTTTTTTTCTTTTTTGGTGCTAGTTTTTTCTCTACTCGGTTGCGATATTTTTTCTTCGACAGATACGCCCCTTTCAACAACAAATCCAAAAGAAACCGCGGTTTTTGAATTTGATAATCAAATCATTTCTTTAAATATTCCTAGTGATAACGAAAAACTCGTTGTTCTGTCTGCTACTTTTTATAGTAAATTATCTTTGTGCGAGAGCGAAACCTGCGTTATAAAAGATAAGGAAATCGCCATACATGAATTGGAAATTCTTTCTATTGAGCTGGATTATGAAGATCAAATCGCCCAGATTCATGATCAATATGTTATTCTTGTTGATGCAAAAGGAGCACTTCTCGACGTTCTAATTGCTGACGGAATTTATGAAGGGACCCAAGCCAACTATAATACAGAGAAAAATGCCATTGATTACGATATGCAAAATGCATATATTATCTATATGCAAAAGAAAAGGTCGTATGACCTTGCGGTTGCCGCTGGAGCGACTATTCCTTCTTCCTTGCGAAACTATGCTAGTGAATACCAGCAGACGATTTCAATTCTTACCGCCCAAGAAAACGAATTGGACCGTTTATGGGAAAACGCGGTAGAATATGATGAAATTTTGTCAGATGCTTATCTATTGCTCGATGAAGAAACTATGTTGGTAACAGAACTCGAAAATCAAAGAGACGCTGAAATTAATCTTGTGAGAATGGAAATAAATGTTATAAAGAGCGAGTAAAGCCAAAACTTTTTTTGAACGTATTTTTCTTATTATTGTTGCTCTTTGGTTTATTCTGAAAAGAAGGTGAATGATTATGATTTACTCAACAACAAGATGCCCTCATTGCAATAATATTGTTCGAAAAGAAACAAATCCGGTGCACGAAATTGCCTGTCCTTTTGAACAATGCCCTTTTTGTGAAAAAATATATTTAAATCGGTATAAAGAAGAATGGATAACCAAAAGTCCAATCAAAAGAGTCCTCTACTTCGTTCAAAATGGAGTTTTAGCTCGAGCTTTTATTTTTTCCCTTTTAATTGCAGGCGTCCTTGGGTCCTTACTTGCATCCGAAGATGGGTCCCCAATATTCCTTATGTGGATAATCATATTTGTTATTTGGATTATTGTGTCATATAGTCTGCGAAAAGAGAAAATCAAAGTGTTTATCGACGAATCATTGGAACGGACAAAGAGTTCCGATTATATCGAAGCTTTGAAAAAAGCCAATTATGAAATTTTCCCAATCGAAGGTTTCGAAACAGAAAAACATTAATACCCCCCCTCTACCCTTTCAAAATCAATCGCATGGGTACCGTACAGGGTGTCTCTTAAAATACGAAAGGCAAATTTTTTGAATTTCATTTTTTTAATCTCTATTGACATCCTTTATTGAAAAAAATATAATTATTGTATATTGCTAGAGAGGTGAAAAAATGAGTAAAATTTACACATGGCACGCAATTTGTCCATCTTGTGGAAAAAAGATTACTTCAGACACATATCATTGCTCAAATTGCTCTAGCGGAAATCTTATTATGGAAATCAACGTTTATGATGATGACAAATACGTTCACTCAAAATGTGCCAAATGTGGATATGAATATACAAGTTTTAAGTGTCCAAACTGTTTTGCGGACTTTACAAAACAAATTTATGCTGGATCACCAAGTCTTCCCTCCAGTCGTTTTGGTACGATATTAAATAATATTTGGCAGTTAATAAAATTCTGTGCTATTCTGGCCATAATTATCTACGTAATATGGACGCTGGCTAACGCATAAGTTACATTCCCAAAAAAATTTTGTAACATTACTCGGGCTGAGCGACGGTGATCTATAAATGCATTAATTTCGTTGACCAGTTTCATATTTCAAATTTTAGTTGCCAGCATGGTTTTTTCTCAAATCAACATAATTAGAGGTAATTATCCTGTCAAAGGTAAAGGAAATATTTCAAGAGAATCAGCGACTTCGGTCGCTTTTTTCATCGGTTGATGAAAACAAAACAAAGCTCGTGGAAAGCCTAATTGAGCAGGCCGCGTTTATGAAAGTCGAACTTGGTATCATTCAAGATCAAATCCGAAAGCATGGATCAATTCAAGTTTCAAACAAAGGTGCTCAGCGCCAGACTGAAGCAGCAAAGTATTACACAAAACTTATTAATGCATACGGAACAGTAATAAAAACTCTGAATTCTGTTATGGGTAAGAATGTTATTGATGGTGATGACGCATTTGATGAGTTCCTAAAGAAAGCAAATGTCTGATGAATTATCTGCTGGAATATCATCGTCAAATACAATTGGAAAAGATTCTTATAGGTGAAGAACTCAAAAAAGAACTGGATCACCTTGTTGACGACATTGCGAATCCACGATATGTTTTCGATGAACATCCTGGGAATTTGCGTATCGACTTCATTCAAACCTTCTGCAAGCATACGAAATCTCCCTTCAACGGTTATCCTTTCATTCTGGAACTTTGGGAGAAAGCCATAATCCAGACAGCATATGGGTTCAAGATAAAAGAAACCGGACTACGTCGTTTCAATGAAGTAATTTTGTTGATTGCACGAAAGAATGGAAAGACAACGTTCGTTGCTGGGATAGATTTGGCAGAGTTCTTTCTCTCGCGGGGCGGAGTCGATATTGTTTGTGCATCAAACACGAGCGAGCAGGCGAATATTCTCTTTGAAGAAATCAATAATATGCGAGAACAGTCTCCAGTTCTTTCCAATGAGAAACGCAGTAAAAAGAATATCTTTTTCATCTATTCTCCGAGAACCAAGAACAAAATCAAGAAATTGTCTGCTCAAAGTCGGAATAAAGATGGATACAACATCGAAGTCGGTTGTATTGACGAAGTTCACGAGATGACCGATTCAAAGGTCTACGATGCGATCAAGCAAAGCCAGTCGACCAAGAAGGAACCATTAATCTTCATCATCACGACGGAAGGAACGACTGTCGGTGGGTTCCTTGATGGAAAGTTGGAGTATTGTCGCAAGATGCTCAAGGGTGAGATC
>JBAZGG010000036.1:0-4326 GCA_041653015.1 Bacilli bacterium | reverse complement strand
GAAGAAGCGCATCGAAATCTTGTTGCGCAATTACGAATCGATTAACGAGCTGAAAAAAGCCACTCTCGAGGAACTTGAGCAGCTCCTTCCTAAAAACGTCGCAATCAAGGTCAGAGAAAGGCTCGATAAATAAGCTATTTTGTGTTGAATAGTCAATGCTAAAATACTATATTAGTATAGCGATATGTCCTCTTAGCTCAGCTGGATAGAGCAACGGCCTTCTAAGCCGTAGGTCAGGCGTTCGAATCGCCTAGAGGATGCCAAATCTAAATACATACTCTGATACTTGGCAAAATGCCAAAATCAGGGTATTTTTCTTTATCCTTAATTTCTTTTGAATCGTTCGAACGTTCAAATCGCCTGAAAAACGGCGAGCACTTGGAAAACGGAAGGGCTGCTCGGACACGGCTCGAGGGTTGAGACTTTGTGGCGTTGCTCGATTGTGTACTTGGTGTTCACTTGTTCCAAAACGGGTACACTAAGCCTAACTTGATGTTTTTGGCCTTTTTCCTTATTTAAACTTGGTTTTTTGCACAAAAAGCGTGACTCCTCAAATTCAATTTTCCTTCGTATAGTTTTGTGATCAAGCGCCTATTGAGGGCTATTATTCCTATGGGGTTAGAGCGATTATTATTAATCTATATAGATTCACATTTGCAATTTTGTTATAATTCTAATATTCAAATTGATGCTTGAAATCTGAAACAAGCGAGGAATTGCCTATGCCAAAAAAAGATAAAAATGATACTGCTGTATATAGACATTTGATGAAATTGGTTTATCGATATACTTGGGACCAATATACATCAAATATTAATATCAATGAAATACTTAAAAAAGCTTCAAAAAACGGATCTGGCCACACAGGTGTTCCGGATGACATTTATGTTAATGAAAATGAAAAACTTCTCATTCTTGTTGAAGTCAAACCGACTGTGTCGGAGCACATATCAAAAGATGGGCATTCTGAACCAGCAAAATATGCGGTCGATGGTGCAAAATGGTATGCTGATTTTTTCAAACAATCGCAAATAACAAAAGAATCAATGAAACAATATTTCAATAATTGGAAGATTGTTTCGATTGCTGTTTCAGGCGATATTAGTGATGAATACAATCACAAGATATCAACCTTTATTCTTTCTGACGATGAACTTACAGAACAAAGAAATATAACAGAATTTTTAAATGAAAGTGATTATTTAAATTTGTTTGAAAATGTAAATGAAGAGAAAATCATTTCTAATGTTTCAACATCTTCTAGATTGATTAATAAATGGTTAAGATCGGTTGATAGTCAAAAAAGGCCTATTCTATTATCGGCATTAATGATTTGTCTTTTTAAAATTAAAGATGGTGGCAATTCGTTTTTAACTGAATATAATAGCAATAAACCCTCCGAAATAGTTAAAAAAATCCCTGACAGAGTGAATGATGTCCTTAAATCAGAAAATATTTCTGAAGAAAAAAGAGATGTTCTTATTGCTGAACTCGAATTCATTAAGCATGATGTGGATTTCAACAATACCGATGTTCTTAAGAATATATTAAACGAATTGGGTAACAACGTTATTCCACTGTTTAACCACAAAAGAAGTAACTATGATATCATAGGAAAGTTTTATGAAGAGTTTTTGAGATACGCTGGTGTAGCTAATGTTAAAAAAGGAATTGTTCTAACTCCAAATCATGTAACAAAACTGTTCACTGAATTAGTAGAAATGAAAGCAAATGATGTAGTTATGGATTGCTGCTGTGGAACTGGCTCATTTCTTATATCAGGCATGAACAAATTGACTGAGCTTATTGAAGAGTCGAGTATGCCAAACAAAGAAGACAAAATTAGAAAGATTAAAAAGACACAACTGATTGGGTTCGAAAAGAATCCGACGATGTATTCCCTAGCTATCTCAAACATGCTTTTTAGAGGCGATGGTAAATCAACGATTTTAAACCTCGACTATTTTAGCGATAAAGCCGATAAAGAACTCGAAAAATTGAAATTACATCGTGATGATGAGGGGAATCTTGCTCCAATTATGCCTACAGTTGGTTTTATTAACCCTCCATATGGTGGCAAAGACAACAAAGAGAATCCAACAAAAAAAGAGATTCAATTTTTAACAAAACTTCTCGACCAATGTTCTAGGTATGTTGTGATGATTGCTCCTTTAAGTGCTTACTTTAAAGACGAAAGTATTAGGAACGCCATTCTTGCAAAGCATACTTTAAAATGTGTCATTAATATGCCACATGATCTTTTTATGCCAAATGCTGCCACAAACACAGCTATTTCAGTGTTCGAAACAAATGCTCCTCAAGGAGATAAAGAGGCTGTTTTCTACGACCTTGATAATGATGGATTTGTTTTGTCGAAAGGAAAAGGCAGAACAGACATTTACAACAAATGGAATTGCATAAAGGAAGATTTGCTTGAAAAGTTGCGCAATCCACATAAATACGAAGATAAGCTTAAATTAGTCATCACGCCAATCGGAAATGATGATGAATGGCTGATTCAAGCTCATTCAAGAACAGACTATTCGAAATTAAGCAATGTTTCCTTTGAAAACTCAATCAAAGAATATATGGTCTTTAAAGCAAAGGAAGAAATGAACCTATTGGATGTAAATATTGATGAAATAACTTTAATTAATCTGTTAAACAAGAGATATGGTGGCCAAAAATGATTTGGAAGGATGTTTTAATTATTGATTATTTCAATTTCAAACGTGGCCAGCGATTAATTGATGCCGATATTGTTGGAGGCGACATTCCTTACATTTCTTCAAGCAAAGAAAAGAATGGCCTTTATGCTTACATTAGTCCGCCTGATTTTATGGAAAGGCATGAAAATAAATTAACCATCGCGAATTCTGGTTCGGTGGGATTTTTCTTCTACCATCCTTATGAATTTGTTGCTTCGGATCATGCAACAGTCTTATGGCCAAAAGATGATTCGATGGTGTTGAACGAAAACATCGCATTATTTCTTAAACCAATATTTGAAACAGTTAAGCCGAAATTTAACTTCGGAAGAGAAATTAGCGATAATCGAATTAGAAAATTGATGATTAAGTTGCCATTTGAAGATGAAAACTCAAAAAATCCAGATTGGAACTACATGATGATTCAGATCAGTCAACTCAAAAAGGCTATCGATTTTCAAACTATCTTTCATGTTCCTACAAACTACGCAATTAAGACCGAAAACTGGCATTGTTTTAGATTAAATAATGAATTATTCAAAATATATCGCGGTACGAGGCTAACAAAGGAAACAAGACTTTTTGGAAACACGCCTCTAGTTACTGCGGGTTATTTAAATCAAGGAGTTGCTTCTTATATCGACCCTAAAGGAATGGAAGTTTACTCGAATTGTATAACGATAGATATGTTTGGGAATTGCTTTTATCGAGATTACGAGTTTTGTTGTGACGACAATATTTTAGTTTTGCAGCCAGAATTTTGCATCAATCTAAAAGTAGCTTTGTTTATTATTTCAGTGATTAATTTGGATAAGTTTAAATTTTCATTTGGAAGGCAATATAGAAAAAAACATGTTATTAAGCACGTAATAAAACTTCCTTCGATTAGCATAAGCGGTAAACAGATACCAGATTTTGATTATATGGAAAGAATCATCACTTCAACTTCTTACTCAAATCTTTTACAACAATTTGAACATAAGAATTAACCCATTCATATGTGTTTTTTTTGCGATTCGCTTTTCACTTAGTTAGACTAGTGTGATATGAACTTTGGTTTTTTGCCTCTATACAGTGCAACTTCGAAGATGAAGGCACATGCATTCTAAGCGTGCATATATTTAAAGTTTAGGACGCCAAATCTGAATAATTTTCCAATACCTGGCAAAATGACAAAATCATTGTTTCTAGACTATCATTTTTCCATACTATTCTAAAGCCCGAACAGTCCTAATGATAGCACTCAATCAGAAAGCGGCTCAAGGGTAGAGGGTCCGCTCTCGAAAAATGGCTCAAAGGTAATGGTTCGTGGCACGGGCTTCGGCTGTATCATTAGCGTTCATTGGTTCCATTAAAAAATAGGGATCACGATCGTGGTCCTTTTATTTTTTCTTCAAAAAAATGAAGCCTTCGGTTATGATTATCAGGTGAAACCAACCCTTTAATCATAAATGCCAAACAACAAGACGCTTCTCAAAGTATTGATAACTAGCATAACGGTCGTAGGAATCGTTTCCTTCAGCGTTCTCTTCAACCCATCGAGCGCGCAAGTCGATGGCGAAGGAAGCGGCGAAGTAAACTGCGAATACTATTTTGCGGAGAGCAATAATTACACATC
>JBAZGG010000035.1:0-4415 GCA_041653015.1 Bacilli bacterium | reverse complement strand
CATATCTATCACTCTGTTTCGGGGTATAGTCAAGTCAATGAGCCGATAGAGACTGCCATTTTTGATACAATATTTATCAGCTAAAAGGGACTCTGCCTTGAGATAGTCTTGCTTCGTTATAACTCCTTTGTCAACCATTAGCTTAACTGGCGCTATCGATAAATAATACTTTTCTAAGTTAGAGCGCTTCATGATGATTCGCGCCTTTTTGAAATTTAAATTTGATGTAACATTCGTGGCTGCAATAAACTCTTTTGTTATTACCATATGCAGTGAACTCTTTATTACAACACTTGCAGCGATGTGTATAGTAAGCCTTCTTGTTTACCTCTTTTGGATGCTTGCTCCACCATTGCCATCTACATTTGTCTGAGCAAAATTTCTTCTTCTTTTTCCCTTTTATTGATTTCATCTTTAGACCACAGGTTTGACAGTTTCCGTTTAACAAGTCTTCATCACTAATAATGCTGCAAGCATATCTAACAGCACTAATCGTCGTCGATAGTTCTTTGGCTATTTTCTTATATCCATAGCCAAGTTGTCTTAATTCATTAATTTTGTTTTTTTCAATGCTACTCATAGGATCAACCTCCTTCATTAGTTAAATGGCAAGGTTTGATCCCTTTTGCCGGTATAAGTTGAATCCTAAAAAACAAAAAGACCTCATGCTAGGATAAATCTCCTAAACATGAGGTCTGTTTCTACTTCTGTAATTGTTCTTGGATTAGTTTTCCGATTCAGATAAAGTCGATCTTCATTGCATTTAGTTACTAAAAGTGAAATGTCATGGAAAAGTCGCTGTTTTCCTCCCGATTTCGGACGAATAGTATCGGCTTCCCATGCTCTCGGTCTGTACCCATATGATATCATAGGCTACCCAACTGATTAAAACCACTTAATCCACAATGAAGTCAAACGATTATTCGGATAAATAAATTGAATTTCATATCCTTGGCGATTCCTTTGCCATCCTGATAATATATTGGGCAAATGAATGCCCTTGTTCTGCTGATTTGGTGTACCATTCAAAAGCTTTTTTCATATCCTTGGCGATTCCTATGCCCTGCTCATAACAAACGCCTAAATTATACTGGCCATTTGCATTCCCTTTTTCCGCTGATTTGGCATACCATTCATAGGCTTTTTTCAAATCCTTGGGAATACCTATGCCATCATGATAACATTCACCTAAACAATTCTCGCCATACGCGTCCCCTTGCTCCGCTGATTTGGTAAACCATTCAAAAGCTTTTTTCAAATCCTTGGCAATTCCTTTACCGGCAAAATAGCACTTTCCCAAAGCGTTTTGGCCAACTACGTCTCCTTGCTCTGCTGCTTTTCTAAACCATTGCACAGCCTGCTCAAAATCTATTTTGACGCCAGTCCCATTCAAATAGCATATCGCTAAATTATTCTGCGCTTTTGCGAAGCCTTGTTCGGCAGCTTTTCGAGACCAATAAACAGCTTGCTCGAGATCAATTTTTACACCTGTCCCAACGAGATAACAAATCGCTAAACTATCCTGCGCGATCGCGTAGCCCTGTTCTGCTGCTTTTCGATACCAATAGACAGCTTGCTCTTCATCTTTTTTGATACCTTTTCCAAAGTCATAGCAAATTGCTAAACCGTTCTGAGCGTTCGCATATCCCTGATCTGCTGCTTTTCGATACCAATAGACAGCTTGCTCCTCATCCTTCTTAAATCCCATACCATTTTCATAGCAAACACCTAAATTGTATTGGGCCAAAACAAGGCCTTGCTCAGCTGCTTTTCGATATAATTCAATAGCTCTATTTACATCTATATTGACACCTATTCCATTCATATAGCAGTTAGCTAAGTTGTATTTGGCGCTCGCATCGCCTTGCTCTGCTGCTTTTCGATACCAATAGAAAGCTTGCTCTAAATTTTTTGTGACACCTGTACCATTTTCATAGCAAATCGCTAAACTGTTCTGAGCGTTCGCATATCCCTGATCTGCTGCTTTTCGATGCCAATAGACAGCTTGCTCTTCATCTATTTTAACACCTGTCCCATTTTCATAGGACACGGCTAAATTGTATTGGGCCAAAACAAGGCCTTGCACTGCATCTTTCAACAACCGACGAAGGTTTTCATCAACATCCGTTTTATCACCAAAAACATTATTGGATTTCATTTTTACCCCCTAATCAATCGATACCAAATTCAAAACTCAGTTTATGAACAAATTCTGCAATGTTCACTCTTTCCTGTACTGCGTAAATATCATAAACGCCCGTTTTTTTATTTCGTATATAGTATTTATGGGGCATTTCATTTTGTGTTTTTTCATTTGCATTGATTGCTTCGTTCAGTAGATGAAATACGCTTGTAATCAATTTCCCTGTTGCTTGATTAAACTCATCCAACTCATCTGGTAGATTTGGAGTACGATCTAACTCGTGAATAATACGAGTAATCTCGAAGCATTCCCTTCCTTCTAGTTTAATAGGAACGAAGTAAACTATTACTTTGGGCTTATTATTTTCTAAAACCATGAAACATTTGTATTTATCAAAGAAAGCAAAAGTGCTTTTTTCTCTTATTCGATTGAATTGTGTGATATTAACATAATCGTTCTTGGACAATACAAGACTTACTTCATCAAAAACAATAACTACATTTTCCATTTACATAATCCCTTCTTGAATTCTAAATAGATCATTCCAAATTGTTTCTTTAGATACTCAGGTCACTGTAGACCGTCATACCCAAGTTGCCGTTCTTTTTCCTTTGGCATGTACTCAAATGATGCTATAGTGCACGCTGACTAAAAACCATCTAATCCAAGCCCCTTATAATCAAGTATTTTGAGAATATCACTTGCCGATAAGCCGGTATCCCGACTTACAACATTTGCAAAAGATTTCGCTCCCGATCGGCAATTGTAACTTCCGGTTAATATAGCTTTACAACCTTCCCTAAGTTGCACCCATGATTGGTTTTTCTTAGTTCTTATTTCTTTTATAATGTTCCAAACATCATTATCGACTTCATCAGAATTTTCAGAACTATCTATCTGGTTGTTCTGTTCAACCAGGTTATGTCCATTTTTACTTAACAGAATCGGTGGTCTGCCATCTCTGAGCGGATGATGCAGCTCAGCATTTTCATCCAGCTCTTCACCTGTAACAATGCATTTATTGACAGCCTCTTTGCAAGTTGCACGAGCAGTGCCCCCAAGAAGATATCTATCTGTTGATTGTGATTCTGCAGAAACCCATTGTTTAAGAGCATTTAGTAGAAGTGAAAATACTCGAAAATCACCTGGCAATAATTCCTTCATATGCGGTGGCAGTGGATTTTTTTTAAGAAAGTCCTTTACCGGGCCATCTTCAGTAGCCATTTCAACTGCCTTTTGGTTTAAAAAACCGCCTATTTCATCCAATATATTTGCAAATACATCACGTGGTATTTTGACATTAAGAATATCGAGACCTTGCTCATTGAACAAGTGCTCATAATAATCAATGTATTCGGACATCAATTTCACTTTTTCTGGTTTTGATAAAACAATTTCACTTTTATATCTTTTATAAGCCATCTCGTCACCTTTAGCAAAATGTATTTTTCTTCTAATGAATATATATATGCTGTATTTCTCGACTTTCTACAAACCTCATGCCGTATTCCTACTTTTCTATTAGCCCAACTGAACTGTCATACTCAAGTTGCTTTCAATATCTGTGAAAATTATCCAAGTTTCTGTAAGCACATTTGTGAAAAAGCGATTGCGTCTTTCTCAATCTCTTGCTCCAAATACGCAGGATCATCCACATATTCATCATTTGGCCGATAATACTCTTCGAACTCATGTTTCCATTTTGCGATCGTTTCCGGATTCTCTTTTTGTTTCAGATTTGGAATTCCATCAATCTGAGCCTTTTGATAGGCGTGTCTTGTTTCGTGAAACGCTGTCAGGATAACTTCATCAAGTTTAGCGACGGATAACCAATCCTGATTGAAAAGAATCAAGTCGTGATTTGGCAAGTACATGGAAGTGATGGTTTTTCCTTTGAGGAATTCGCTGTCGACAAACTCGACATCTACTTTCTGCATTCCGAGCAGTTTTGACGCAATGGCGACCGCATAATTCGCTTCGGTTTCAAACACATCGTTCCTCGCATTAATAATTTCATTTCGCACAGTTTGTTTCATTTTATCATAGTTGCCGCTTCTTCACAATCGTTTATCGCAATTCCCATTTGAAAAATTCCATGAAAAAAAGCCACCCAATCTAGTTTTCGCTAGAAAAGGTGGCATTTTGCTTTATTTGTCGAGCTGTTTCTGGATGATCTTCTCGGCTTCGGAGAGGGTCGGCTTGCCCTCCATCTTGTTGCTAAAGGAGACATAGTCGTTGATGATTGTTTCGATCTTACTCTGGTTGTTCTCGA
>JBAZGG010000034.1:0-4564 GCA_041653015.1 Bacilli bacterium | reverse complement strand
GATGCTGAAGTTGAAACGATATCAGATCATCAAAGGAATCTAATGTTTAATAATTAGCATCGATCATTAAAAATCGATGTTTTTTATTGTTTTTCAACGTGCGCATATAATCGCAATGCACAGGCGAATTGCAAGGCATACACGCGAGATTGTGTCTTGCTTAAATTTTATTTACTCGTATATAATGAATTATGGAAATCACAAACTATGGATCGAAACTCTGAATCGACATTGCTTAAATTATATAATACTAAAATACTACCTAATTTAGAATATATAGAGTATTTAGCTTATAAAGGGATGTCTTATAAAGAAATCTCGAAAGAGATTGATATAACAATCAATCAATTTTATTTATTGCGCCGCGACAAACGTTTTAGTGAATTAAATGATGCCTTGAATGGTGATCTTTCTATTAGAAACAAAAATGTTGAAGATTCTCTCTATCGTTTGGCGGTTGGATTTGAATATGAAGAACAGACTATACAAGTAATTGGTTCTACTTACGTTAATAAAGATGGGAAAAAGAATAGAAGGGAAGAACCTAAAGTTGTAAGAGTGAAACGTTATTCTAATCCTAACTTCCAAGCTATTAAGTTCTATCTATGCAATCATGACAAGGAACATTACAAGAGTGAGAACCTTATCACGGATGAGGGTGCGATGCCTGAACTGATTGCCGCCGCTAAGTCAATAAATGCCAAAGTTAAAAAGTTAGCTGATGAATCAAACGAGGATGAGAAAAAATGCAAAATCTAGAATTCTCAAAAAAGCAACTTGAGTTTATTAAAAATGCAACTCATCGCTGGAATGGCAAAATTGGTGCAACTCAATGTGGCAAAACTTATATTGACATTGCCTATGTGATTCCAAATCGAATTATGGAGAGATCAGGACTCGATGGTTTGAATTTAATCACAGGTGTTTCCAAAGGCACAATTGAAAGAAACATTCTAGAACCGATGAGGGACTATTGGGGCGATGCTCTTGTTGGCGATATTAGTTCAGAAAATATTGTTTATTTGTTTGGAGAAAAAGTTTATTGTCTTGGAATGGAAAAAATATCTCAAGTGGCAAAGTTTCGTGGTGCAAAGTTTAAATATGCCTACTGCGATGAATTAGTCGATTGTAATATCGAAGTGTTTGAATTATTAAAATCTAGGTTATCATTAAGTTATTCAGTTTGCGATTTCACAGGGAATCCAGCTAGTCCAACTCATCCGTTGAAACAATTTATTGATAGAACTGATTTAGATATCTATTGCCAAACATGGACAATTTTCGATAATCCATTTCTTTCTAAAAAGTTCGTTGATGAATTATGCAAAGAATATTTCGGCACGGTCTATTACGATCGATATATTTTAGGCAAATGGATCAAGGGCGAAGGTTTAATTTATCGTGTTTTTGCTGACAATCCAAAGAAATTTATTATCGATAATGTGCCTGATGATCTCCATATTGTCATGATCGAAGGTGGTGTCGACTTTGGCGGCAATAAATCAAAGCACGCTTTTGTTTTAGTCGGATTCACACCTTTCTATCGAGAAGTGATCTACCTTGAAGAAAAAGTCATCGACAAGGAGATCACACCGACTGAATTGGCGAGTGAATGGGTTGATTTCGCTCAAGAGTGCTTTAGAAAGTATGGTAGGGCATTCGATGTGAATTATGATAATGCCGAACCTGTTTTGGCACGTGGCCTTGAAGCTGCATCAATTCAACATTTCTGTCGAGTTGAATTAAAACCTGCCTTCAAGATCAGCATTGTATCTCGAATTAGATTATTTGTTTCTTTGCTTGGATCAGATCGTTTGAAAATAAAAAGTAATTGCACCAATTTAATTCAATCTTTACAAGAGGCAGTTTGGAATTCTAAAAGTCAAGTTGATGAAAGATTAGACAATGGAACTTATTGCGTTGATATTTTAGATGCGGCTGAATATGCGATTGAAAAACACCAAAATGAATTATTGTATTCTAATTCAGCAAAAAATGTGTAAAATATAAATATGGAGCAATAATTTATGACTGATTATGCAAGTTTAATAAAAAGTGTGTTGACTGAAAATAAACAAATCAATGATGGTTCTTCCTATATCAGTTTGTGGCGAAAATACTATGCTGGATATGACCCAGCATTTCATCGCTACTATATTTTCAATGGCGATAAAAAAATATATTTTAAGAAAAAAACTTTGAACATGGCAAAACGAGCTTGTGAGGAATGGGCATCGCTTTTGATGAATGAGAAAGTCAAAATCGTGGCTTCGTCAGAAAATGATCAGAAGTTGTTAGATCAAAAATTAGATAAAATCCATTTTTGGGCGAAAGCGAATAAAGGTGTCGAATATGGATTCGCACTTTCTTACGATGCTTTGCTGATCGAATTAAAAGACATTGTGGCCAATATTGATGGCACTCTAGATTTTTCTAAATCGAAAGCAACTATTCAAACCTATTCAGCTTTACAATGCATTCCGATTACTTTTGAAAATAATGAAATCACAGAAATTGCCTTTGTGCAAAAGAATACAAACGAAACGCAATTATTGATTCATTACCTAAACGATCAGGGCAATTACTCGATTGCTAAAATAAAAATCGATAGTAATGGTGTGGCACAGAAATCGTTTGATCTCGATACTCAATCGCCTAAAAAATGGTTTCAAATCATCCAACCAAATATTGTCAACAACATCGATGTCGATAGTCCTTATCCAATTTCAGTTTTTGCAAATGCCATCTCGGTTTTGCAATCGATCGATGACAAGTATGATTCCTATGACAATGAATTTGTGCTTGGCAAAAAGCGTGTTTATATTTCATCCGAGATATTCGAGGTTGATAAAGAAACAGGCGAGATGAAAAAATTATTCGATCCGAACGATGTTGTAATTCATCGTTTGCCAAAATCTGTCGATGCTTCAGGACAATCGAAACCACTCATCCAAACCTCGACTGATGCCTTACGAGCGGTTGAACATCAGGTTGCCATCAATGATGACTTGGCTCTTTTCTCGTCCGCTGTTGGTTTAGGAAATGGTTATTTTATCTACAAAGAAGGTCGAATAATGACCGCCACACAAGTGATATCAGAGAAATCAGATACCTTTAGAAATGTCAAAAAACATGAAATATTACTATATGACGTTGTTAAAAATATCATCGAAACTTATATGTGGGTTGTAAATCAATTTACAGATGAAGAACATTTTACACAAGAACTAATTGATGATGTCAAGTTTGACGATTCAATTATTGAAGATAAGGAAACCGAAAAGAAATCGGATCGTGAAGATGTCACAAATGGCGTCATGTCCAAGATTGAATATCGTGTTAAATGGTTTGGAGAAACTGAAGAACAAGCGACAGCGATGATTATTAAGTATTTCGGCAATGTTTCTCTTGAAAACAAAATCAATACTTGTCTTGCCGCAATGGGAGCAGGATTGATGACAATTCAGCAATTCGTAGATAATGTTTATCCTGATTCAACTGAAAAACAAAAACTAATAGATGAACTATTGATTGCGAAAAAGGAAGCAAGTTCGATATCATTAGCCGATGTTCAAGGCGCAGGTTTCTATAGCGAGAAAAAATAAGGAATTGAATTATGAACAAAGAGCGAATCGATGATTTGGTAGATTTGCTTGGCGAAAGATATGCGGAACTTGAAAACACTTTTGTCATCAAAAATAATCAAGAATTATTAAAGTTTGTCGATAATCCTGAAGAATGGAAAAGATTACAACTGCGGAATCGTGCCATTTATAAAAATGATTTGATTAGAACGGCTAAAAAAGAATTAGCGAATTTAGATAACCTTACTGAAAAAGTTTATTTATTGAGCTACAAAGAAATTAACAAGGATGCGATTCAAATCTCAAAGACAGAGATCAACGTTAAGCAATTAAATAAAGATGCCATAAAAGACATTCAACGCATGAAAGAAATCAATGCGAAGGAAATTACTAACCTTGCAAATCTCGGCTACAAAACCTATGTTCAAAACGTTAAAATCATATCGCAAACATCGAGTGCCGATGCACTTTATGACGAAATAAAAAGCAAAATTATTTTAAATGCTAATCAAGGATTATCAGTTCAATATTCAAATGGTCGCAACCTAACTTGGAAATCTTATATGGAGATGAATGTCAGGACAACGGTTCATCAAGAGATCGGTGATCAACAATTAAAAGTTGGCAAAGAATTAAATCAGGTGTTTTATTTTTGTGATGAATTTGCTGATTGTGCTAAAGACCATGCCGATTATCAAGGCAAGTATTACTACGATGAAAGTGCAACACGGACTGAAGCTGAACAGAAATATATTGATGACAACGATATAAAATCAATTCAGGAAGTTCGAGATGGCGATCCATTTTTAACGACAAGGCCAAACTGCCGCCATTCATTTCACTTTGTGCAAAGCAGTGAATTGTTGGATGATTCATTTGATAAAAGCGAATTCCAATTTGGCAAGTATAAAGATTCTAATTATGAGAAACTGCAGGATCAAAGATATAATGAGCGACAAATTAGAAAATATAAATTAGAT
>JBAZGG010000033.1:0-5206 GCA_041653015.1 Bacilli bacterium | reverse complement strand
TGGGCGTTGACTATTTTATTGTTCTGACCAATTCCGAGAGTTTATTCACTTATTCCGCCGAAGATTTTATGAATAAAATATTGAAAAAACTAGGTGTTAAAGAAGTGTTTGTTGGCACCGATTATCGCTTCGGTCATGGCGCTTCTGGCTCCGTCGCGGATTTAAGGAAACACTTCGATGTGCACGCCTTTGAACTATTGAGCACCAAAGATGGAAAGATTTCGACGAGCACCATCATAAAGTCATTGGATGATGGCGATGTTGAAAAAGCCAATGAATTATTGGGTTATGACTATCAGATTCGCGGTGTGGTCGGCTATGGGAATCAAGTGGGCAATAAGATCGGTTTCCCGACGGCTAATCTAGATATTGCCGCCAATTATGTCCTGCCCAAAAATGGTGTCTATAAGACGATTTGTTATGTCGATGGCAAGCCATATTTGGCGCTGACAAACATCGGCGTTCATCCAACGCTCGGAGCCTCTGATCGAGTGCTCGTTGAGTCCTATCTTCTTCACTATGAGGGAAACGCTTATGGCAAGACGATGTATGTGGCCTTTCTCTCTCGCCTTCGCGATGAGAAAAAATTTGATGATGTCGCTGATTTAAAGAAACAAATCGCTATCGACCTCGACTCGATCAAGTGAGCATTTTTCTTTTCTTTTGAAGTTGCTATTGTCTTTTTAATCTGATTACTATAAAGTAATAGTCGCGACTTATTCGATGATCGGCGATCACTCCGACGCTCCTCGCTGAATAAGCTAAGAAAAAACAAAGGAGGAAAAGCAAATGGCATTGTCCAAAGAAAAAGTGCAAGCACTGGTCAAAGAATATGGCAAAAGTGCGAACGATACTGGTTCAACCACCGTTCAAATCGCTCTCATTACAGAGCAGGTTAAGAACTTGACTGAACATCTCAAAGCGCACAAAAAAGATCACCATTCGCGCAGATCGCTATCCGTTCTCGTTGGCAAACGCAGAGGATTGCTGGATTACTTGAGCGAAACTGATCGCGATGAATACATCAAGTTAATTGCGACCTTAGGAATTAGAAAATAATTAAGAAAACCGCAAATGCGGTTTTTCTTTTTATATGTCATCTTTGACATATATGTTATAATAATGCAAGTTTCATATAAAAAAAGAGGTAAAAAGATGAAAAAGACATTCGAATTGGAATTCGAAGGAAAAAAGCTTGTCGTCGAAGCTGGCGAAGTCGCCAAACAAGCAGACGGAGCCGTACTCGTAAGGCTCGATGAGACAGCTGTTCTATCAACAGTCTGTGCGAGTGATTTGCCAAAAGAAGGAGATTTCTTTCCCCTTACGGTTGGCTATGAAGAGAAGCAGTATGCTATCGGAAAAATTCCTGGATCATTTCTGCGAAGAGAAGGTCGTGCTGGAGAGCATGCGACATTGACCGCTCGCCTTATCGACAGACCACTTCGCCCAATGTTCTCTGAAGGATTTAGAAACGAAGTTCAAGTTGTCAACACTGTTTTAAGCGTTGATATGGATGCCACTCCAGAGATGGCGGCTATGTTCGGTTCGTCTCTCGCGCTGTGCATAAGCGATATACCATTCGACGGTCCGATCGCTGGTGTCTATGTCGGTCGTATCGATGGCAAATTTGTCATCAATCCAACCATCGCTGAAAAAGAAAAATCAGATATCAGTTTAGCTGTCGCCGGCACAAAACAAGCCATCAACATGGTGGAAGCGGGTGCCGCCGAAGTCAGCGAAGAAGATATGCTCGAAGCTATTATGTTTGGTCACGAAGCGATTAAAAAACTTTGTGATTTTCAAGTTCAAATCGCCAAAGAGATCGGAAAGGCTAAAAGAGAAATTCAGCTCTATACCATCGATGAAGCGATCAAAAAAGATATCTACGACCGCGTTGGTCTAAAGATGATAAAAGCCATCTCTATCTTTGATAAACTAGAGAGACAAGACGCCATTGAAGCTCTTAAAAAAGAGGTCCTTGATGGCTATGATGCTCGCGAATACAAAAAAGAAAAAGACCACGCTAATGCGATGATGATGGTCAACGACATTCTCGAAAGGATGATCGCTGATGAAGTTCGCCGTTTGATCACGGAAGACAAAGTGAGACCAGATGGACGAAAAATCGATGAGATTCGCCCTCTTAACGCTCAGATTGATCTCCTTCCGCGAACACATGGATCCGCGATGTTTACGAGAGGGCAAACTCAAGTCATCTCGATCACCACTCTCGGTCCTTTGGCCGATGAGCAGATCATCGATAATTTGACGCCTGAAGATACTCGGCGCTTTATGCACCATTACAATTTTCCACCTTTCTCAGTCGGTGAAGTCGGTCGCATGGGCTCTCCTGGCAGAAGAGAGATCGGCCATGGTGCGCTCGGTGAAAGAGCACTCTCTTATGTCATCCCTGATGAGAAGGCATTCCCATATACGATTCGCGTCGTCAGCGAAGTCGTCGAATCGAATGGTTCATCCTCACAAGCTTCTATCTGTGCGGGTTGTATGTCCTTAATGGCAGCTGGTGTACCGATTAAAGATGTCGTCAGCGGCATCGCGATGGGACTGGTCACCTCTGGACCGCTCGATGGAAAGCATCCCTATACGATCCTGACCGATATTCAAGGTCTCGAAGATCATTTCGGCGATATGGACTTCAAAGTGGCTGGAACCAAGAATGGTATCACCGCTTTGCAGATGGATATAAAAATCAAAGGCATCACCAAAGAAATTTTGCGCGAAGCTTTAAAGCAAGCCCACGGGGCGAGAGCGAAAGTCCGCGAAGTTATGGAGAGCGCTATTTCCACTCCACGAAGTGAAGTTGGAAAATATGCTCCTAAATTTGAAAAGATGCAGATCGATGTCGATAAGATTCGCGAGGTCATCGGAACAGGTGGCAAAGTCATCAATGATATCATCGCCAAATGCGATAACGTCAAGATCGACATTGAAGATGATGGCTCGGTCGTAATCTATCACGATTCGAAGGAAGCGATTGAAAAAGCTAAAGGGATGATTGAAGATATCATCCGCGAAGCGAAAGTGGGCGAAGTCTATGAAGGTCTCGTCACGCGCGTTGAAGACTATGGCGCGTTCGTCAATCTCTTTGGCGATGTCGATGGTCTATGTCACGTCTCTCGGCTCGGTTGGGGATTCATCAACAAAGCGAGCGACGTCGCTCATGTCGGCGATAAGCTCAAAGTGGTGGTCTCGGAAATCGACGATCATGGGAAAGTAAAGGTTTCTCATCGCGAATTCGTGGACAAACCAGCTGGTTATGTCGATCGACCTGAACACAGCGAACATCAGAGCAGACCACAAGGCAACAAAAATCATAAGTTCTTCAAGAAATAATGAGATAATCTCGATATGAAGTGAATCCACTTTATTGAACGTAATAAGGTGGGTTCATTTTTCTTTTAAAATTTACGCTTCTGCAATTAAATCGTCAAGAACATAGAATTCTATAAAAATGGTGATTGCTTTCATTATAAAATGATGATATTATCAAATCGACAAAAACATAGAATTCTATAAAAATGCAGAGGGGGCCACATATGATAAAAAGAGACAAATACCTTAATCAATTAATAACGGCGATGAAAAACGGGATGCCTAAAGTGATTACAGGAATAAGAAGGTCAGGTAAGTCTTATCTGTTAAAAAATATTTTTCGTGACTACCTCTTACAACAGCATGTTCAAAGTCAGAATATTATATCGATTGAACTAGACGATATAATCAACTATCAATATAGAAACCCTTTGAAGCTAACATCTTTTATCAGGGATAGTGTCGCTCATTTAGATGGTATCGTCTTTGTTTTTATTGATGAAGTCCAATTGATTTCTTCGATTGTTAATCCAGAATTAACAGATGGGAAGATCGTTTTGGCAAAGAAAGATGACTCCAGTGTCATTTCCTTTGTCGATGTTGTTTTAGGATTATCGCGTTTGCCAAACGTCGACCTCTATGTCACTGGCAGCAATTCCAAACTGCTATCAAAAGATGTGTTTACCGAATTTAGGGACAAAGCCACAAACATTCACGTTTTGCCATTATCATTTGAAGAGTATTACGATTACATCGGCGGTGATGAACAAAGTGCCTTTTATGAGTATTTAATGCATGGTGGGATGCCTCTTTGTGTTCTTAAACCACGCGATGAAAAAGAAAAGTATTTAAAGGAGCTTTTTTCGCTGACTTATTTTAAGGACATCCTCGAGCACAATTCTTTCAAAAAAGCCGAAACATTGGATGAGATATGCGACGTTTTGAGTTCGATGTCTGGTCAGCTTTTAAACTCCCAAAGAATCGCTCATATCGTCGAAAGCCGAAAACGCGAGAAAATCGATAAAGGAACTGTTGATAAATATATAGAAGCTTTTGTCGATTCCTATATCATCAGCGAAGCAAAAAGATACGATATAAAAGGCACCAGTCCAATTGGAGCCACTCGTAAATACTATTTTCAAGATACGGGTTTAAGAAATGCAAGGCTTGATTTCGCCTCTCCTGATTTTGGGCAGATGATTGAAACTGCTATCTATAATGAATTGATATATCGTGGTTATAATGTTCGCGTTGGTTCTTTTGATCAAGTAGAAAAGGATGAAAATGGGAAGAGCGTTCTTAAGTCTTATGAAGTTGATTTTTATGCGACAAAAGGTATCGATAGCCTTTATATTCAGGCGACAGACAATGTTGAGGATGAAAGCACTTTAACCCGTGAACAAAGACCATTCAAACTAATAAGAGATTCAGTTAAAAAGATGATAATTGTTAATAGACCAATAAAACCAATAAAAATGGCTGATGGAATTATAGTGGAAGGGGTGGTGGACTTCTTGCTAGATTATTTGAAATAGTAAGGAACTGCGATCACAACTCAACAAAACTATATGAAATGCAGTTAACTTGTTCAGAAAACTGGGTACATGTCATAAACGGGATTTTTTCTTTTTTGCGATACTAAGTGTGCTAATATATTAGCGAGGTTATCACATCATGCGAGATATCATCATTATCGGTTCGGGAGTCATCGGTTCTTTTATCGCCCGTGAACTATCGAAATATGAGGTTGATGTCTTAGTGCTTGAAAAAGAAAATGATGTCGGCAATGTATCGTCGATGGCGAACTCCGCCATCATCCATTCCGGATATGATCCTGAACCGGGCAGTTTAAAAGCGAAGTTCAATGTTCTCG
>JBAZGG010000032.1:0-5262 GCA_041653015.1 Bacilli bacterium | reverse complement strand
GATCTTCTCGAAAGAGAGCCAGTCGCGGCTACGCCGACATTGCTTCGATACAAAATCAATGCCGAAAATGGATCGATGTACAACACTCCTCCGACCTATGGCATCTATATCTGCGGTCTCGTCTTTAAATGGTTGCTTAGCCATGGCGGTCTAGAAGCTATGCAGAAACGCAACGAAGAAAAAGCTAAGATTCTCTATGACTTTATCGATCATAGCAAGATGTTCAGAGGTTCAGTGGATAAAGGTTCTCGCTCATTGATGAACGTGACATTTACTGCTGGCAGCGAAGATCTCGATGCTAAATTTGTCGATGAAGCGAAAGCGAAATATGGTTTTACCAATCTAAAAGGTCATCGTTCAGTCGGCGGTTTAAGAGCCTCGATCTATAACGCTATGCCGATCGATGGTGTAAAAGCTCTCGTGAAGTTCATGAGCGAATTTGAAGCCGAGCATTCTAAATAGGAATTGACGAAATGAAAAATATTATTTGTTTAAATAACATATCTCCTATCGGTCTAAAGGCTCTTCCAAAAGATTACGAGATCGTCACCGATATCGCTGGGGCTGATGCCGTTTTGGTTCGAAGCGCAAACATGCTCGAGATGAGTTTGCCTAAAAGAGTAGTGGCAGTGGCTCGAGCCGGCGCCGGAGTGAACAACATCCCTCTCGAACCGTATGCAAAAGTTGGCGTGGTCGTTTTTAACACGCCTGGTGCCAACGCGAATGCTGTCAAAGAATTAACTATTGCTGGAATGCTCCTCGCCGCTCGCGATATTCACGGCGGCATGAAATGGGTAGAAGCGAATAAAGCCGATTCCGAAATCAATAAAAACATGGAAAAAGCGAAAGCGGGTTTTGCCGGAACAGAAATTCTTGGCAAAACGATCGGTATTTTTGGTTTAGGAGCAGTGGGCTCTCTAATCGCTAATGCGGCTGGAGGACTCGGCATGCACGTCGTCGGTTTTGAACCGTCAAGCGCGACTATCGAAAGAAATAAAAAACTATTTCCTAAAGATATCGAACTTGTTAAAAGTGCTGATGAACTCTATGCTAAAGCCGATTATATCTCTTTGAATGTTCCTTTGCTTCCCGCCACGAAAGGCATGATTAACAAAGAGAGCATTTCGAAGATGAAAGATGGCGTGATCATTCTCAACATCGCTCGCGATGCCATCGTCAATGATGTGGATATGAAAGTTGCTCTTGAAGCTAGGAAAGTTCGCACATATGTCACCGATTTCCCTAACTTTGCCTCAGCTAATATGTCCCATGTTGTGGCGATTCCTCATCTCGGCGCTTCCACTGAAGAAGCTGAGGATAACTGCGCGAAGATGGCCGCGGAAGAAATCTCGGAATACATCGAGAGAGGAAATATCTCTAATTCCGTCAATTACCCTTCGCTGTCGCTCGGAGCATTAAAGGCTCATCGCCTCGTCGTTCTATATGAAAATATCGAAGGTCTTGCACAAAGCCTTTCTAGCGAAGTGAGCAAAGTGGCCAAAGTAGCCAATATGCTCAGCGGAGTCAAGGGCACTTTTGCCGCTAGTCTATTCGATATCGATAAAGCGATCGACACGGCGAAACTCGCCGGCTTAAAAGGCGTTATCAAAGTTCGTTTGATTTAAATTTATACGCAAACAAAAATGCCATGTTCCTCCTCGGAAATGGCATTTTTTATTATTTGATGATCGTTCCGGTTTGCTCTTTGAAGGCTTCGCTAGCTTTCTCTAAGGATGAGATGATCGCTGTTTTACCTTTGCTTCTCGATAAGAAGCTGACACAAGCTTGCACTTTGGGGAACATGCTCCCTTTTGCGAAATAATCTTTGCTGAGATATTCCTTCGCTTCGAGTAGAGATATTCGACCCAACTTCTTTTCATCAGGTTTTTTGTAATTGATGCACGCGTTGTCCACAGCGGTGAGAATGACGAGATAATCAGCGTTGATGAGCTCAGCGACTTTGGCGGATGCGTAATCTTTGTCGATGACCGCAGCGACGCCTTCAAGTTTTCCAGATTTATAGATGACAGGAATGCCACCTCCGCCAGCGCATATGACCACATCACCACTCTTTACGAGCGAAGAGATCATCTCTTTTTCGATGATGTCGATCGGAAGTGGAGAAGGGACGACGCGACGATAGCCGCGCTGCGCATCCTCTTTCATAACATAACCTTTTTCTTTATCGATTTTATCGGCTTCTTCTTTGCTGTAGAACGCTCCGACAGGTTTAGAAGGGCTTTGGAATAGCGGATCTTTTTCATCGACTAAAACTTGCGTTACAATCGTCGCTACATTTCTCTTGATACCCTCTTCTTTTAAAGCGTTATCGAGAGCGTTTTGAAGATGGAATCCAATATATCCTTGGCTCATCGCTCCGCACTCTGGAAAAGGCATATCGGGGGCGGAAGTCGACTCGGTGAAGGCGAGATTGATCATCCCCACCTGTGGTCCATTACCATGGACGATGACAACTTCTTGACCATCTTTAATCAATTTTACGATCGTTTTTGCCACTCCGACGAGAAGGGCTTTTTGTTCCTCGGCATTATTGCCTAAAGCGTTTCCGCCGAGCGATACTACATATCTGCTCATAGTGTTCTCCTTGTTTGCATAAAAACAAGTATATCATAACTCGAATATAATCATCGACATTTTGAAAGATGGTTTTATTTATGACATGTATGCGGCGATGCAGAATCAGCGTGTCGTCTCGCTCTTCACGCGCATACTTGCATATTGAAAAGGATTTGATTCCGCTTTACAATGTAAAGGAAGGTTTTTTAAGTAGGCTCCTTATTTATAAGAGAGTCAGACGAAGCCTCTTTAAAAGGAGACTTAATGGCTGAAGGAATAATTCTGTCAGGTGGCTTATCGAGCCGTGCCTATGCGAACAAGATGCTGTTCATCGTGGATGGCAAGCCTTTGATCATACACGCTATTGAAGGGATGAAGCCTTTTGTTAAACGCATCATCGTGGTCACCGGTCGCTATCACGATGAGATTAATAATTTATTAAAAGATCAAAAAAATGTTGTGATCGCTCATAACAAAGATTATGAAAAAGGGATGTTTTCATCCGTGCTCACCGGTGTCCGATCATCGAGCCGAGATGAAGACTTTTTTATTCTGCCCGGAGATTGCCCTTTTGTGAAAGTCGCAACCTATCGCTCGCTTCTCAAAGGTATTAAATCTATACGCGTGCCAGTGTATAATAGTCATCATGGACACCCAATGTTTATCTCTAAAACATTGAAAGCCGAATTGCTCAAAATGAGCGTCGATGACAATTTGAAAGCATTTAGAAATAATCACGATTTTGAAAGCGTTGAAGTCGACGATCCGAATATCCTCGTCGATATCGACACCAGAGATGATTATGAAAAGATATTACATGGAAAGGATGCGCGAAAATGAAAGTGAGAAAATATTACATCGCTAAGTCATTAGAAGATGCATATGCCGTTTTACAAAAAGATAGCAAGAATGCCATTCTCGGCGGTGGGCTTTGGCTCAAGAAAGCTAATTCACCCATCGATACTTTAATCGATATTTCAAGGCTTGGTTTAGATAGAATTGTAAATCATAAAGATCATGTTGAAATCGGCTCTCTCGTCAGCGAAAGAGAAGTTGAAATAAGTGAGAGTGTGAAGTCGATCGCTGATGGAATCGTCTCGATCGGAACAGGAGAAATAATGGGCGTTCCCTTCCGCCATATGGCGACGATCGGTGGTAGTGTCGCGGGAAAATATCCTTTCTCCGACATCATCACTCCGCTCCTCGCGCTCGATGTCACTTTGCATTTCTATCCCGAAAGAAAAATATCGCTGAGCGAATATCTATTGAACAAAGATAAATTGGGCATCCTCGTCTCCATCTCGATCAAGAAAGAGAAGGCGAGAGGTTATTTCAAAAAAGTTGAAGTGACCGCTCTAGATTTTCCCATCGTCAATATTGCGATTTGTAAAGCGGACAGCCAGTATCGAATTTCGATTGGAAGCCGCCCATCTGTCGCCTCCTTGGCGCTCGAGGCGATGAGTTATTTGAATGGAATTAAACATCCAGAAGCGAAAGATTTTGAACGCGCTGCTGAATTAGCATCGACTAGTCTTCGCTTTTCTAATTCGCCGAGCTCGAGCGAAGAATATCGCCGCGCCCTAGCCAAAACGTACGTGAGACGCGGTCTAGAGGAGGTCAGCAAATAATGGAATTACATTTTAATCTCAATGGCGTGGATGTCGTTTGGAATATTAAACCCAGCGACTATTTAGCTCCTGTTCTGCGCGAAAATGGTGTGCTCTCCGTAAAGATTGCCTGCGATGAATCCGCCTGTGGAGCGTGCAGCGTTCTGTTGGATGACAAACCCATTCTTTCCTGCTCTCTGCTCGCTGTCAAAGCTGAAGGTCATAGAGTGACGACGGTGGAAGGCATTCAAGATGAAGCGGCGAAGATCAGCGAATACTTCTCTTCAGAAGGTGCTGATCAGTGCGGCTTTTGCAACGCGGGATTCGCTATTTTAATCCACGGGTTGAGAAGAGAGTATAAAAATCCGACCGATGAACAGATCAAGAAATATATCGTTGGCAACCTCTGCCGTTGCACCGGTTATCAATCACAATTTAAAGCGATCAAGCACTATCTGGAGGATACGAAATGAAAAAATTTAAAATAGTTGATAATAAAACGCCCTCTATCGATGGCAAGGGTTTGATGATGGGTCGCCCATCATACACCGATGATCTAGCCGAACCAAACTCTTTAATCGTCAAGATTTTGCGCAGCCCTCACGCTTTCGCTCACATCAAAAATATCGACGTCACAAAAGCCCAAGCTCTCAATGGCGTGGCTTGCGTTCTCACCTATCACGATGTTCCTCGCGTATCTTTTTCACGCGCTGGACAAGGATATCCAGAGCCATCTCCTCACGATAAATTTATTCTCGATGAATACGTCCGCTACGTCGGCGATGAAGTCGCCTGCGTCGCCGCGATCGATGAAGAAACCGCCGAAGAAGCTCTTAAGCTGATCGAAGTTGAATATGAAGTTTTAGAGCCGGTTTTAGATTTTGAAAAAGCTGATGGTCACAGATCGATCATCCATCCCGAAAGCGGCATCGAACAGATGTTTCCGATGGGTTTTGAACCGAAAAGAAACATCGCTGCTTCCTATGCGATGCACGTCGGCGATGTCGATGAGGCATTTAAAAGTTGCGATTACATCGTCGAGCAGGCTTTCTATTCTCAAGCTCAAGCTCATGCGATG
>JBAZGG010000031.1:0-5791 GCA_041653015.1 Bacilli bacterium | reverse complement strand
GAAAATAACTCAATCGTTAATTGATCAGACTTATCAGCAAAATCATTTTCGATAATAGATAATGCTCTTTTTTTGAATTCATCAAGTTCAATATGAAATGGCAAATCCATAATACAATCACAGATCATATCGTCGTTAGCTAGATCTAGGTATTTTTTCGAACAAACAATATTTTCGCATAGGTTTTTGCAAACGACATCAGGTGTAAAAACAAGAAGAAAAAGATTTTTATAACGAAGTCCAATAAGTGCGGAACGCAATGAAGGAGTAAGTTTTGGTAAAAAACAACAACACAGAATTTTTTTATCAATAGATTTTATTGCTATTTTTTCTAAAAGCGATATTTGCAAAAGCATGATATCTTCGTAAGATAAATCGGCCACATTACAAATTGATTCAGCACTCGAAATCTTCGGAATTATTTCTTTGACAATCGTTGCTAATGGCAAATCATTTAATGTGATATTTACTTCTTTTTGATTGACATTGAAATTAAATGATTTAAGCTCATCATTTAGCATTTGTACATCTTCTTGAATAGATTTGAAAGAAGAAAACTGTTCTATCTGTTCTCCACATGATTCAAGATACTTGTGAAATAATGATTTTGTTCCCATTTTTATGTCAGAATCAAAATCAAAGAATGGAGAGATTTCGATGAATTTCCAAATTTTGGAATCAAAAGCATTTCCATTAAACAGACATTGATGCTTCATGCTATTTTCAATCGAATACTCACTATTAAGAGTTTTATTTAGTTCAGATTTAAGAGAATAATAAATATCGTATTTTACTAGTTCATTATCGCCTATCAGATACTTGATGTTTTCTAAATCAATTGTGCGTTGATTTGGACCATGCAATATTGTAATTCTATCCATATGTTATCCTCCTATAAGATTACTAAAGCATCTATATTATCTAATTCTTCTTGCACGCTCTTACCACCTAATAAGATAAGAATTCTTGAGTATTGTTTTTCGGTCACTGCCATTGCGCGAATCGAACCTTCTTTTGGAATATTTTGCTTTAGTATTTTCAAATGATTGTCGACAGAATCCATATTATTGAAAAGTTTTGCATACACTGAGAATTGAAGCATTTTGTATCCTTGTTTAATCAAATATTTGCGAAAAGTTGTATAGGCATATCGCTCTTCCTTTGTTAGGACAGGCAAATCAAAGAACACCATCAGTCTCATAAAGTTATAAATCATAAAGAATTGGATCAAAAAACAAATTTGAACACATTTCTCCCTTTCTAAAATAATTGATTAGATCATCCACTATTATTTCAATCGAATGTATCAATGTTTGTTTTTGATGCTGAATCTCAATTTTTTCGTTGATGAGCGTAAGAACCTTTAACCTATGCTCACGTTTAAAAATCTTCTCATTGATGAAGTTTTTAAAAACAAAATCATCAATGATCGGTCTATATATTTCTAAAATATCATCAACGAGGTTAAACGAATTCGTCGTTCCTTTGTGAAATATGCCAAAAAGAGGATTGAGGCCCTTTGAGACCACGACCTTTGCAATGATAGCGCGCATCACGCTGTAACCATAATTTAAAGATGCATTGATGACATTATCTTCATTTCTGGCAAAGTCGTTGCCAAACATCGAACGAAAATACGCTTTTGCCGCCAATCCTTCACGATTTGTCGAATCACCACTTTCAACACCATTAACATATGCGCTTAAATACTCTATCGCTTCAGACTTTGGCTTATTTCTTTGCAGTACAAACAATTGCTTAGAGATTTTAGCTTTTATCACATTTTGCCACACGATATCCTTCATTTCTTTTGTCCACAACAATTGCTCATTCTGGATTTTTGCTGATTCAAAGTGTCCAAAAAATGGGAGCAATATTGCTATTGGATGATGATCATCACCACAGGATATAATCGGAATATTGCTAGATGAACAAGCGTTTATTAGTTTAATTGTCAGTTGCGTTTTTGTATTATCAACCAACAAGACACTGATGTCAGATAGAGGAAAGAATAATTCATTAGCACCTCTTACAACTTTAATATTATCTAAATATAAAGATAAATTGTCACTTTCTTCAATATATAACGTTCTCCATCCCATAAAAAAGAGGGGTCAAAGCCCCTCTGAATGCGGCAGTACTTCCATTAAGGAAAACGCCTTGTTTTGGTAGATCCTCATTAATCTACTTTCGGTTAATCTGTTAGCGGTTGGTACACCACTAACATATTTATTATAATTGTTTACCATTGTAATTTCAACTTCTCTCCAACAACTTTATATCGTTTTCCTAAAATATCTGTTGAATATTTTTCAACTTCAGCCGTATCTTTAGTAAAAGTTTGCATATATTGAAATGTTTTGAATATATGATTTTCTTTTTCTTCTGTTGTGGCCTTACCATAATAATGAAGTTCAAACTGTTGAGTAACTGGATTATTGACGTTAATGAATACATCTAGTTTAATTGTTCCATCATTAAACGTTCTTTTAATCAAGTCTCCTCTATAAAATGAATTAACAAAAATGTAGTCGCTGGATATTTGATTTTCTTTCATCTCCGCTTCATACCATTCTCGATCAATGAAATTGATATCGCTTTTGTATCTCACATTTACATAACGAACAGTAATGAATTTAAATTTCCCAGTCTCTTTGGATCTATATAAATCCATTCGATAAGGCGAGAGTTGCAATTTGATAACAGTTGAACCTTGCTGAGCATATTTATTCGTGACATCAAGATGCAAATTCACTTTATCCTCGAGATATCTAACAGAAATGACAACTGGACCCACACCATTTTTGCGATATTTGCGAATAAAATCTCCATGTTCCTTTTTAAAAGATGCAAATGGATTCTTTTCATCCGGATATAATGACACAACTTTCGAAATCACTGCAAAAGTGTTCGGATCATTTTTTGCCATAAAAATTTTATCGATATCTTTATTATCGCGTATTCTCTTTGCTAATTTTATGCCCCATTTATCATAGATGTTTTCATATTTTTTGATAACGCATAAATTTCCGTCAATAATTCTAGTTCCGTAAATATGAGCATCAGCGATCTGTCTATTTGCTTTAGTGTCGATTTTATATGAGAACTTAAAATCATTAATCGGGTCCAATTCTCTAACTTGTTCAACAATACTTTTTAAAACGTCACCATATATTTCTTTTTCTACTTCTTTTTCACTCAAAAGGAATACGCCCATCTCTTCATCGTAGTATTTTGCATCGAATGCATTGGCCAAGTATTTTGACTTTCTAAATGATGCTATAATGAGAGCGTCGATTGCGTGATGGCAATACATGTCTCTATTTTTAGGCAACTTGCCCATGTATCTCACCTTACTTGTCGTTGCACCATTGATGACGTTCACTGTGGTTTCATATTTGTGCTGTCTAAAATACTTTTTTAAAACATCGAGAACCATGCGACAAGCATATCTAGTGTCGTTGAGATTTCGATTTATGAACTCTTCTCTAACTTTAGACAAAGATATGTCATCTTTAAACATGAGTTTCGCGATTTTTTTGCGAGATGTATATGAAGACCTGACAAATGCTTCATATTCCTCAAAAGAATACCACCCCTGAGGTTTTTCCCTAAAGACTTGATATGGTGTCCTCTGTCCTTTTGTCTGGTTTTCTGAGGCATACACCAAAACTTTATTTGAGCGCGAATCATCGAGAGAAACCGAATACGGAATGACGTGATCAATTTCAAAATATTCTGGATGCTCTATTAATACATTCAACTCAATAGGCTTTCCACTGTAGATGCTTTTACCATGCTGTTCCTTATAAAGAATGATTTTGGTGAATATATCGCCATTCAAATCGTCAATTGACTTATTATTTGCTGATAGGAGTTCGAGAACTTCATTTTTTTCCTTAAGATGAGCCTCTTGAGCACTCTTAATTGCATCTTTTTCTTCTTCGCTATTTTTATCTCGAGCCATTTCGATTACAACTGAATCAAGTTTTCCGTATCGCTTTAAAATTGCGCGAACAATTTTGAACGTCTGATTAACAGATTTCACCACCACTGGTGATATCACAGCGTCTTTTGAAACTTTCAATTCAATCTTTGTATCGTCATCTCTAGATTTAGTGACAATGATCTGCTGCGAGTTTAAATTGGAAACGAGCATTTCATTCGATAATTCTCTAATCGCTTTCAGCGATAGTGAATGGTAGCCAGTTATTCCAGATAAATGTGCTAAACATAATGCCATGTCGTCAGAAATATTGCGCAAGTGTTGTTCTTTAATTTTCGCATATCTTTCATCGATATTTTTTGTCTGTGTCAAAATTTCAAAAACCCTGTCTAACAATTCAAAATCATCCGTAGAACTAATGATAAATGATGGCAGACCGAATTTTTCTGTTGCAGCATTAATCTTTAGAATGCTTGTAAATGGAGTAAGAATAGGCTTGCCTTTTTTATCAACTCTTAAAACATTTATTTTCTTATCGCTCACGCCAAGATATTCAGCGAGCTGCTTTATTTTTATTTCACCTTTTCCAAGAATGAATGTTTCGATGATTTCAGTCTTCTGCTCTTCTGTCAATTTCTTACCATCTACATTTAGATTATTAAAATCATTCAATAAATTAAAATATTCAGAAGAAGGACAGATTTTAGGCGCGCGCAATTCATCTGGATATATAGAACAATGGCCCCTCATTTTTTCGATGAGATTGATAGGTTCAGCATTAAAAGACAAAAATCTTCCATACTCAGTAGGAGATGTCGCAGAACCAGGACCTTCGCTATAATCTCTTCGATGAGCAAATATTTCAAGCAATTTTTGTTTATATTTCTCACTTACTGCTTGAACATCCAATAATTTTTTAAACTCTTTTTCATATAACGAAAAATGATATTTATTGTCATGACCGCGAACTTTACCACTTTTTTGTAAAATCGCTAGCTGATGTTGGCATAGATATTCTTCACTAATGCGTTTAACACCAGATTCATCCTCGTCATCGGCAACATCATATCTAAAACCATTGCGTTTCATGAGATGAAGTATTGCTGCAGCCAATTCTTGCTTCGTTAATTTTTGTTTCAGACCTTTTGCGCGAATTTCGTATGGATTATCTAACAACGTCGCTGATATATCATCAATAATGCCCATTTCTAAAAGGACTCTTCGCGCTCTATATAATCTGAATTCTTTTCTTCTAATCGATCGTCGCAAATGTCGATTATTTCTTCTACCAACATTGTTTTCTGGAGCAGCTTCAGAAAATAATCGAACTCCTTTGTCAATGATTTTGCCAGATTCTTTGTCGATTAAACCCCAACCGACCGAACCAACACCAATATCCAATCCTAAAACAATTTTCCTGGCCATAAATATTCCTCATTTAATATTATTATACCAAAATACCGATATTTTGTGGTAAAGAATCTAAATAGTAAAGCGAAGCGCTTATAGCATTATATCGAAAGAAGAAGCCTTCAATCAGCATAAATAAGCAATTATGTTGAGTCCCAGAATGTCTAGGAAAATGGTCTAATCAATAGAAGGGCTTTCAAAGTTGCACTAGTTTCCAAACTCTTTAAGTAAACGCTCAATGCTACACTTGATTGCTTGTTTGTCTCCATGCTCCTGCTATGCATTTACCAATGTGTATCCTGCATCGTTATTTTCATCATTTTAATATACTTTTAAACTCAGCATCACGAAAACTAATCTCTGCATACTCATCAAAAAAATAATTCTTTTTAAAAAACTCCAACTTTTCGATTAATTCATCCATAGGCAATTTTA
>JBAZGG010000030.1:0-6051 GCA_041653015.1 Bacilli bacterium | reverse complement strand
ACGATCGTCTTGATGCCGCTTCTTAGAGCCGCTAGAGATTTCTCGCGCAAACCACCGATCGGTAGAGCGAAACCGCGAAGAGTGACTTCGCCCGTCATCGCCACGTCGGGATTTACTGGCGTCTTTGTTAGACATGAGATGATAGCGGTCGTAATCGCAACACCGGCGCTCGGACCATCTTTTGGCACCGCGCCTTCCGGGACGTGGATGTGGATATCATTTTTTTCAAAGATGTGGCTATCGATTCGATACTTGTCAGCGTTAGCTTTGACAAAATCGAGAGCGATCGAAGCCGACTCTTTCATGACATCGCCTAGTTTGCCGGTGAGAACCAATCCGCCTTTGCCGGGGAAATAGTTCACCTCGATAGGAAGGATGTCGCCGCCATATTCGGTATAGGCTAAACCGGTGACAACACCGATTTGATCGCCGATCTCTTTCTTCGAATTCTCAAATGTTTCCACCCCTAGATAAGAGACGACCGTCTCCGGTGTGACAGAGAGGCTTTTCTTACTATCTTTTGTGAGGATATCGACGATAATTTTTCTTAACAGAGAAGCGATCTGTCGCTCGAGTTCGCGAACACCGGCTTCGCGCGTGTAATGTTCAATGATATATTTAAAGGCTTCATCAGTGAATTTGATGTTCGATTTCTCCGCTCCGTTAGCTTTCAATTGCTTCTTCAATAAAAAGTTTTTGGCGATTTCAACTTTCTCTAGCTCCGTATATGAGTTAACTTCGATGAGTTCGAGACGATCGCGCAGAGGCGCGGGAACATTTTCAAGATAATTAGCAGTCGCGATGAATAAAACGTTGCTCAAATCGTATGGCTCTTCCAAATAATTATCCGTAAACGCGAAGTTCTGCTCGGGATCGAGCACCTCTAAAAGAGCGCTGGAAGGATCGCCTTTATAATCATTCGTCAACTTATCGACTTCATCGAGCAAGAAGACTGGATTGATCGTCCCGGCTTTTTTCATGCCTGAAACGATTCTTCCCGTCATAGATCCGACATAAGTGCGACGATGCCCTCTTATTTCAGCTTCATCCGAGATGCCACCGAGCGAAGTCTTGACGAACTTGCGCCCCAAGGCGCGGGCAATCGATTTGCCCAAAGAGGTTTTGCCGACACCAGGAGGTCCATAGAAGCAGAGAATCGGCGCTTTTAAAGAGCCAGTCATCTTCTTGACGGCGAGGTATTCGACGATTCTCTTTTTAACTTTATCGAGACCATAGTGATCTTCATCCAATATCTTCTGAACATTTTTTAAATCGTCATTGTCTTCCGTTTTATTAAACCACGGCACCGACATGAGGGTATCGATATATCCTTTTATCAATGAGGCTTCTAGAGAAGCTTGTGGCATCATCTCGTAGCGTTTAAATTCGGTTTTGACTTTGGCTTTGACGTAGTCGGGATAAGGATTTTTTTCTAGCTTGTCCAGAATGGCATCCTCTCCATCTTCACCCTCGTTTTCGCCGAGCTCTTCTTTTATAGCTTTCATCTTTTCGCGCAAGAAATATTCTTTTTGATTCTTCTCTGTCGACTCGCGAACTTTATCCTGAATTGACTTATCGATAGCGGCGATGCGCTTTTCTTCGGTCAACACTTCGAGAATCTTGGTCAATCGATCATTGACATTGTTGCTTTCGAGCAAGGCCTGTTTCTGTTCGACAGTCATCGTTAAATAAGTCGCGAGAGTATTGGCTAATTCTGGAGCGGTTAAACCCTTTGATAAAGAGGTGATGACGCTCTTGGGGATGTCTCTTCCAATCTCTGGAGTGTTTTCGATCTCTGTGACGATATTGCGAACGAGAGCGACTTCGGTGTCGTGATCTCCTTCGACGTCATCGAGCACTTCGCTCTCCGCGACGAAATAGCCATCTTTAAAAGCGATTTTATCCAGTTTCACTCTATTCGAGCATGTCACGCGGATGCGATAATATTTCTTCTGATCGCCAAATGATATGATGCGGCAGAGCGCCCCTACTTTATATAAGTCCGCCTCGGTCGGCGAATCGATCGATGGATTCATCTGTGAGACGACGAGCAGCAATGAATCAGAAAAATTTCGCGACGCATCGATCGTCGCCATCGAAAATTCTCTGCTCGCTTCCACTGTCTGATTGGAATTAGGAAAAATAACTAATCCTCTTGTCACCAAAAGGGGCAAAACAATTTTCTCTTTTTCTGCCATGGATATCGCCTCCTATTATTAATCTATCACAAAATCACTAATCGTTATTCTTCATTAAGAAATCATAGAGTCGACGGGAACGAATCTCTTGAATGAAACGCGCTTTATCTTTAAAGAGGATCTCTTTCACCTTTTCGACTTCCATATGATATTGATCTGCAATCTTCGCAACTTCAAATTCAATCTCTTCTTCTGGAACTTCGATCTTCTCTAATTCCGCAATCTTCTCTAAGACGAGAACGGAGCGAATGTTGACGAGAGCGTCTTCTTGAAGCTTTTTCTCAAAATCCTCCATCTTCTGTCCGGTGATCTGGAGATATGATTCGATGGTGAGACCTTGTTGTTTCACTCTGTCAGCGAGGCTCTCCTTCATCGCATTCACTTCATCGGCAACAATTTCAGGAGCGATGACGATCTTTGATGAATCGCGAACCTGCTTGACGATCGCTTCATAGTATTTGCTATCGGCATCGGCTTTGGCTTTCGCTTCTAAGCTCTTTCGTTGATAGGCTTTTAAATCTTCGATTGATTTGACTTCTGGGATGTTGAGATCAGCGATTAGATCAGCGCCTAATTCAGCGACCTTTTTCTCTTTCACTTCGTGCACTTTTACTTTGAATGTGGCTTCTTTGCCCGCGAGTTCAGGAGTGTACTGTTCAGGGAATTTGACGATGACATCTTTGGCATCATCGGCTTTGAGGCCGACTAATTGCTCTTCAAATCCTGGAATAAAAGAATGCGAACCGAGTTCGAGTTCATAGTTCTCCGCTTTGCCGCCTTCAAATGGCTTGCCAGCGACAAATCCTTCAAAATCGATGGAGAGAGTGTCGCCTAGTTTAGCGAGACGGTCGACGAGCACTAGTGTCGAATTCTGCTCTTGTAATTTTTTGATTTCTTTTTCGATGTCGGCGTCTTTCACTTCCACTTTATCTTTAGTCGCGTGTAATCCTTTATATTTCCCGATTTCAACTTCTGGGCGTCCAACGATGACGAATTTCACTTCTAGTTCATCGGTGGATACTTTGCTGATGTCGACTTGCGGTCTCGCAAAAGGATGGACATCTCCATCTTTTAAAACTTCGTCGTACATGCCTTGCAAAGATAGATCAATGGCCTTATTAAAGATTTCTCCTTGATTGATTTTGCTCTTCGCCATCTCGGCTGGGACTTTGCCTTTTCTAAATCCCTTCATCTCGAAATTTTTAAGAAGTTCGTTGAAAGCTTTCTCTTGAGTCTTCTTCCAAGTCGCCTTATCGAGTTCGACGACCGCTTCAATTTTTCCATTCTCTAATTTTTTAATTTCTTTTTTCATAAATGATGATTCTCCTAAAAATCAATGCAAGTAAAAGTATAGTCTAGAATTAATTCTAGCACAAGAAAAACGATTGAAGCCTTCTATATTATTCGCAGAAATTGAATATCATCGACAAAAAATGAGATGTTTTAACCACTATCGATATCGGCGATTAAGAATTAGGAACAGGAGTCCCACTATCGTAATGCCAAGTGCCACCCCAATAAACCGGTCGATTAGAGGAGTTCCACAATGCGTTCCAGCCTCCAGGCTTACTCGTAGCGACGCAATAAATAATTACATGGTTGCAATTCATGAAAATAAATCCATCAATTGAAGTGACGCCACCAGGGATGACGATGCTGGCAAGGGCGGTGCAACCACTGAAAACAAAGCCTCCAATGGAAGTAACACTATCAGGAATAGTTGTGGTGACAAGAGCGGTGCAAGACGAGAAAGCGAAATCGCCGATGGAAGTGACGCGTTTATCATTAATGATATTAGGAATTATGATTTCTGTAACTGATGATGTTGAAGTCACACCGGTGATGACAACGTAATTATCGTATTCGGTATAAGTCAGTACTTTTCGAGTATCCGCATCATACTGGGCGACATATGTGGCGTCACCAGTGACTGAGATAACGCTCGGTGACCAACCATTAAAAGTATATGTATAGTTTCCTGACTCTGGTTTAGTTGGGGTGTCCCCATCGTATGATGGTGTCGCCCCGTGTGGAACATCGTTATCAACTTCTAGAGTTGTATCATCATAGTTTTTCCACGTGATCGTGTATGTATTGATCACTTCATCATATTGTGCGACATATGTGGCATCATCACTCACTGAGATAACGCTCGGTGACCAGCCATTGAAAGTATATGTATAAATTTCTGATTCAGGTTTAGTCGGGATGTCTCCATCGTATGATGGTGTCACCCCGTATGAAACATCAGCATCAACTTCTAGGATTGCATCATCATAATTTTTCCATGTGATAGTGTATAAGACTTCATCTGAAGTGCTTTCACTATCGTCGCTTGAAGACGGGTTTGATGAGTGACTATTAGAATCCGTAAATGAGCCACAACTACTCAGCGCTATAGCAGCAAACAACAAACAAATAAAATAACTTTTTTTCACTTCGATTCTCCCTTTACTTTTAAAGCGATTTTATTATAACAAACTTTTGCTTTCATCAACAAGTGAAAAATAGAGGATATTTTGAATAGAATAGTTAACGATTATTTTTGGTGAATTATTCAACGTAAGTGCGGCCTAATCACATCTTCAATGAAGGGACAGAGTCGAGAATCACACCGATTTGTTTAGCGTTATCGATGACATCTTGCCGATCTAATTTAAGATTGGCAAATGTTGAATCGAGAATGTGCTCATCTGTTTTGAGATATTCGCGAGCGATTTCCATAAAGGTAGCTAAGATAAGTTTGTTGTCATCCTTTAATACTTCTTGAGGATAGGACAGAATGATGTATTCATTGAACAAGTTGATAGCGCACGACGCTAAAGAAGGATCTTTGATGATGCTGCCCATTTCGAGGGTGAAGCGATTATATCTTTCACCGGTGTATGGAGGTATCAATTCGCAAGGGACGACAACAAAGGATTGATCTAGTTTTTTAATGGTGACTTTTTTATCATACTTGTTATCGACGAGAAGGAGCAGAGCGAAAGTCGCGACATAGGGATGATGTTTACCACCGCTCATCAATTTTAATAAGAGATTGATATAAGGCGTTAATTTTTGATTCTTTAAATAGTCTAAAATCATCAAGATCTCATAGTCGTCTTTCGATGAAGTGAGAATGCTCTCAATCTTTTCTTGACTTAAATCCGCTTTCGCGGAGACGTGCCTCTCGGCATTGCGCACGATGGTTGGAAGGGCGGATAGATACTCCTCCACTTCTTGTGAGACATATGGGAGGTCTCGATAGTGCTTGACCTCATCGTAGGCTTTATCAAAGAGTTTTAATTCAGCGAGTATTTCGAAATGGATTCGCATCAGAGCCAACAATGACTTCTCATAGATGTCGCGATGATCTTCGATGAGCGTTAAGGCTTCTTGATATTTCGCGAGGGCCACGAGAGAAGAGAGTCGATAGAACATCGAGACATCATCGATGGAATCTTTGGTGATCTCGATGATGAGAGAATACTGTTTTTTATCGAATAAACTCTTTAAGGAATCCATATGTGTTTATTATACATGAAAATGATGGGTGAAGTGATTAGATGGTGACCCAGATAAATGCGTAGCCCAAGATGAGAGAAGCAGCGATGAGAAGGCCGAGGATGAGCAAGCCATCTTTGATCGATGATTTATTTCTAAATAAATATAGAGTGCCGAGACCGGCGTTCACGGATAATCCCGAGACGAGCGCGCCAAATGGGAGCACACCGCTGATATATAAATCGGAGAGAAGGACGCTGGAGGCACAATTCGGAACGAGACCGATGATTATTGAATATAGTGGCGAAAAATAATAATTGGAGGTCAAGAAACTGACCATGGAGTCCTCGAAGTAATACATGATGAG
>JBAZGG010000029.1:0-6075 GCA_041653015.1 Bacilli bacterium | reverse complement strand
CCGATTGGCCTCGTCATCGGAGAAGACAAAGCTATCATCGATAAGATTCTTTCCGAAATCAAAGTGGAGTATCAGGAGTTGACACCGATTTTTGCATATGCGAACAGCTATGTTCATAAAGAGTTTAAAAAAGGTGATTTTGCAAAAGCTCAGCAAAGCGCCGCACATATTTTTGAAGAGACTTTTGAGACGGGATATCAAGAGCAGGCTTATTTAGAGACACAAGGCATGCTCGCATATCCTGAAGATGATGGGAAGATTACATTGGTGGGTTCGATGCAATGCCCATACTATATCAAAAATGCCGTCATGAGAACCTTGGGTTATGATGAACAGCACGTGCGCGTCATTCAGCCCTCTGTCGGTGGAGCATTTGGTGGAAAAGAAGATTTTCCTTCCACAGAAGCTTGCCAACTCGCGACTGCGGTGTTCAAAATTAAACGCCCGATCAAAATGGTTTTGCCTCGGGATGAAGATATCAACGTCACGACAAAACGACATCCATCGACATCGGTGATGATGGCTTGTGTCGATGCTCATAATCACATCACCGGTCTTCAATTGCATGTGAGCCTCGACGGTGGAGCATATAAAGGATTGAGCGGAGTCGTCTTGGCTCGAGCGATGATCGCCTGCACCAATGTTTATACGATCGACAATCTCGATGTCAAAGGCGATGTCTATATGACCAACACCGTTCCGACAGGCGCTTTTCGCGGTTTCGGTTCTCCTCAGACTATTTTTGCGATTGAAATGTTTATCAATCACATCGCTCGCGATTTGGGTATCGATCCGCTTAAAATGAGACTTTCTCACCTCGCAAAAGAGGGTGATGTCACGTCCACGAGCGGATTATTTCACGATCCGATCATCCTTCCTAAACTCATCGAAAAAGCGATGGAGATGTCGGATTATAAACGAAAGATTAAAGAGTATTCTAAACCTTCCTCTCATCGAGGGATTGGCATGTCATTTTTCCTCCACGGCTGCGGTTTTACCGGCAGTGGAGAATCCGATCACATCAAGGCGAAGGTCAAATTGACGAAAGACGAGAGAGATGTCGTCACCGTCTATGCTGCGGCGGTCGATATGGGACAAGGCAATCGGACGACGCTCAAACGAATTGTCGCTCGCGAACTCGATGTTCCAAATGAGATGGTTATTTTTAATAGCCCGGATACCGATGTTTCTCCCGACTCCGGCCCAACGGCGGCGTCGAGAACGATCATGATCGTCGGCGGGCTCATGGAAAAAGCCGCGAAGCATCTCAAAGAGATATGGAAAAAAGGCGAAAAAGCCGAAATAATCGAACACTATGTCGGTCCCAGCTATATTCACTTTGATGATAATGCGATGCGAGGCGATGCCTATCCATCATATTCGTGGGGCGTCAACATCGTCGAAGTGGAAGTGTCACCGATCACCGATGAGGTCACGATCAAAGGTGTCTGGTCGACATATGATATCGGCACGTGCATCGATGAAAGAATTGCCTTTGGTCAGGCCGATGGCGGAATCGCTCAAGGTCTCGGCTATGGATATTTAGAAAATATGTATCATAAAAACGGCAAGATAATGCAGCGGAATTTAACCGATTATATCATTCCGACCACTGAGGATATTCCCGACTTAAAAACTGTCTTTATCGACAATCCATTTAAATATGGACCTTTTGGCGCGAAAGGCTTAGGAGAGCTCAGCCTCGTCGGTGGTGGTCCGGCTGTCGCTCTCGCCATTGAAAATGCTGTCAATCACAAAATAAACCGCATTCCAGCTACGCCAGAATACATTATGGAGCAACTCAAAAAATGAAAAAAATTACTTTTACATTAAATGGTAAAAAGGTTGAGATGGACATCAATCCAAGCATGAGATTATTGGATGTTTTACGCGACCATTTCGGCCTGAAAGGAACCAAGGAAGGATGCGGAGAGGGATCGTGTGGAGCCTGCGTCGTCCTCGTCGATGGCTATACGGTGAATTCATGTCTCTGTCCCATCGCTAACGTCGATGGAAAAGAAGTGGTGTCCATCGAAGGCTTTAGCAAAACGAAACGATATCGAGTGATCGCCGATGCCTTCGCTGATCAAGGCGGTTCACAATGCGGCTTTTGCACCCCGGGTATGATTTTGGCGAGCGAATGTCTTCTCGCGCACAATCCTCATCCGACGGCCGACGAGATAAGAGAATCTCTCTCGGGAAATCTGTGCCGTTGCACGGGCTATCGAGCGATAATTGAAGCAATTCTTCTCGCGAGCGAGAAAGGAGAGGGATTATGGTGAGACACATCATTCCTTCTTCGCTCAAAGAAGCTCTTCACTATTTAAGCGAAGGAACTTTTCAAATAATTTCTGGCGGCACCGATGTGATGGTGATGAAAAGAAATACGCCAGGCCTTCCTCCTAAAGAAGGGAAAGATTTGTTATATGTCGCGAATCTCAAAGAGACGCATTTTATGAGAGAGGATAAAGACGGCCTTCATATCGGCAGCGGAACGACGCTGCACGATATCGAGCACAGCGAACTCGTTCCTGATGTCTTGAGGCGGACTATTTCGCAGATGGCTTCACCCAACATCAGACATTCCGCGACGCTCACAGGGAACATCGCCAATGCTTCTCCCGCTGGAGATAGCATCGTGACTCTCAATCTCTTACATGCGAAGTTGAAGGTTGAATGCGAAGCTTCATCGCGCTACGAGATGGTTGAAAACTTTGTTTTAGGAGTGAGAAAGATCACTCTTCAACCCAACGAGATGATCACGGAAATCATTATTCCTATCAATTATTTCACTTTCACCGAATGGTATAAAGTCGGTTCGCGCAAAGCTGATTCGATCAGCAAAGTCTCCTTTGCGGGTGCCTACACTATTAGCAAAGGTGTCATCACTGATTTTCGCCTCGCTTTTGGTTCTGTTTCGAGCAGAGTGGTCCGCTCGCACGATTTAGAAAAAAGAGTTGTTGGATGTGAGGTTGATGAGGTGTCAAAAATTGTTCCTCTTCTTTTAGAAGATTATTCAAAAATTATCACGCCGATCGATGATCAGCGATCGAATAGAGAATATCGTCACGAAGTAGCGATGAACATACTGAAAGACTTTTTACTACACCTGCAATCGGAGGAGGAATAAAATGGGAAAATTTATTGGCTATCGCTGCACGATTTGTGGCAAAGAATTCTATGGTGAAAAAGAGATGTTCACCTGTCCTTATTGCGGAGAAGAAGGGATATTGGACGTCCTCTACGATTATGATGAGATTAAAAAAATCGTCACCAGAGACTATTTTAAAAATAATAAGAATTATTCGATGTTCCGCTATGCGCCGATCATGTCGATTCCGGAGGAGCACATTCACGAGATGCTACGCATCGGATGGACGCCATTATATAGATCGAAACGCTTAAAAGAGCATCTCGGATTAAAAGAGCTCTATATCAAAGATGAAGGTCTCAATCCGAGCGCTTCGAGCAAAGATCGCGCTAGTGGCGTGGCTGTTTTAAGAGCTATTGAAGCACATAAAGAGGCCGTCGCCTGTTCATCAACGGGCAATGCCGCCTCCTCTCTCGCCTGTCAAGCCGCGCATATGGGATTAAAAGCTTTTATCTTTGTTCCGAAGCGGGCTCCGATCGGCAAACTCACACAGATTTCGATGTATGGAGCGACGCTCATCTGCGTCGATGGCGATTATAAAGCCGCTCATAATCTATCGGCGCAAGCGATTGAAAAATACCATTGGTACAACCGCAATTGTGCGATCAACCCCCATCTCATGGAGGGCAAAAAAACAGTCTCTTTTGAAATCGCTGAACAACTCGATTTTAAAGTGACCGACTGGGTCGCTGTCTCGGTTGGAGATGGTTGTACTATTGGCGGTGTCTACAAAGGATTTTATGAATTTTATAAATTGGGATTGATCGACCGAATCCCCAAGATTCTCGGTGTTCAATCGACAGGTTGCGCTCCTTTCTGCATCGCTAGCGAAATGGGCACGCCTCTTCGCGAAGCGGAGGAGAACACGATCGCTGATTCGATCGCTGTGGGAATCCCGAGAAATCCTGTCAAAGCGATGAACGCAATAAAAATGAGCCGCGGCGCTTGGATTTCTGTCACGGATGAGAGTATAATCAAAAAGATGGCGCTTTTGGGGCGCCTCGAAGGCATATTTGGTGAACCAGCGGGCGTTGCCGCTTTAGCGGGTGTCGAAAAAGCCATCGAAGAGGGAATGATCAAAAAGAGTGAGACGGTCACGTTCATTATGACGGGCAATGGTCTAAAAGATCCCGTCAGTGCGCAGAGAGCGATCAGCCCACCTAAATTGATGAAACCCGATATCAAGGAATTAGATAATTACTTAAAAGAAAAAGGAGTGATTTAATTATGTCAAAGATTCCATTTGGTCCGACGTATGATGAAATGCTTAACCCCTCGCATCAAGACAAGGATGTGAGAAAAAAAGCAGATGTCGCTGTTAAAAAAGAGCTCGATCCGATCAATCTATTCAACATCTCTTGGAAGGATGCAAAAGGCGAAGTTCGCAAAATTGTTCTTCCAAAAGAGATCACAGGAGTGGAGGCAAACATTGTCGTTTTGCTCGGCAAATACTTCCCATCCGGTTCCCATAAAGTTGGACCGGCGTATTCAACCTTGATCGAAGGCTGTGTCGATGGCGAAATTATTCCTGGCAAGCACACCATTCTCGGTCCTTCGACCGGAAATTTTGGCATCGGCGTTTCGTATATCGCTAATCTCATGAAGTATGATGCCATCGTCATCATGCCTGACAACATGTCAAAAGAGAGATATGAAAGAATCCAGAAGTATGGCGCTAAATTAGACCTCACTCCCGGTTCTGAATCCGATGTCATTCTCACTCTTCAGAGAACATATGAATTAAAAAAGAATCCAAACTATCGCACCTTAGCGCAGTTTGAACTTCTTCCTAACTATCGTTTCCATCGCCATGTCACGGGCAATAGTGCCTGCGAAGCTGTCAAAGGCATCGGCAATGGTCGTATCGCTTGCTTCACCTCTGCTCCTGGCAGCGCGGGAACATTAGCCGCTGGCGATCAGATTAAAGCTGTTTTCCCCGAAGCAAAGATTGTCGCTCTTGAACCATATGAGTGCTCGACGTTGACCAATGGTGGACGTGGACAGCACCGCATTGAAGGTATCGGCGACAAGATGTGCACGCTCATCCACAACATTCTCACGACTGATTTCATCACGCTCATCAACGATGATGATTGCGTCAAAGGGCTGGAAGTCATCCACAGCGGTGCCAAAGTTCTTGAAAAGCATGGCGTGAATAAAAAATTAGCGAAGGATATGTCAGAATTATTCGGCGTCTCTGGCATCTGCAATATCTTAGGCGCGATTAAAATGGCCAAGTATTTGCATCTCGGACCAAATGAAAACGTCGTGACGATCGCCACGGATGGTTTTGATCGCTACGATTCCGTCTTGCAGAATTTAAAGAGTCGCGAACTCGAGATTTCGGACAATGTTCTCAATCGCTGGTTCAACGACATTTTCTTAGGCGCTGATATGAGCCATATCGAAGATGCTCGCGTTCCTGCTGTAAAAGAGAGATTATTCAAGCAGAAAGAGAGAGATTGGTTACCATTTGGTTATACCAAGGCTTATCTTGAAAGCATGAAGGATCCAAAATTCTGGCAAGATGAATATAACAAAGTATTTTCTTACGATAAGAAAATCGCTAAATTGAGAGGAAAGGAAATCAAATAACATGCAGAGACCAACTTTTGCCGAAATTCTTAAAAAAGCAGAGTCATATCAAAAGGATATGACGGCCTTTTTACGAGACATGGTCGCTATTCCAAGCGAATCATGCGATGAGAAGGGCGTCATCCTTCGCATCAAGAAAGAGATGGAAAAGGTCGGATTTGACAAGATTGTCATCGACAAGATGGGCAATATTTTAGGATATGTCGGACACGGCAAACATCTCATCGGGATGGATGCTCACATCGACACCGTCGGAATCGGCGAGATTAAAAACTGGACCTTTGATCCTTATAAAGGATTTGAGGATGATGTCTATATCGGCGGTCGTG
>JBAZGG010000028.1:0-6260 GCA_041653015.1 Bacilli bacterium | reverse complement strand
AAGGCTATGCCTCGGGGTATTTCCAATCATTTCTCGCGAGCAATGGTGGAAAGCTCATCGATGGCAGCAATATAACATTTAATGATGCGAAAGGGATCGCCGCGGCTAAAATGCTCAGGAATCTCTATGACAAGACAGATGCGACCTATGAAGCTCTGCGCGGTTCCGATTTTAAAGATGGCAATATCGCATATCGCTTATCGCAAGCTTATGACATCATGAATCTGCACATCGCTAAACCGACGCTCGACATCAAAGCGACAAAGATGATCTCTGAGACTAGTGGGGGAACCTCCTATTCCAATATCGGCGGTGAAAATCTCGTCGTTCGCGAAGGCTGTGGCAAAGTTGAACAGTGCAAGAAGTTCATTACATATCTGCTTAAAACAGATAATATATACACCATTGCGGGTTCAAACTTTCCAACGATCACCTCACAGCAAACTTCGGCCTCTGTTTTACAGCACAACACTTTGTGGGCAGGAGCGGAAAGCGCTCTTGCAGTCATACTCGATCAGCTCAAGACTTGTAGTGCCCGCCCATCCGTCGATAGCTGGATGAAAGTTAACGACGAATACCTCGGCGATGCCTTGACGCTCATCCTCACCGAACAGAATCGCGGATTGAGCGAAGCGAGTATAAAAGACATGCTCAATAGCGCTGCGCAACAAGCAGCTTCCGTCACTGGCTTAACCTATATTCCTACTATGTAGTGGGCTTAGAATTGGGATATGAAATCGAAAACGAAACGCATCGTTCGCACCAATCTCATCGGATTTCTATTCATCATCCCTCTTTTAGCCTATTTTCTTCTCTTCCAATTAGCGCCGATGGTCTTATCCTTCATCATCAGTTTTACTGATTGGGAAGGATTTGGCGCTTTAAATTTTATCGGTCTGCAGAATTATATCGCTGTTCTCACCAATCAAGATAATCTCTATCCGTATTTTTGGAAGTCACTTCTAGTGACTGTTGAATATATTCTTCTCACCGTTCCTCTATCGATCGTATGCGCTCTCGTCGTGAGCGCTCTTCTCAACAATAAAATCAAAGGCGAGACATTCTTTAAGACGGCCTTTTATATTCCGAGCTGCACCGCCGCTGTCGCCAATATCGTGCTGTGGAAGTTCATGCTCGATCCCAACTATGGCATGATCAATCAGATCTTTGGCACCAATGTCAATTTCCTCGGCAAAGAGGGGCTCGATTTAGTGATGATCTCTCTCATGTCGATATGGGGTGGTGTCGGCTATAACGTTTTGATCATGCTCTCCGCGATGAAGAATATCGATAGTTCATTATATGAAGTGGCTCGCATTGAAGGTGTCAGCGGGTTCAAGCAATTCTTGCACATCACCATTCCGGGCGTCATGCCGACCATCTTCTTTTTCCTCGTCACCGGTTTAATCGGTGGCTTTCAATGCTTTGAAGCGATGTATCTCATGACGGGCACCGGTGTTAACCATTCGACATACACATATATCTATGGGGTCTATGAGACGAGCATGACCAATGGTCAATTAGGTTTGGGCAGCGCGATGTCATATCTCTTGTTCATCCTCATTCTGGGCATCACGATCATCCAGTTCAGAATGCTCCCTCAAGATACGACCAAATCATTCAGAAAGTTCTCTCGCAAAAAACCGAATTCTTTAGCCTTCGCAACAGTAGAGGAGAAAGACGATGACTAGCCATGGCGAAATGCTAAAATTCTCTCGTCGTTATAATCCTCAACGAGTGACGAAGAGAGTGTTTATCTATCTGGCCTTAATCGTCATCGCCATCGGTTTTATTCTCCCTTATATCTGGCTCATCTCCTCATCGTTTAAAACCGTCGATTCCTTCTCCACTCATGATTTTCAACTCATCCCTTTGAATGCTGAAGGGCAGATCTATTTCAATTTTGAAAACTACGTGAACGCGTGGAATGAATTACAAATCCCCACCGTCATGCTCAATACATTTCTCGTCTGTATCGTCAACACAGTATGCAACCTGTTTCTAAATTCTTTAGCCGCTTTCGCGTTTGCGCGCATCCGCTTCTGCGGGCGAGATAAAATATTTCTCATCTGCATCATGTCGATGATGGTGCCGGGATGCGTCATGCTCATCCCCAATTTCATCATCATCGATGCGATTGGGCTTCTCGATTCCTTGCCGGCCTTGATCTTACCCTTTGTCATGTCGATATATAATATCTTTCTTCTCCGCCAGCAATTCCTCGCTATCGACAACGATATCGAAGATGCTGCGCGCATCGAAGGAGCGAGTTTCTTTCAGATCTATTGGCGGGTCTGCATGCCGATCGTCAAACCGATGTTGATCGTTTTATCCATCACCACATTCATGTGGAATTATAACAATTACTTGTGGCCGCTTCTCGTCATCAATTCTCCAGAGTCATACACTCTAGCTATCTCTCTTGGCAATCTGATGAGAATTGGAGCGGTGGATGTCTCGATGTATCCAGTCATGCTCGCTGGAGCCGTCATCACTTCAACTCCGATGATCATCATCTTCTGCGTCTTACAGAAATATATAATAGGCGGCACATTTGAAGGAGCGATAAAGTGAGGTAAACATGGCAACGATAAAACTGAATCACATCTACAAAGTCTATGATGGTGGCGTGAAAGCCGTCAATGATTTCACCATCGACATCGCCGATAAGGAATTCGTCGTCTTCGTCGGACCATCGGGATGTGGCAAGTCGACCACTTTGAGAATGATCGCGGGTCTTGAAGAGATATCATCAGGTGAACTATTTATAAACAATAAATACTGCAATGATTTAGAGCCGAAAGACCGCAACATCTCCATGGTGTTTCAAAGCTATGCCCTGTTTCCTAATATGACCGTCGCACAGAATATTTCCTTCGGTCTTCGCATGCACCACGAAGATCGAGATGTCATCAAAGCCAAAGTTAATGAAGTCGCTAAAATTCTCGGTCTCGAAACATATCTTAACCGCAAGCCCAAGGAGCTTTCTGGTGGACAACGACAACGCGTCGCCCTCGGAAGAGCTATCGTCAGAAATCCTTCGGTGTTTTTATTCGATGAACCGCTCTCCAACCTCGATGCTAAACTCCGAACGAAAATGAGGACGGAGATCAAGCGATTGCACCGTCAACTACAGACGACCTTCGTCTATGTCACCCACGACCAGACAGAAGCGATGACGATGGCGGATCGCATCGTCTGCATGAAGGATGGATTTGTAAAACAGATCGATACCCCACAAAACCTCTATCTCTATCCGAACAATCTATTCGTCGCAGCCTTTATCGGCACCCCGCAGATGAATCTATCTTCTGCGATTGTTCATCATAGAGAAAAAGGCTTTGATATCGACTCCATCTTTGGTCGCTTTGAACTGCCTTTAGAAGTTTCATATAAAGTGGACCGCATCAGCCTAAAAGAAAACGGAGAGAGCGTTCTCGGCTGTCGAGCGGAGGATGTCACTCTTGAAAAATATGCCAGCCTGGTCAAACATCCATTCAGAGTGGAAGGTTATATCTCCAACATCGAAGAGCTCGGTGGACAAGTTCTGATCTACGCGAACACCAAAAAAGAAGAGATCGATCTAGAGAATTCGCCTTCAGCGTTCATCGCCTCCGTTCCCGATCACTGCCATCTCGCCTATGGCGATAAAGCCTCTTTCATCATCAATCTCGACCGCGTTCATCTCTTCGATAAGATGAGCGAGGAAGCGATCGTCAAGAGAGTGCCTCGCTACAATGTCATTCCTGCGCGGATTAAACAGGACAAGATAAGCATTTTTAATCAGAGGCTTGAATTGCCAAAGTTCCTTTTGCACTCTTTAGAGAGTGAAAATGAAATCATATTGGCTGTTCCCACTGATTCATTAGATCTGAACAAGAGTGATTTTAAAGGACAGATAGTGAGCGAAGAAAAAATAAATAATCAATATTTATATCGCCTGGACGTACAAGGTGAAACGCTCCATCTATTAGGAAGTCATAAATACAAATTAAAAAGCACGGTTTCCTTTGGCTTTGATTTCAAAAAAGTCGTGTTTTATAACAGCGATATGAAAGTGCTCGCCCCAGCCTTTGATGATTCTCATCGCGTCGATGTCACTTTTGAAAAGCGTATCACCAGAGAAAGACATAGGCGCATAGCGCATCACTATCTCAATTTTGGAAATGTCAAAGTGCGATCTCCTCATCAGGTCTCAGAGGCGTTATACGCTTGCGGTCGCAACGTTTTCAAAACAAAATTACAAGCGAGCCTTGATCTCGATAGCCTTCATGAGGACAAAAATGGTCATTTAGTGCCCGTTATCGAGACGATCAAGTTTGAAGATGATCACTATGCCATCGTAAAAATCAATGGTGAGAAATGTTACATAAAAGTTCATGAACCCAATCTCTCATCCGTCCGAATCAGCTTCGATTTCGATAGGGTTCACATCTACAAAAAGGAGCTAGACATCCTTGTTTATTAGGTCAATAAAATGAAAATAAAAAAATCTCTTTTACCGCTTATCGTTCTCACCGCCTTTATTTCTGGCTGTGGCTCTTTTGGTAACTCATCGAGCGGAGATATCTCTCTCAGCATAAGCCCATCCAATTACGTCGATGTCTATGAGACGAATGGAACTGGCGCTCGCCTTTTTGCTCGCCGAAGTTCGATTGAACTGAGCGCTGAAACGCACTCTAATCCTGTCGTGGAGATCATGACGGATAAACAATATCAAAAAATTCTAGGTTTTGGAGCGGCTTTAACTCATTCTGCCGCCAGCGTTTTGATGGAGGACACCATCGGCACAACTCGCTCCCGAGTTCTCCATGATTTCTTCTCTCCTGAAGGGGCGAATTATTCAGCTGTCCGCATTCCGATTGGAAGTAGTGATTATATCGCTGAATCTGAGTATTTTTCTTGCGATGATAATGGTGGGAACGAAGATTTGACACTAGAGCACTTCACCCTTGGACACGATGAGAATATTATCGCGGTTCTCAAAGAGATCATCGCTATCAATCCCAACATCCAGATCATGGCCGCTCCATGGTCTGCTCCGGCGTGGATGAAGACGACTTCTTCTTTGATCGGCGGAGCCCTCAAAGATGACCGCATCGATGTCTATGCTGATTATCTCGCAAAATTTATACATGAATATGCCCTAGAAGGAATTAGCATCACTCATCTCTCCATTATCAACGAGCCTAATGCTTCTAGCCTCGCTTATCCCTACATGCGAGTCGATAGTGATATGGCGATCAGAATTATATCCGCTTTAAAGCTTATTCTTCCTAGTTCTGTTGACATTTCAATCTATGATCACAACACCGGCGGTGTGATGATCGACTATATCGATGCTGAATACAAGAATGCTGATGTCAATAGCGTTTCGAAAACGATAGCTCTGCACAATTACAACACCATCAATCAAAGCGTCTCTGAGGCCTGTGCGGAAATCTCCTCTCTCTATCCCGATAAGGGCATATGGGTCAGCGAATACACCGAGCACAAGGAGAGCATCGACTTCGCCGCTAATCTCGTCTTCACTTCGCAACAAGTCAGCGCTGAACCGATCAATAATGGTCTTATTGGAGGAATCTATTGGAACTTAGCCTTACACGCGAACGGCACACCGGGTCTTGGCAATGATAAATGCTATGGTTTGACCGATTTCGATGTCAAGGTTGGCGGTGAAGTTCAAACGAAATATAAAGCCTCGTATTATGCGATGATGCACACCGCTAAATTCTTAGGCAGAGTAAACGGCGCTTTGCCACGTGCTCTTCGAATTGAGAGCGAAGATGGCAATGTCGTCGGCTGCGCCTTTGTTCGCGGAGATGGAGCGGTGGTGCTCGTCCTGTGCAACACCAACGATCAACTCAATGCCAAATTGGACATAAAATTAGGGAGTGCTTATTTTGAATACGATTTTAATTGCCAGACCGTGGCGAGCTTTATCTATCGAGGAGATGGAGCATGAAAAAATCACGATTTCTTGTTTTATTAATGGCCGCTCTCCTCGCTTCCTGTTCTTCGACGAATCTATCTGATTCGGATGAGCTATCCGACAGCTCTTCTTCCGGACCATATGAAGCCGAAGAGATCAGTGAGATTAAAGTGCATATCACCTCTGATTTTAAATATCATTTTCTTGTCTCTTCGACGATAAAAGCGGAGTTAGGAGTTAAATTATTTCTCTCGTTGGATGGCGATGTTAGCGAAGATGACATCGATGTCGATTACACATCTGTCGATGGAAATAATTTAACTCCTAA
>JBAZGG010000027.1:0-6475 GCA_041653015.1 Bacilli bacterium | reverse complement strand
CTATCCGATCAATGCGATGGGCATCTCTAAAGCCTTGATGGAGAAAAATGTCATCGCGCGAAGCCGACAATTGCTCAAGGACGATACGGTCATATGCCTCACCAGATATGGCAATGTCATGGCCTCAAGAGGCTCTGTCATACCTTTATTCTTAGAACAGATCAAAGCTGGGAAGCCGATCACGATAACCAATCCCGAGATGACGCGCTTCATGATGACTCTCGAAGATGCGGTCGATTTAGTTCTCTATGCCTTTGAGCATGGCGAGCAGGGTGATCTCTTCGTTCAAAAGGCTCCTGCTGCGACCATCGAAACATTAGCGAAAGCTGTTCTCTCTTTAACAAAGAGCGATTCCGGCATCAAATATATCGGCACGAGACATGGCGAGAAACTATATGAGACGCTGGTGACGCAAGAAGAGATGTTGAGAGCGAAGTCGCTGCCAGGCTTTTATAAAATCTCCGCCGATAATCGCGATTTAAACTACGACAAATATGTTGATAAAGGTGATCATCATCTCGATTTAGGTGAAGCCTACACTTCGCATAACACACAGAGATTGGATGTCGAAGGAATGAAAAAAGAATTGCTGAGACTAGATCTCTTTAAAAAGTAAATTATGAAAATATTGGTCACGGGAGCGAATGGTTTCATCGGAAAGAATCTGTGTTTGATGCTCCACGAGCGCAAACACGAAGTATTTTCTTATGACACCAACTCGAGCGAACAAGATTTGCATCGCTATGTCGCTCAAGCTGATTTCATCGTGCATCTAGCCGGTGTTAATCGCCCTTTGACTCCACAGGAATTCTATGATGGCAATGTCAATCTTACCAAGCATCTAGTCGATGTCTTATCTAGTTCTCATCGCCTCATTCCTCTCATCTATTCGAGCAGCATACACGCTATCGAAGACAATGATTATGGCAAGTCGAAGCGCATGGCGGAAGAGCTGTTGATCGACTATGCAAAGAAGAGCGATAATCCCGTCTATATCTATCGCCTATCGAACGCCTTTGGCAAGTGGTGTAGACCAAATTATAATTCAGCGATCTCAACCTTTGCCTATAACATCGCCAATGGATTAGATGTCAGTATCAAAGATCCGAAGATCATCGTTCATCTAGTGTATATCGATGATATTGTGAATGAGTTCGTCGATGTCATCGAAGCAAAAAAGAGATTGTTGAGCGAATCGATCAATGAGGTGAGACCGATCTATGATTGCTCTTTGGGCAAGATGATCGAACTGCTCAATTCATTTAAAGATTTGCGACATTCTTTACAAGCTCCTTCGATCAAAGACCCATTTGAAAGAAAATTATATGCGACATATCTCTCCTATTTACCCGAAGATAAGTTTTCGTATCTTTTAGATATGCACATCGATGATCGCGGTTCATTTACGGAGATGATCAAGACGCCTTATAGCGGCCAGATTTCCATCAATGTCGGCAAGCCAAATATCATCAAAGGCAACCATTATCACAACACGAAAAACGAGAAATTTTTAGTCGTCTCAGGGAAGTGTTCGATCAAGTTTAGAAAACTTGGGACGGAGAAGATTATCGAATACATCGTCTCTGGCGATAAGTTAGAAGTGGTGGATATTCCACCAGGATACACGCATTCGATAACCAATATCGGACGCACTGACTCAGTCACCATCATGTGGGCGAATGAGCCATATGATGCGAAGAACCCCGATACATTTTTTGAAGAGGTGATCAAAGTTGGAAAAGCGAAAGATTAAACTCGTGACGATTTTAGGCACTAGACCGGAGATCATCCGCTTATCGATGGTCATCAAAGCCTGCGACAAAGAATTTGAGCACATCTTGGTTCATACCGGTCAGAACTACGACTATGAATTAAATGAGATCTTCTTTAAAGAACTAGGGATTAGGTCCCCCGATTATTTTCTCGCTTGTGCGGGCAATAATGTCGGCGAGACGATCGGCAACGCTATCGCGAAGTCATATGTCTTGCTTGAAAAAATAAAGCCTGATGCCGTCTTGATCTTGGGCGATACGAACTCCGCCTTGTGCGCCATTAGCGCGAAGAGACTAAAACTGCCGATCTTCCATATGGAAGCGGGCAATCGCTGCGGTGATTGGAATGTTCCTGAGACGATCAATCGAAAGATCGTCGATCACATCTCCGATATCAATCTTCCCTACACGGACCACGCCCATGCCAATCTATTAAAAGAAGGCATCGAGGATCGCTTCACCTATATCACCGGTTCGCCGATGCTCGAAGTCTTAAATGCTTATCGCGAGCCGATCGAGGCTTCAAAAGTTTTAGAGCAACTCGGTGTTCATAAGAATAAATATATCGTCGTCTCTTCTCATAGAGAAGAAAACATCGACATCGAAAAGAATTTTATCTCGCTCATGACTGCGATCAACGATGTGGCCGAAAAATATCAGATGCCCATCCTCTTTTCCACTCATCCGCGAACGAAGAAGAAATTAGAAGAGAAAAAATTTAAGATGCATCCACTAGTGCAAAATGTAAAACCTTTTGGCTTTTTGGAATATGTCAAACTGCAAGAAAACGCTTTCATCGTTCTATCCGATAGCGGAACTTTGACTGAAGAATCAGCGATGCGACATTTTCCAGCGGTGCTCATCAGGACGTCAACCGAAAGACCAGAAGGGGTGGAAGCTGGTTCGATCGTCGTCTCGGGAATTACCTCTCCGCAGATTATATCTGCGATTGAATATGAACTCGCTCATTATAAATCAGCGAAGATGCCAGAGCACTATGACATCGCTGATGTCTCAAAACGAGTGGTTGAACAGATTAAAACAAAGATTGATTTTATCAACAGAGAGATTTGGCACAAAATAATTCAATAAATAAATGTTGTATTCTAATTGTCTTCTTCTATAATGTATTGTTTGAAAGCCAGAAGGAAAAAAATTGCATATGAACAACAGCCTGCGAAAAGTGCAAAAATTCTATCTCTTTTGGAAAAGATTATTTGATATTATCGCTTCATTCTTTGCGATAGTCATATTATCACCTCTTCTCGTCATCGTGGCCATCCTCGTCAAATGCACCTCTAAAGGACCTGTATTTTTCTTGCAGGATCGCTATGGCAAAAACCAGACGATTTTTCGCATCATTAAATTTCGTTCGATGAAATTTGACGCAAAGAATGTTCCAGCGGAATATTTGACGAATGAACAGCAAGACATGATGACGACGAAATTCGGACGATTTATCAGAAAGACATCGATCGATGAACTCCCTCAACTATTCAATGTTTTCGTCGGCCAGATGTCCTTCATCGGTCCTCGACCATGCATCGCCAATAAGAGCGATATCATCACCATTGAGCGGTTGATGCACCAACCTTCAGCATATCTAGTGAATCCTGGGATCAGTGGCTATTCGCAAATAGAGCTCAAAAGGAGTCATAACCCGACGGAAAAAGCGGAATACGACAGCTACTATGTCGCGCACATGAACATCTGGTTCGACATCAAACTATTCTTTACGTCCTTCGTTTTGATATTCACTGGCAGTCTCGACGGACATTGATTGCAAATAAAAATAACTCCGATTAACGAAGTTATTTTTTTATTATGTCTTAGATTTTGTTGTCTGAACCGAGAACGTTGATGATTTTGTGTTTGACCAACTCTTTGATGTTATCTCTGCCGTCGCCGAGATACTGTCGCGGATCGAAGTGATCAGGATGTTCATCGAGATGCTTCCGCACGCCCGCAGTCATCGCTAAGCGCAGATCGGAATCGATGTTGATCTTGCACACCGCCATGCGAGCTGCCTGTCTCAGCATATCTTCAGGGATGCCGATGGCATCAGGCATATTTCCGCCGTGTTCATTGATCGTTTTAACGTATTCGGGAATGACGCTCGACGAGCCGTGGAGAACGATGGGGAAGCCGGGGAGACGTTTCGATACTTCTTCGAGGATATCAAACCGAAGTCTCGGTTTCTGTCCGGGTTTAAACTTGTATGCTCCATGCGAAGTGCCGATGGCGATGGCGAGAGAATCGACTCCCGTCTTTTTGACAAACTCTTCGACTTCGTTGGGATTTGTGAATTGCGCATCTTCATCGGTGACGTTGACAGCGTCTTCGATGCCGGCTAATTTACCGATTTCGCCTTCGACGGTGACGTATGGTTTATGGGCATGTCCATAATCGACGACTTTTTTGGTGAGAGCGATATTCTCTTTGAACGGCAATTTGAGGCATCGATCATCACCGAGGTAAAACCTCCATCGATGCAATCTTTGCACAGTTCAAACGAATCGCCGTGATCGAGGTGGAGAACGATGGGGATATCAGCATCGAGCAAAGCCGCTTCGACGAGCTTGATGAGATAGACCTGTTTAGCGTATTTTCTCGCTCCAGCGGAAACCTGCAATATGACAGGCGATCGACATTCTTTCGCGGCATCGACGATGCCTTGAATGACTTCCATGTTATTGACGTTAAACGCTCCGATAGCATAGCCTTCTCGATAGGCTTTTTCGAATAATTTTTTTGAGTTTACTAATGGCATATGTACTTCCTTTCGTAAAAAATACCAAATCAATTATAATTGTTTATCATTTCTTAATCAATTAAGATATCAGCATTTGTTCAATGAATAGATATGTTGAGCATAGAGAAATTCGCATATTTTTTTTATTTTTAATCATATCGATTGAAATTTATGATTGTGGCATATAGAGTAGTATCGTTAAAAAGGAGAATATAAAGATGATCGTAGCTGTACCATTTGATAGCGGAGAAGTATTTCAACATTTCGGCAAGACATCGAGCTTTGCCATCTATACTATCCATAATAAGAAAATTGTAAAAAGAGAGATCGTTTCTACCGATGGACAAGGTCACTCATCTCTCGGCGAATTTCTCGCCAAGAAAAAAGTTGAAGTCGTCATCTGTGGCGGCATCGGCGATGGCGCTATCGCCTTCTTAGAAAATTATAAGATCAAAGTATACTCCGGCAATAGTGGCAAGACAGATGACATCGTCAATGCTTTTATTAAAAATAAACTCGAACAAAAAAATGAATCGACTTGTTGTTGCGATGATGAAGAAGAAGATCATGATTGCTCATGCCATTGTCACTGTGATTAAGGCCTGACATTTTGAACATTTTTTTCATGTATTTTTTCACGAAAAAGATTTTTGTGTCCTTTCTCAGCAATTTTGTTCATAAATGCCAATTTTAGTTTTTCACTCGTTTTCACCGCACTTTTTGGCGTTACTTTCACCGCGCTTTATATATAAAACATAAAAAACATTTGAATGACCTTCCCCAATACTTTATAATATTGACGTGTGTTGTTATCATATGCGTGTGCAATGATAGCGAAAAAATAATTTCATTGGAGGATTAAAAATGAAAATTCTAAAGAAGATTGGATTCTTAGTTGCGACAGGCGCAATGGCTGTCGGCGTCGGTGTTTCCTTTCTCGCTCATGGCGAGATTCAAACAAGCGCTGCTAGCACTCTTTATTCGACATGTGATTTCACGACAAAGGCAACAGCTCATACTGGCTATTCTGATTCATGGGCATATGCAACTGACTGGAATGTCTTTGGTGGACAGAACAACAATGGTGGCTGGGCTTACATCAGATTAGGTGGCAAATCAGCGACATTAGCAACTGCCAATCCTGTTTATGTGAATAACGTTGCCGCAATGGGTGAAGCCATCAACAAAGTTAGTGTTTCCCTTATGGTCGGAACATTATCCGCTGGAACTATGTCTGTTACTAATTACGGCGTGAAAGTTTATTCTGATGCTGCGTTGACCACTCAAATAGACGATTCATCATTAACTAATCTCGTGAAACCTACAGTTGCTGTTACCTACGACTTTGCTCCATCAACCGCTTATCAAACAGCAAATTCGACAACCGTTTGGCCAAGTGGTTCATATTTTAAAGTCTACTTTACTTGCACAAATACATCGACCACTAATGGTATCGTTTATTTGGATAAGATTTCTTTCTATAAAGACGCACCTCTCGTGGCTGTTACATCGGTTACCGTTGAAGATCCTGAAAGCACTGAAATGACTGTGGGGACAACGCTGACATTAACTACGACAGTATTACCGGCAGATGCCACTGACAAAACAGTCACATGGTCATCCTCAAACGAGGTTGTTGCCGCTATCGATTCAGCTGGAAAGATTATGCCGTTAGCGAATGGCACTGTGAGAATGACAGCGACATCGGTCGCTGATAATACAAAGAGCGACTATATCGACTTGACCGTTTCTGGACAGGACGTATCGACGACTGCTAAGACAATTACTACGACAAGCCTTGGTCTTGTCACTTCCTATACAAATGGATATTATGGCACTGGCACTGTGTATTCGTTGCGCGGTGTTATGGCAAAAGCCGTCGGTGGTGAATTGCAATTTGGCAATAACGCTACGGCTGGACAAGGATTGTTCTATAATGTTTCGGAATACG
>JBAZGG010000026.1:0-6553 GCA_041653015.1 Bacilli bacterium | reverse complement strand
GACGATGATTTTAAATGCCACCACTTCGATGCTGCCCGTTTTAAGATTCTTGTTTGGAACATCTTTCTTTACGACTTTGCCAAAGACTTGTAAAACATATTCATTTCTGACATCCGGTATCGAGACATCATCGCGAATGGCGATCTGAATGATTCCGCTCCGATCTCTTAAATCGATAAATGTCAAAGCGCCTAGATTCCTCTTCTTCGCGCACCATCCGACCAGGGTCACTTCACGTCCGACATCTTTTAAAGATAATTCCGTGTTTTGACATGTTCTTTCCATAAATTATTCCTCAGCTTCCGCGACTTCTCGCTCTTCGATCTCTATCTCTTCAAATAGTTTATCCACTACTGTTTGCAAATCTTTCAGCTTTGCTGATTGTTGCTCTTGAGTAGCGAGATTTTTGATATTAAAGGTCTCATTTTTGGCTTCTTCTTCGCCGACGATAACCGCGAAGTAGGCATTATGCTTCGTCGCCGTCTTAAATTGCGATTTCAATGTTTTATCGGAGTAATTGCAGATCGTTCGGTAGCCATTGAAGCGCAGTCTCATCGCGATATCATAAGCGTAATCCAATTCATTTTTAGAGATGCTCATCACATAGATATCACTTCGCTCTTGTAGATCAGGAATGAGCTTCTCTTGCCTTAAGATTTCATAGACTCTCTCTTCGCCAAAAGCGAAGCCGACTCCATGTAAAGGACCACCGCCTAACTCGCTGACGAGTTTGTCGTAATGACCTCCAGCGCCTAAAGCGCCGATGGACTTTTTCTGTTTGTCGAGGTAGTGAAACTCGAATACGAGGTCGGAATAGTAGTCCAAACCCCTGACCAATGTCTCATCGATTTCAAAAGGGATTTCCATATTGTCGAGCAGAGTAGTTACTTTATTAAAGTAATCGCGAGATTCTTCGTTCAAATATGACGACATTTTTGGCGCCTTTCTCACAATTTTTTGATCTTCTTCAACCTTGCAGTCAAGAATGCGAAGAGGATTGATCTGCAGTCTTTCCTTACAGTCATCGCACATCTTGTCGATATGTTTTGCAAAATAGGTTTTAATCGCCTTTTGATATGCTGATTTCGAAACATCATCGCCCAACGTATTGATTTTTAAGGTGATGTCTTGAAAGCCTAAAAAGCGCAGAATAGAATAGCCTAAAACAATAATCTCGGCATCGTAATATGGATTCTTTTCTCCGATGAGTTCAACGCCGAACTGATTGAATTGGCGATAGCGCCCCGCTTGCGGTCTCTCATAGCGGAATGATGGCCCCATATAATAAGCCCTGATCGGCAAGTCTTTCGTCGCATATAATTTATTCGAGACGATGCTGCGAACGATCGATGCCGTCCATTCCGGACGCATCGTCACCGAGCGATTAGCTTTGTCTAAAAATGTATACATCTCTTTTCTGACGATGTCGCTCGATTCGCCGACGGAACGAGAAAAAAGTTCGCTGTATTCTAAAACTGGAGTGCGATATTCGTTAAAGCCATAGACTTCTGCCACGCTGCGCATTATTTTTTCGATTTCTTGATAGGCCAACGCCTCTTCTTCAACGACGTCGTGCGTACCTTTGACTGGGTTAATTTCCATGGGCGAATTTTTCCTCCATATTTCTTATGTAATTATAGTGTTTAGTCACTATAAGGTCAAACCAATAAATTGTAGTTATGGCTCGCAATCACTAGTGTATTACGCGCTTAACTTCGTAGACGCTCGAAATGTTGACGAGAATATTGAAGACATCGGATAGGCGTTTTGAATCGCTGACGAGTATCGTGGCATAGATCATCGTCGTCGCAGTCGAGGAATGAAGCTTTGCAGTGACAGCGGTCACTCCAACTTTATGTGAGTTCAAAACCGACATGATATCGACGAGGAGATTGCTTCTATCCGAGCACTCGATTTGAATGTCGACAGGATATGATGACATCCCCAGATCTTCTTTCCACGACACATTGATTAAACGCTCTGTTTTATTGGTGATATTAGGGCAGTTGACACGGTGAACCGTAATACCTTTACCTTTGGTGATGTAACCGACGATATCATCTCCTGGAATCGGCGTGCAGCAACTTCCCAATGTGATCGCTACTTTGCCAGCGTTGCCGACATCGATCGGACAAGTATTATCATTCGCGCTCTTGCGCTCAAGTTTTACAGCGCTCTCTTTTTTATGAATGTTTAAAAGCTCGATGATCGCGCTGGGAGCAGGATTGCGATTATAGGTCATCAAGAATAATTCATCAACATTCTCTGCGCTATAGAAATTCAATACTTTTTCGCTGGAGAGCAGTTCCATCATCTCCGCTTCTTCTATACCGCGATCTTTAAATGCATCGAGACATGATTGCTTCCCTTTAACGATTCGATCGTCTTTCACAAAATCAGCATTCTTCTTTTGAAGAAATTTGCGAATATGTGATTTGGCCGAAGCGGTTGTGGCGATGTTGAGCCAACCTTCATTCGGACCATTGGAGTGATCAGAAGTTTTGATCTCGACGACGTCGCCTGTTTTTAAAACGGTATTGAGTTGGACCATCTGACCATTGACGATGGCGCCGACGGCTTGATCGCCAACTCTCGTGTGAATTTTGTAAGCGAAGTCTAGAGGCGTCGCCCCACTCGGCAAATCGATGACTTTCCCCAAAGGAGTAAAAACATAAACATTAGCCTCAAAGATATCGTGCGACAGCGCTTCCATGTATTCATGGGCGGTGCCATCTTGTTCGTCGCTCATGGCGACTAAATCGCGAAACCAATGAAGCTTCTCTTCGATTTGGCGCTGTTCTTCTTTCGGATTGTAATTCATTCCTTCTTTGTATCGCCAATGCGCAGCGATGCCCGTTTCCGCAACTTCGTCCATATCCTTTGTTCTAATCTGAATCTCAAAGATGTTCCCATCGCCCGAAATAATACAGGTGTGAAGAGATTGATACATGTTTGGTTTAGGCATTGCAATATAATCTTTAAATCTTCCGGGAATCGGTTTATAGGTCGCGTGAATGATACCTAAAATCTCGTAGCAATTAATCTCTGTTTCGGTGATGACACGAATCGCTAGAACATCGTAGATGTCATCAAAATTATGACCCTTAATATATATTTTTTTATAGATTGAATAAATCGATTTAATGCGCGATTCGAGACCGGCCACAGGTATCTTCTTTTCAAAGAGAATATCGGCGATTCGTTTTTTTAAGGCCTCTAACGACTTTTCGCGGTTGCGCGTCTTTTTATCGACGAGAGATTTGATTTCGGCATATTCTGTCGGATGAAGATATTTCAAAGATAAATCTTCGAGTTCGCTCTGGATGATATAGATACCAAGGCGGTGAGCGATTGGAGAAAAAACGTCGATTGTTTCTCGCGCTAGAGCAACTTGTCTCTCTTCGGAAAGAGAATCTAAAGTTCTCATATTGTGCAAGCGATCGGCGAGTTTGATGATGATGACGCGAACATCTTTGGCCATCCCCAAGAAAATCTTTCGATGATCTTCCGCTTCGAAATCGGCATCGGTGCGATGCGATAGCTTCAATCGTTGAATCTTCGTCAATGACTCCACAATTTTGGCGACATCGTCATTGAATTGCTCTTTAATCTCCTCGACCGTGAGTTCTGTGTCTTCGACAGCGTCATGTAAAAAGCCGGCAGCCAGAGTCGATGGACCGCCTTGAAGCGAAGCTAAAATATAAGCGACCTCGATCAGATGATGGATATATGGCTCGCCTGATTTTCTCACTTGTTCGGCATGAACTTTTTTAGCTAGAAGGTAAGCTTGTTTAACCATCTCGCGATCACTCTTATTCGATATGTATATCTCAAAAATATCCTTCACATCATCAAACGTGTGAAGTGGATAGCCACCATTGACTAAAAGATCTTTTGGCATAGGTTAATTATAGCATAGATAAGATAGGAAATATTTCCTAACTTATTATCTTAAATGAGCAATGCGCCGACGTTGTGACAATCGATAGAATATAGCGCGAAACAAATGATTGTGATCAGTGATAACGAGATGGAAAAGGAATAGATTATTTTTTTGTTTTGACACAGCATGATATCTTTGATCAATAATATCGAGAGGATGAGCAGCGGCATCGCAAAGAATGATTCGCTTCGATGCGTATAGACATTTCCGCTCGCCAGGGATGAGAAGGCGAGAGTAAACGCGCTGGAGGGAGATAGCGATAAACCCAGTTGCGTCCCCAGACCAAGCATTAAAATGCTTATGAGCACTAAGCCTTTCCATCTGAAGCGATATAGAGAGATGATATCGACGATGACGATCGATAGAATAATCGTAAAAGCGAGACAAGGGATATAGAAAGCGGGATTGCTCATGTCAGGAACAGCTCTTGTGTTCTCAATAGCATAAGCAAAATTCCACACCCAATCGCAAAGCGAATTTTCCGATGGCACATATTTAATGACGAGGCCAAAGGTCACCACCGCAAGAGCGGGAATAAAAGAGATTATTTTCAACCACAGAGGCGTTTTCTTGTTTATGAGAACGAGGATGCAGAGGCATGATAGCAATAGGATCATCGGCCAATTATCCGCAAAAACAAATGAGGCACTCGTTCGATAATAGCCAATCGCAATCTTGCTAAAAAAGTTCACATCGTTAAAAGAAGGAAAAAAGCTTGCGACAGAGGCATCATACCGCGCTTGATTGCCGGGGCAAGTCAGAGCAAAGATCAATTCGATCAGAGCGATCAACAGCACAGCATAGCTCAACCAGTACTTCTCTCGCCTCAAATAAAAGATGATCGAAAAGACGAGAGCGATCGCTAGCGTCGCCACCGCCATCACTTCTTCATTCGTACAATATAGCGAAGCTAACAAGGCCAATATCAAAGAGTATAGAGGCACTTTTTCATTTCGATATTGCCTGATTAATAAACTCGTTATGTAGAGGCACAAAACCATCGTCCAAAGATAGTTTTGACTGGTCGTCACAAATCCCATCTCATAATTGTAGACGAGAGGATAGATTAGAGAGATTAAACACGCAGACAAAAGAATAAAAACATTCTTCTTACCCACTATTCGATATAGAGAATACGCAAAAAGAGTGGTTATTAAAGCTTGGGCGAATCGCCACAACAATGGAATCTCCAAGCATAAAACAGTAATCGGTTCAATAATCAAACGCGATGACCACGTGTGATAGTGATCATTCATGAAAGCAAAAATATCATAATTCCAATCGAGTTCAAAAACGGATTTGAAATAATCATCGTCTAGATAAACTGTGCTAGCTAAAAAAGATAGTCCAAAAACGATTAAAAAAAGGATTAAAAGAGGGTAGTATTCCTTTAAAAAAAGGAGAAGACGACTCTTTTTGGTGTCTGCTACACACACATCCATGCATTTATTCTAAATGTTTCAGATAATAAAAAAAAGAAAAAAGAGACTGGAATTAACCAATCTCTCTTTTTACCTAATTATGATTGCTAATTAAGCAGCTGTGCGAACAAAATCGAGAGCAAACACGAATTGATATGTTGCAGGATTGGCGCTCGTATTAGCACCGACGAATGTTTTACAACTGAAGTGATCGCCGACGACCAAACTTGAAATAGCAGTAACGGACACATCAGTATAGCGGCTATCCAAATAAAGAGTATAGGTTGTTGAACCAACTGTAAATGTGATAGTTACGTTACCATAAGAATTCGCACTCAGTGATGCCACTGTGACACCTTCAAGTTCATATCCGCAATTGATGATAGACTGTGACAAGGCACCTGTTGAAGCAGTAACTGGTGTAAATTCAGGAACTTCAACTTGGCTATCAACAACAATTTCCATTCTTGTGATAAAGCCTATTTCATACGTTGTGGAACCATTCTTTGCATAGTGAGCAACTTTGCCTGTGACTTCAAGAACTGTTTCACCGATGACCATATTCGCCGGCATATCTGATGGAAGAACTTTGTAAATTTGCAACCAATCATCTCCATCAGCGATGTAGAGAGAGTTGTAAAAATCAACTCCTGAAACTGGTGCTGTTTTATTGTTGTGACCCATAAAATACCCACGCGTAGTAACGATTGTATTAGCGGAAGCAGCAATGACATCAGGGATTGAAACATAATCCACTGGACGTGGTGTATCAGAGACAGATGGCTCGACGCTTACGCTAGCGCTAGGCCCTTCACTGGTACTTGGTGTTGAAACTGGCGCAGAACCTGATACAGACGGGTTTCCACCACAAGCTGCGAGTAGTAGCATACATACTGGTAATAGAACTAATGATTTTTTCAAAAATATTTCCTCCTTTTCTATAACCATAATTATTTTAACTTTTATCGCTAATCAATGCAAATACTTTTTGCAAGCGCTTACACACGTGAAGAAAAATTCGACCATTACTGACTTTTTCGACATTCTACAAGTCGAAATTCTAAGTTTGTAATGTTGCGAAAATGCGAAAGCCGCATCTTCCCGATCAGCTCGACATATCGAGCTTCTTTGAACATGATTTTCGGCATATTGAATCCGAGAATTTTTACATTTTTTGAAAGGGATACAG
>JBAZGG010000025.1:0-7017 GCA_041653015.1 Bacilli bacterium | reverse complement strand
GCTTCAATTTCGACGTTTCAAAATTTCGCAATTTCAACTTTGAAAAGAAGTATCAATTATGGTATCGCCAATGTTGGTAATTTGACAGGCGATTATATTATGCAACAGCAACTCGAAACCGCCACTTCGATTGTTGAGGATGCAACAATGGTTGTTAGTGGCTTTGCCGCAGGTGGTATTTATGGTGGAATCATCGCGATTGCAGGTGTTGCAATAAAACAAGGCATGAATACCGCTTCTTTCTTTATTGATGTCTATAAATCAAACATAAACCAAGATTTATTGCGACAGAGAAGTGGTAATTCTTTAATCGATGGATCACGTGGAGGAAACGAATAATGTCTTATACAATTTCAATAAATAATGGTAGCAACATCGCAATTAAAGATGGTGCAGTTTATACGGACGTTTTAGGCGAAACATTGGATTCAGGTGTTTTTGTTTTTACGAATATAGGAAAAATAAATATAAAAGATTTTCAAACTCTTATATTTGCTGGCACGAACATCGAAACTAAAACACAATTAGTTGATGCCTATCTTTATGACGTTTCAAGTTATGGAAACACAAACGAATTCAAATATCAGGTCAATACTTTTAGTGAAACAAAAGAATTAGAAAGAATCACTTTGCCTAGTGTTTCAATAACTCAATCATTGGATTCATCAGTTGAACCGATTAAAGTTTATGATGAAATATATAGATTTGTTAGCGAATATTCTCCTAAAATTCGTGTCTATTCGAGTTTAGGACAATGGGAATGGAAAGCAAAATTCACGATCGATCAAAAAGTTTATGACAAATTTAGCACCATCGATTGCCCTGAAATGCAATGGGATAAGCCAACATTGCGTGAAGTTTTGAACGATTTATTTTTAGTTGCCGACTGCATTGTTGTTTTGAAAGGGAATGTCATCTCTTATTATGATTTGACAATTCGTGGCCATGAATTAAATGAATCAATATTTAAAACAGAAACAGGATCAAGTGGCTCGCAAGATGCAATCGGCGAATTGACATTGAATCTTCAACAAGCAATAGGAAAAAAGACAACAAAAGTTGTCGAGTATGTCGGTTTTAGAAATTCGAGTGAAGGCATTTTAACGACGAGCAATGTTCAACTCGAAACGAGTAAACCTATTTATTCAATTAAAAAAATAACCTATTGTGGCAGCTTGCCCTTTAGATTAGGTGGTTCAACTCAACCAGGTGGCGATAGTTGGGTTTATAGTGAAGTTGATATCACTAAAAGAGTTATGGAATATGATGCTTATAAACTTCTAAAAAAGGAATATTTAATTACACAAAATTGGTATATGTTGCCACCTGATAATCCAATTTATAAAGAATATATACAATTTAATATTTATTATACGCGTGGAACAAAAATAATCAGTGGATTTGTGCCACAAGATTTACAAATTTTAATTCCTTTGAATAATCAATTCTGCAGTGTTCTAGCTTCCACATTTGAAGATGAACGCAGGAGATTAGATTTGACTTATACTTTCAATTATGAAGGTTATTTCAAAGTTGAATATGAAACTTTGAACGATGTCTGTGTGAATGTTGGAAAAACTAACGAACAAGACTTTTTCAATAATCGAGTATTTAATCAACAATCAAATTCGTTCGTTGATTTATCAAACGAGGGCATTTTTGAATATTTAAAAATAAATCGTCTTGGCAATGAGATTCATAAACGATATGGAACTTTTGCATCGGAGAGTGAATTACCTAAATTAGGCGATACACTAAATGATGAGGTTCTGTTTCAAAGAGAGATTTCATATTTTGATGCCGAGATTAAATTAGTTGCTTATTTCACTAAAAATTATATACTTCAAAATTATTTTACTGCCGTAAAAAGCAAAAAACGTAGTTGGCAAATAATGTCATCAAAAGATGCTTTAACCAAATTAGACAATATTAAATATTACTGCGAATTATCTTTTGAGAGAAGATATGAAACTTTGTCCTATCAGATTGATTCACAAATCGCCTATAATTTAGCGTGTGCTTGTCAAACCAATTCAGGAGATTTCTCATTAAAAACACTAGTTCTTTATACAGAAAAAGGAACTGATAGATTTCCTACGTTAGACACTTCTCAAGCGTTTAAGTGGGGATTTGGTTATCAAAGCGATTTATCAAATGAGATTTTCGGCAACTCAATTATTTTAACATTCAATTTGCAAGACAACTACTCGGTCGGAACTAGATTATCGATTGTTGATAATTACTCTGTAAATACGATTTTGCCATATTGCGATTCAAACGCTAATTTTGACAAAATGGTAATTCGTTTTTGCAATTATTTAGATGCAGCAGATGGCGAATTTATATGGTCGACTTTTACTGCAAACGATAATAGCTCAACAATTAGCACTAATCGCAGAAATAAATCATATCAAAAACCACTCGTGTCTGCGTTCGTTGGCGAATATCGTTTGGAAATTGAGAATAATCACAAGAAAGATAATCGTGAGATCATCGCTTTAACAACTCAACTCGAATTCTGCACAGACACCAAAAATATTATTTTCACTAAAAAGTTCCTAGAGAATCAACCACTTTATAATAATGTCAAACCTGAAATTACGCTACACGTTGATAATGACACAATCACACAAGAGATTTATGGCGAGGACATCAATGACGTTTATCCAGCTCAAATTATCAATGCGGCTAATATTCAAATTCATGACTATTATGAAGATAATTACATTTTGGAATCATTCTATCCAAATCAAACATTTTTCACGGCATATTATCATATGTTTAAAGACTTATCAGGAAATTATTATCTCATGCATGCGATCAAATCAACCGATGGTCAAGAAGTTATTTATACATGGGATGAAAGTGAAAAATTGTATATAAATGCCGACGGCTCTGTTTTTGGTTTGACAACATTATTCATTGGATCAGTTCTTTATGGTTGGAACGATGTCGAAGATAATCGTTCAAAAACACAATTCGGTCGCGAAGTTCCTTTATATTTTCATAATTTCCAATGGAAAAGATATTTGCCAAATTTCAAAATATATACTTCGACAACTGAAACTTACCCTAATAATAATGTTTTATCGCCAAAAGGAAGTGTGTCAGCGATTCAATACCAAGTGCAACATTTATCAACGACTTCGGCAATTCTGCAACTGCAGTCGAGTTTGCCAAGCAATACCAAATCATGGGCACTTGTGAATGATAATGATGAGGTTATTTTGGCAGTCAACTCAAATACTAATTATATCTACTTCAATATTCTACAAGAACGTGATGAAAGAGTGTTTTCTAAAAATAATACTTCTGTGCCGATTGGCAATATTAAACAGACAACATTCGTTGACAATGTGCCTTTAAGAGGAGCGATTAAAATATTGAATGAAGAAATCACTCACCAAATTGAAATTGAAATTTCATAATGTGGTATGTATAATGAAAATATAGAGGAAAACTGAAATGTATATATATTTTAATAGAAATGGTGCATTGTCGAATTATGATTTAAATCCGCCAATTCGCCAAGGTAATGTCAATGTCGATCATGTTTATGCATATTTTGATGGAATTGATACAAGCAGTTATTCAGCTGAACTAGCAATCGAAAGACCTGATGGAACAACTAGTCCTTATCGCGGTTTGACACCAATTGATTTTACGCAAAATGGACATGCTTATTCAGGATATCATTTTCTTTTTGATGACCCTTGGCTAACGGCGGTTTATGGGCAAGCCAAATTGACTATTCGATTATATGATAGCGATTCAAATATTGTTTGTAGTGGTATGGTTAAGTTTCCAATCGAACAGACGGTTTATGATGAATTTCCAAACATTACGGTCGACCAATACAATGATTTAATTACTAGAATAAATCGTGTCACAGGTGTTGTTTATAATTTGACAAGCGAAGTGGTTAATAATCGTGAAAGAATTGTTGAATTAGTGACAAATGTTAATGCCTTATACACTTTAAATTTAAGTTATGAAGGCGATTGGGAAACATCAGGTTTTTGTTTAGCATATATTTCAGGCAGCGAAAATGAATATATTACACTGGTCTTAAAAGAAGGTATCTTATTATTTTCTAGGGAAGATCCATACGAAATAATGTCGATGACAGGAACTGATGATCAAGATGTCGCTTCAGTTGCTTTAACTATCGCTGGAACGACATTAAAAGTAAAAATCAATCGTCGGAGTGGAGAATCAGTTGAATCCACTCTCAATCTATCATCAACATTTATTCCACTTTCAACAAAAGGTGCGGCAAATGGTGTCGCACCATTAGATGCCAATTCAAAAATTCCTTCACAATATATTCCAAATTCCTATGAAGATGTTTATTTACTTTTTGGAACTTCAACATATTTACCTGAAGGCCCATTCCCTAGTAGTGGGGTTAGCGAAAGAAATGTCTTTATTGCAGTTCGATTTCCTAGAACACTTTCTAGTGGTTATTATTTCTATAAATTATATTGCAACAACGGAACAGCATCGACATGGACTGATACAGGAGTTGTTGTCAGTGAAAATCAATTATTCATCGTTCAAAACACAAATTTGACATATCGTGCAAATGTTTTTGGTGAAACGACACCTCATGATCAGTTTATCGATATTTTAATTGCTTTGAATCCAGCATTGGGTCTTGGCTATACACACACCACCGCTTTTTATGGCGATGAAGGTAAAGCCAATTCTGATTAATTAGCGGCTTTAACGATCACAGGACTAGAAGGTGTGATTTCTTGGGCAGATGGTGGTGTTGTAAAACCGATAAAAGGGCTTGATACAAGAATCACAACTTTAGAAAATATGCCTCAAAATTACTATTATGGTGTTATCAATGGCGATTTTGAAACTAACTTTGAACCTGTTTGGATAAGAGTTGATACCATTCCAAATATTAGAAGTGGTGGTGTCGCTTATTTAAGAATTGTTGCCAAAGATTGGGAATCATTGACAACTGCCGATTGGCAAATTAGAAATGCAGGAATTAGTGGTTCGTTGGCATTGAATACAACTTTTGCCTACATTACCGATGACTACACTTGGAACTTATCCAACTCAATCACGAATCCTATTCTATTTACTTATGATAATAATGATGATGTTTACATTCGTATTTATACCGAAAGTGCCACATTGCCTCATAGCAATCAGTTAGTTTTATTCGATGCCGATGAAAGCACCCCAACGATCGTGTCGCAATCAGAAATGGAACTGATTAGAAAAGTAGATTCACAAGGTCATCATTATTGGGAATATTCAGGTCGATATGGAGATGCTCAATCACAATTACCTACACATACTACGATCGGTTTTGCCACTGATGAAACTTCAGAAAGTATCGTCTTGACAGGAACTTTAATAAGTTTCAATCATACAATTACGGAATCAAACGAATTGCTTTATGTTTATGCAACAACGAATGTCAATCATATCGGTTTCAAAGGCACAGCAGTTGGCATTTCAAAAAGACAAGGCGGAACACAAATTGATTTCACATCTTTGAAAACTGATCCACAAAATGGCGATTATATCGCATTCCCTACCATTTTTGATAGTGCATACCAATATTATGTGAATATTCAATATGATGCCGCAACACAGGGCAGTCCTGATGTTGGCACATCACATGATGACTATTCAAAAACAGCGATTGAATATGGTAGTAAAACATTAAACGTTTCAAAAGAAATAACTATCGCAACGAGCGATTGGATTTTAGATAATAATACTCATACTTATTTTGCACAGAAAACAATTGTGGGTGTTTCTTTAACAACTAGTGATTTAATCATGCCTTCGCCAAAAACACGAACTGATAGTGACAATTGGGTAGCCGCTGAAATATTTGTATCGGCAACAACAGGAACTGAATCAGAGACGATTACATTTGAAGCTAAAACTTTGCCAATAGCAAGTATCGTAGTCGATATTGCATTTCTCCTAGCAAGAGGTATCTAAAATGGCAAAAGTCATCCAACCTTTATCAATTAAACAAGTAGGAGAATCTTACTTTGATTTAAGCACACAACGTTTATATGCCAAAAATATGGTGACAAGTATTGTTAATTTATTTATGAATTCAGGAAGTTTGAATAAGATTTATGCGCCACTTTTAACTGAAGTGCCAACAAATGCTTTTAGAAATTGTGGAGCATTAAGTTGCACGAGTTCAAACAATACGATCTATTTGCCAAAAGCGACAATTATTCATGAATTTGCTTTTCGGCAAAGCAATGCAATTGTGTATCTTGATCTGCCTTCTTGCACGCAAATTGATGCTCAAGCATTCGGCACAGGTTTGACAACTTTAATTTTAAGAAAGAATCAAGTTGCAACATTGTCGAATGTTAATGCATTCGATGTGTGTCCTATTGCCACATCGCCAACGACAGGATTTGTCTATGTTCCTGATAATTTAGTCGATTCTTATAAAGCCGCCACCAATTGGATCACATACGCATCCAAAATTAAAGGCATTACTGAATTGCCATAATCGAGAAAGAACATGATTGTTAAAGAAATCATCAATATCAATGGAGTTGAATTTGCAAAGTTTTATTCCAATAATAACGTTTTAATCAAGGACACAAGAAGCCAAGCAGAATTTAGCGAGGCGATTACATTTGTATTCAAAAATGCGATGGACTTTGAAGAAACGGATAAACTAATTGCAAATGAAACTTAAATATCTTTCAAGCAAGCGATCATTTATAGTTCTATGCTTTTTTTTATTGGCAATCATTCTAATCAGCTTGATTTTTTTATTGTGTATTGATAAAAATTGCACAAACAAATCATTGCTAGCAATCGGCGGTTATATCTTTAATTATCATGCATCGCAATTTATATATACCTGTCTTTATGGTATTGAAATCGGCGTCATTATGTTTTTTATTATTCGCAAAAAACCATCTATTTTATATTGCATTTGTTTATCAGTTTTTGGTTATTTTGCATTTGTGTATTTCTATAATTGGCCTATATATGTTTTTTATG
>JBAZGG010000024.1:0-7311 GCA_041653015.1 Bacilli bacterium | reverse complement strand
ACCGAGCCTTTGAACATCTTGCTGTGATCGATGAAGTCATAGAGAATCTTAGCTTTTTCTTCGTTGCGTTTCTTCATGGCTTCTAGACCGCCATGGCTGAGCAACCATTTAAAGACGAGACCGCAGATATAGATACCATAGGTTGGAGGAGTGTTATACATCGATCCGTTTTCGACATTGATTTTGTATCGAAGTAGGGTTGGTGTAGCCGCAACCGGTTCTCTTTCGAGAAGATCCTCGCGGATGATGACGATGGTGACACCAGCTGGTCCAACATTCTTTTGCGCTCCCGCAAAGATAAGACCAAATTTTGAAACATCGATCGGTTCAGAGAGGAAGCACGAAGATGAATCGCAGACGAGCGGAACACTTCCTGTCTCAGGATATTTTTTAAATTTTGTACCGACGATGGTATTGTTCTCGCAGATATAGACGTAGTCAGCATCCTTATCGATTTTTAAGTGATCTAAACTTGGAATGCAGGCAAATTTCTTATCTTCGCTGCTCGCGATGACGTGCACTTCACCATATCGCACGGCATCTTCGATAGCTTTCTTGGTCCAATGACCGGTTTGAATGTAGTCAAAGACGCCAGATTTATGCAAGTTCATCGGCACCATCGCAAATTGTGTTGTGCCGCCTCCTTGCAAGAAAAGCACTTTGTAATTGGCGGGGATTTTTAGCAAGGTGCGCAAATCCGCTTCCGCTTCATCGATGATGCTTTGATAGACTTTGGAACGATGAGACATCTCCATGACCGACATGCCCGAATTTTTGTAATCGAGCATCTCTGCTGCTGCTTGCTTGAGGACGTCCTCGGGAAGAACAGCTGGTCCAGCAGAGAAATTGTAGATTCTTTTCATTTTTTTCTCCTTTTCCGTTATTATTATTTAATTCTCTTTGATTCGAGATAATAACGCTTCTCTTTCGCATTGCCCATCGAAAATGATTTCTTCGGCAATACTTCGTCATTCGCGATATAGGTGAAAACATCACCCTTCGTTAAGGCTGGCATCTCAATCGCAATCGAGCCAGGATTCTTCTTTGACACTTCGATGAGATGTGAGACATCGTGGATATAATCCACGCTCACGTCGCGGTGCGCTTTCAAATATTCGTCGATATAACCTTGTATAATCTTATAGGCTTGTGGAGCATTTGATGGCATTTTGAGAACATCCTTGCCACCACGCGAATAGACATGTGAAACAAAGTTACCATCTAGTCGTTTTTTTAATTCGGGTAGAAAGTCTTCCTTAGCATTAAAGACGATGCGATGAATCGGTTCGAACGCCAAACCTTCATCATAGAGGTTGATCGCTTCCACGAGCGCAAAGCGCGCCGGATGGATTTTACGCTCGCTCTCGCTGAGAGAAATTTTAATTTTATCCCAATGAGCTTTCGCTGTGGCTAACGAGTGATTTCCATCTCCGACGATGAACAGAAGTTTGCTATTATTTTTTTCGAGCAATGAATAAAACTGTTTTTTCACTCTTTCGACGTCGGTGATCTCATAACCTTTTAAATGTCCGCCGCCCTTGTTGAGTTCAAAATCATAGACGCATCGATAACGATCTTTATTTTTATATAGAGATTCCACTATTTCTTTATCTTTATCGTCAAAGAGGAAAAGGATGTGTGGCAGCTCAACCGTCGCATTCTCCCTAATCTTCAATCGCGGAGGAATTCTTTCGACGATTGTCGCTTCGCTAGCGCGAATGAGAGAGCGCACTCCCTTTTGATATGAATAATCTTCTAGATCGATAGAGATGATGATGCCGAGGCGCCTCGGTGTATATGGTGTCTTTCGCTCGACGAGAATAAAACACTCGCCGATATCTTCTAGGACACCATTCTTGAGATAGGCATCGATGTTCTCATTGATTTGTGCGATGTATTTCGTCTCATCCACCTTGCCTAAATACGCTTCGGGAAACATCATATTAAAAGTCGACGGTTTGTTCCCGATTTCTTTTTTTAATGAATCCCAATAATCGAGTTCACTAGTGAACTGATCACAAGCGATAACGGCAAAGGCAGTCATATCAACACCCTTTTTTGGGAGAAGGATATGAGGCGTGTGTATCGAATCTATTTTCATTATTAAATGATACCTTGTGCGATCATCGCATCGTAAACTTTGAGGAAACCAGCAATATTCGCTCCGAGAGCGAGATTGGTAGGCTGACCGAATTTGACCGCTGTCTCATGGCATTTATGGAAGATGTCTTTCATGATGCCTTGCAGTTTTTCATCCACTTCTTCAAATGTCCATGATAGGTGCATGGCGTTCTGGCTCATCTCTAAGCCGGAAACGGCGACACCACCAGCATTGCTGGCTTTTCCAGGAGCAAACAAGAAGTTGATCGAGTTGAGATAGCGAATAGCTTCCACATCCGTAGGCATATTCGCGCCTTCAACGATCATATAGCAACCATTCTTCACCAACAGCTTTGCATCGGCGAGATGAATCTCACCTTGGCAGGCGCATGGAAGAGCGATATCGCAAGGGATTTCCCACATCTTGTGCGGATCAGCAACGAATTTCGCCTTCGCATATTTCTTTTGATAATCGGCGGTGAATTCACCATGCGCTTTGGCGCATTCACTGATGAATTCGACATCGAGACCACTCTCGTCATAGATGTAACCATGAATATCGCTCATCGCGACGAGTTTGGCGCCCATTTCTTTGGCTTTAAGAGCGGCCATACCGCCAACTTTGCCACATCCAGAAATGACGACGCGTTGACCTTTAATCGTCGTTTTCTTATAAGCTTTTAACATTTCGGCGACATAGTAGAGAAGACCATAGCCAGTCGCTTCTGGGCGACCGAGTGATCCACCATAAGAAGCGCCTTTACCGGTGAAGACACCGGTGAATTCGTTGGCGAGTTTTTTATACATGCCAAACATGTAGCCGATCTCTCGTGCACCAAAGCCTAAATCACCGGCTGGCACATCCGTATTAGGACCGATGTGGCGATATAACTCCGTCATGAATGATTGGCAGAATCTCATCACTTCCGCATCCGATTTGCCGCGAGGGTCAAAATCGGAACCGCCCTTGCCACCGCCCATCGGAAGCCCTGTCAAACTGTTTTTAAACGTCTGTTCAAAACCTAAGAATTTCAAAATTGATAAATTGACTGATGGATCAAATCTCATGCCGCCTTTATAAGGTCCAATCGCGGAATTAAATTCGACGCGATAGCCTGTATTGACGCGAATTTTGCCTTTATCATCAACCCAAGAAACACGAAATGTGATCGTTCTTTCTGGAACAACCAATCGCTCAATGATGCCGTTTTTCTCAATGTTGGGATCTTTGGCGAGAAGAAAATCCATAGAATCAAAAAATTCCTCAACCGCTGAAAGGAATTCAGGCTCTGAAGAATATTTCTTTTTGACGTCAGCGAGAACGCTGTTTAGATAACTACTTTTGTACATAAAAAGTCCTCCTTAGTGACACAAGCACGATGAAAACACATAGATGTAGTTTTCCGATGTGATTGATGTCCAATGTAGTAATGAATGCATATGCATTTATCGTCCTAAATAATCTATCATTTTATGAAAGCGTTTACAACCTTCAATAAACATTTACTGATTTACCGATATTTTCCATCTCTATCCAACAATAATTAATCGAGCAAAAAGGAAAATAAGTATAACTTAAAAGCGCATATTACAATGAATTAAGCAAATTTCTGAACGCGATAGGTAGAGAATTTTTTTGGAATGGCGATTGCGAAGCTGGTCGCTGGAGCAGTTTTGCTGAAATCGATTTCAGAGACAGCATAGGTGATCGCATCTGAGGAATTGTCACCCCAACCGATACAGAATACATCTTTGGTATTGTCGAGAAGCTGCGCCGAACCACCTCGAGAGGAATAATGGCCTGCCGACGAATACGATTTATACATTTCTACTCTCATCGTATCTTCGTTTATGCGCATTTTGATAACCGAGGTTTTTGGAGTGCTATAACCACATCCGTTGTTGAAAATCGTCAGATAGCCATCTTCCGTGATTCGCACATAGTTTTGAAATGATGTTTTTTGCGTTGATGTCATATTGAAATCATCCTGCGCACCAGAGAGTTTCCATATGATTTGTTTCGTATCGCGACTCACTTTGATCATCGTCGATAAATACTCATATGAGAGAACGATATTTTCGTCGTTTGGATCGATCGCCATCGAATTGAAATGGAAGGCATCGGGATATATCGATTCAGCGTTGGCGTAATCGGCATGAGAGGAATCGGTTAAGCGATATAACTCCGGATTATTTGAAGCGCAGTATTCAAAGGCAACATTGCCATTCTGTACTTCTTGTACGTATGAGGTGATGAGGCTGACACCATCTGATTTTGGATTCAAATCGGCCGGAACATCATGGACGAAAAGATTGACATATGATGACGATATCCAATGATTATCGTTTAAAAGGATGAAATCATGGCCGTCGAGAGGAGCGTCATTTTCGCCACAGCGATCAGTGGAGCCAACTCGTCTGATGCGCTTCACTTCGCGATAGTGATCATCGAGAACGACTCTTTCGCCTGGCTCGTAATCAGCGAGATTAAAATTCGAGAATTGATCAGGTCGCGATTCATGATATGAATAGCGGACTTGACCGCTGCTATATGTGTGTTTCTTAAAATCAATATAAAGACCATCGCCATCTTTTGCGATTTCATCTTTGCCGTAATAATAGAGGAGTTTACCTTCTTTGCTCAGTTTAGCGATAGCGGAGGTATTGCTCATAAAAGATAGATAGTAATCGCCCTCATATAGCGATGCGCCTTCAGAGGACATCTCAGGGAGAAAACTAGCGTACGTTCTTATAAAGAATGTCTTGCTATCAGATCCGCTCACAATACCAATTTCAATATTTTTATCCGAAGATAATTCATCGAGTAAAAACGATTGAGTTTCATTTTTGCTGATCGAAACACCATCGATTGAAACGTCACACGACATATTTTCAATCAATTTAATTTCGGTATTAAACTCGCAGTTGAGAGTGGGCACATCGTAGTAGACATCATTTTTGCCTAAAGGCATTTGAAGAGAATAACCATTCACTTCAAAAGTGATCATCCTGTTAGACAAATCGACAGACGAGGAAGAACAACTCGCACAGATTAGAATAGGAACTAGAGCTAAGACAAATGTTTTTTTCATGATAAAAATATTATACCAAAATTCGATTTTTACAAAGCATTTCGATAAATAAAAACCACAATATAACTGCTAAAAAACAAAAATTAACTATCTGATTTGAGTCGATAATCTCTTCTTTTCTTTTTTGGGAAATGTCGCGTCGAATTCATCGACATCTCGCTCGTTTATTTCGTAACCTTCAGGATCTTTATAAGTGCCACTACTTCCTCTTAAATATCCTGTTTTTAATTCCTTTGCCATGAAAAATGATGTGTCGAGACTCTCGTCGTCAAGACCATAATATTTAATATTAAAATTTGAGGCGCTGACAAAGCCAAAACGATGATAGTAATTGGGATTGCCACAAATGAGAATGGCACCGTACCCAAGTTGCGCCGCTTTCTTCAAAGTAAAATTGATGAGCGATGAACCATATCCCTGTTTTTGCTTATCCACCCTCACGCTCACCGGACCAAAACATATGACAGGTTTTCTGTTTCCATCGCTCAATTTAATCTCTCCTCTGGCATACATGATATGGGCGACTAGTTCATCGCCATCCAACAAGACGTAATCCAATTCTTTGATGAACGATGCAAGGGAACGAAAGCGATGAAGAATGAAATGTTCAACACAACCTGGCGCATAAACATTATAAAAAGCGTCTCTTGTCATCTCTTCGACGAGGCGATATTCACTTTCTCTTTCATGGCGAATGGTGATTTGTTTATTCATATTCAATATGACAATAGCGTAAAATCATGTCTTTTAAAACACGGTTGACAGATTTAAAGCAAAAAACTGCCACGGATTTCCATGACAGTTTCTCTATTTTTTTGCGTTTAATTACCTTTATAGGCATCTTTCATAATCGAGATCATGTCTTTGACTAAAGGAACGCGAGGGTTGGCTGGTGTGCATTGATCTTCGAAAGCTAGATAGGCGATTTCCTCGAGTTTGCTCATATAGAATTTCTCGTCGGGAACGATCGATGCAAAATTCAAATCGAGCCCGATATCTTTGCACAGATCAGCGACCGCTTGCGCAAGAACTTCAGCAGCATCTTCTTTGCCTTTGACTTTCAAGCCGAGCGTTTTACAGATGCTGAGATATTTCTCATCGCATTCGTATTCTTCATACTTAGGCCAGAGAGACAACTTGGTTGGCGCCACGCCATTATATCTGATGACATGAGGCAACAAGATAGCACAGATCCTTCCATGAACTCCATGGAATTCTCCACCCATTTTATGAGCTAAAGAATGCGCCATACCTAAGAAGGCATTTGCGAATGCCATTCCGGCAATAGTCGCGGCATTATGCATTTTCTCTCTCGCTTTTAAATCGTGTTTTCCATCTTTGACAGCGCGCGGTAAATAATCAAAGACTAATTTGATAGCCTGCAAAGCTAAACCATCGGTATAATCGCTCGCCATGACAGAAGTATAAGCTTCGATCGCATGCGTCAAGACGTCCATGCCTGTTTCGGCAGTCGCTTTCGCTGGTAGATTAGTAGTGAATTCAGGATCCACAATCGCGATCGATGGGGTTAAAGAATAATCGGTCAATGGGTATTTCTTATTATTCGCTTTATCAGATATGACAGCGAATGGTGAAACTTCACTTCCGGTGCCGGAAGTAGTAGGAATACAGATGAGTTTGCTCTTCCGACCTAATTCAGGATATTTAAATGCTCTTTTGCGGATATCCATAAACTTTTGTTTGAGATCGTCAAAATTGACTTCTGGGTGCTCATAGAAAATCCACATTCCTTTAGCGGCGTCCATCGAAGAACCACCACCTAAAGCGATGATGGTGTCAGGTTTAAACCGCTCCATAATCGCCACGCCTTTGCGGACTGTCTCGATATCTGGATCGGGTTCCACCTCTGCGAATAGTTGATAAGTCACAGGATTTCGCCTTTGATTCAATTCATCGATAATCTTGTTCAAAAAGCCTAATTCGACCATCGAGTGATCAGTGACGATAAAGACTTTTCCAACCTCTTTGCATGAGCGCAGATATTGAATTGAGTTTCGTTCAAAATAGATTTTTTGTGGAACTTTAAACCATTGCATTGTATTTCTCCTTTTGCCAATCTTTTTAATATTCAACAAGTTGATCGCAGAAATATTTCCGC
>JBAZGG010000023.1:4473-7604 GCA_041653015.1 Bacilli bacterium | reverse complement strand
AAGGCATCGCCTATACTCCCAGCGCACAGATTGTCGCCGAAGAGGAGCAGCGCAACAAAAATGCGAAGCTCAACAAGCGTATGGAAGCTCTCAAGAAACTCGAAGAAGAGCGCGCGAAAGCTAATCCTGTCGCGCCTGTTCATATCGAAGAGAAAGCTGCTGAAGTTTCCGTTCCTCTCGCTGAGCCCAAAGTGGAATCAGCCGTCGAAGTGAAAGAAGAAAAGAAAGTGGTGGAGCCTGAGACGAAAGTCGTCAAGACCACAACGACCCTTGAATCGCTCGAGAAAGAGCTCGAATCGCAAAAGAAGAGATCTTCCTTCGAAAAGGATTTCAAGGAATATAAGGACTTCAAGAAGAATGCTAAACATCCACGAAAAATCACGGATGATGAAGTTAAAAAAGACGAAAAAGCCGATGAGAACAAAGATAAGAACATCGTCAAGATGGATATCTACACCGAAGAGGAACTTCGCGAATTTGCAAAGGATAATCCCGATGCGGTTGATAAGAGCGAAGAAAACATCGACTATGAAGAGTTCGACAAGTACTATGATGACGAGGACGAGAAGAAGTAGTGAGGTTTACTAGCATGAAGAATGTTCCGTTGAGAAAATGCATCGCGACGAATGCTATGCTTCCCAAAAGCGAGCTTCTTCGCCTTGTCAAGACCAGCTCAGGAGAGATCATCTATGATTCAACTGGAAAAGCGAATGGTCATGGCGCGTATCTCGCTAAGAATAAAGATGCTATCACGTTGGCGAGGAAAAAACATCTGCTCAACAAAGTCTTCAGTTGCGATGTCGCTGACTCGCTATATGAGGAGTTGCTAAAACACTTATGAAAAGAGAAGAAATTCTAGGTTTCATCGGTCTGCTCTACTCCGCTCGCAAAATCTCCATCGGAGATAATGTCATGACTCTGCTAGCCAAGAATAAGATATCGCTCATCATTCTCAGCGATGAGAGCAGCGACAATACCAAGAAGAGAATCTCTGATAAAGCTCGCTACTATGGAGTAGAGTTGATCAGTGAGTTCACAAAAAACGAATTAGCGAATGCGCTCGGAAAAGGAAATATTTCATTTCTAGGCATCGCCGATAAAAAAGCTGCGGAAGCGCTGAAAAATAAATTGAAGGAGGAACGTTGATGAATCAATCGAATAAGCCACATCGCGTGAGCAATATTCCCCAAGATGGGAATGCTTCGCACAAGACTGAACGCAACAAGTTGAACGGCGGTATTTTCGTCTACCATGGCGATATCAACGTGGCGGAGCTATCAAAACAATTGAATATTCCAGCGACCGATATCATCAAGTTTCTATTCGTCGATAGCAAAAAGATGGTCACGATCAATCAAAATCTCGATGATGAGACGATCGGCATCATCTGTCTGCAATTCGGCTACGATTTCAAAAAAGAAAAGATGGTTAAAGAAGAGAATTTCGAAGAGATGGAATTCGTCGATAATCCCAAGGATCTAAAAGAGCGACCACCAGTGGTCACTATCATGGGGCACGTCGATCACGGCAAAACGACTCTAATCGATGCTATTCGCTCATCTCATCTCGTCGATAGCGAAGTTGGTGGCATCTCACAAGCCATCGGTGCCTATCAAAGAGAATATAAAGGAAAAAAGATTACTTTTATCGATACTCCAGGGCATGAAGCTTTCACCGCGATGCGCTCTCGTGGAGCGAGCGTGACGGATATCGTCATCCTCGTCGTCGCCGCTGATGATGGCGTCATGCCACAGACGAAAGAAGCGATCGAACACGCGAAAGCCGCTAATGTTCCAATCATCGTCGCCATCAATAAAATAGATAAAGAAGGCGCTAACCCAGGAAAGGTTAAAACGCAACTATTGAGTTACGATATCATCGCTGAAGAATACGGCGGAAGCAATATCTTCCTCGAGATCTCGGCCAAAAAGAAAATCGGCATTGATAATCTGCTCGAAAATATTCTCGTCGTCGCGGAGATGCAGGAATTAAAAGCTAATCCTGCTCGCTATGCGATGGGAACCGTCTTAGAAGCCAAACTCGACAAGGGCGAAGGACCAAAAGCTACGCTCTTAGTGCAGAATGGCACTTTATCCAATCAGGATTACGTCGTCGTCGGCAGCGCCTATGGCAAAATTAGGCGGCTGACCAATGAATATAACAAAGTGATCAAATCAGCGACTCCATCAACCCCGGTGAGCGTCATCGGCTTGAGCGAGATTCCTAATGCTGGCGATCACTTCATGGCCTTTCCGACTGAAAAACAAGCGCGAGAAATCGCTGATAAGCGACGCTTGATTCAAGAGGAGAATAAACGCCACGGCTCCAGCGCTTTGTCACTGAATGATCTATACAACCGCATCCATGAAGGTGAAGTCCAAGACATCAACGTCATCATCAAAGCTGACAATACGGGTTCGGCGGAAGCTCTTAAATCGTCATTGGAGAAAATTAATATTTCAGATATCAAAGTAAACGTCATATCCTCTGGTGCGGGAGCCATCACCGAAAGCGATGTCCTTCTCGCCAATGCCTCCAACGCCATCATCTATGGTTTCAACGTTCGCCCGAGCGCTCTCATCAAGGCTAAAGCCAAAGATAAAGAAGTTGAGATTCGTCTTCACTCCATCATCTACAAGTTGATCGAAGAGATGGAGAGCGCATTGAAAGGCATGCTCAAAGTGGAGATGGTCGAACAGGTGAGCGGACAAGCGGAAGTGCGAATACTCTACAAGGTGTCCAAAGTGGGCACGATCGCTGGATGCTATGTCACCGAAGGCTTTATAAAATCGAATGAACACGTTCGGCTCATCCGCGATGGACTCGTCATCTATAATGGCAAACTCGGCTCTTTGAAGAGATTCAAAGACGATGCCAAAGAAGTAAAAGAAGGATTTGAATGCGGTCTCACAATTGAAAATTTCAATGACCTTAAAGAATTGGATATTGTCGAAGGCTATCAGATGGTGGAGAAGAAGTGATGGCCAACCGTCAAGAGAGAATCATTTCCATCATCGGAAAAAATATTCGCGAGATAGTGCAATTTGAGGTCAAGAATCCAAAGATTGGATTCGTCACTATTTCTGAAGTCGATGTTTCGAGCGACTTCTCCTATGCGAAAGTCTACGTCA
>JBAZGG010000023.1:0-4463 GCA_041653015.1 Bacilli bacterium | reverse complement strand
CTTAAATGCGAAATATCCCGCGCAGAATTTAGCGGAGCTCAATAAGGCTCGCGGATTCGTTCGAAGCAAACTCGCTTCGAAGCTCGATATCCGAAAGACCCCCGAGGTGAGTTTCGTTCTCGACAATACATTCGAGAAGATCGATTCACTAGAAAAAGCTTTAAAAAAAGATCGACAGGAATTAGATTTAATCAATAAGAAAAAGGAGAAATAAATGAATAGAGAAATCATTGTCAAAACAGATGAAATCTGTAAGTATTATCGCGGTATACACGCGGTCGACAAAGTTAATTTAACGATCCATAAAGGCGATATCTATGGCTTCGTCGGAAAAAATGGTGCGGGCAAGACGACGCTCATCCGCCTCTTGACCGGCGTGGCCAAGCCGACATCTGGAACATATTCGCTCTTCGGCGTCGACAATCCCAAAGAGTTATTGAAGGCGAGAAGAAGAATTGCCGCCATGGTGGAGACACCAGCGCTCTATTCTGATTTAACCGCCAAAGAGAATTTGATGACGCGCTGCATTTTGCTAGGGATCAACGATCCAAAAGTGATCCGCAGCCGCCTCGAAGAAGTGGGACTCGATGAAATCATCGATTCCAAAAGAAAAGTTAAAGATTTTTCTTTGGGCATGAGGCAGAGACTCGGCATCGCCATGTCAATTTTAGGCAATCCGGAATTGCTCATTCTCGACGAGCCGACAAATGGATTGGATCCAGAAGGTATTCGCGAGATGCGCGAACTGTTGATCAAAATTAATAGAGAGATGGGCATCACGATGCTCGTCTCCTCTCACATCCTCAGCGAACTCTCCAAATTTGCGACGACCTATGGTTTTATCGATCACGGTCAACTCATCAAAGAGATCTCCGCTGAAGAGCTGTTTGAAAAGACGAAGAAATCTCTTCTCATCGAAACGGATGATGTGGAGAAAGCCGTCTCTTTGATCAAGAGTAAAAATCCTCTATCTAGCACTGAAGTATCGGGACATGAAATCAAAGTGTTCGGCGTCGATAATGTCGCTGATATCTTGGCTCTCTTGTTTCAAGCCGGTGTCAAGGTGAGCAAGGTTCACGAAGAAGAAAACGGTCTTGAAGATTACTTCTTGAATTTGATCGGAGGATTGGAAAATGACTAATCTATTGAAACTTCAGTTTTATCGCCTCGTTCGCGATCGATCGATGCTGGTGCAGACGCTCATCACTTTGGGCATCGCTATTTTTTATGTGTTCATCTACTTCTTCGTCAACGAATCGATCAAATCATTAGATACCGGTTCTACTGGCGAATCATTCATCAATATCGGCATGCTCATCTTTTTGGCCTTCCAGCAATCGTCTGTGCCACTCATCATGATCAACGTGATGAATATCTCATACGTCGCGAAAGAGATGCGCTATGGCACCATTCGCAACCAAGTGGTCTCCGGCTATTCAAAAACAGAGATCTTCTTTGCTGATTCAATCTTAATTGGAGTTATATCTTTCGCTCTTTTATTCCTCTATCAAATCGTCACTATTCTGACGGGATTAGCTTTTCAGATGCCTTTGGGCATCGATGCGAGCAATGTCGCAGCGTTCTTCGGTCAATATGCGATGTCGTGCCTGTGCACTTTTGCCATCGTGTGCTTCACTTGCTTCATCGCGATGAACGTCACGCAGATGGGCTTAGCGATCGTCCTTTCGACCGTCGTTCCCGTCGTCGGCACGCTCTCGATCACTCTGTTGACACAGTTCATTCCAGATATGTTGATGGTTCAAGCTAATCGCGAATTGCTCGAATGGGTCTATTTCTATCAGAGCTATGCGCTGGTCAATTTAAATTCCTTCTCGCTATCTTCTGGACTATCTGTTCCAGGCGATTATATGAATGGATTATTCTTCGTGAAAACAGCGATCGTCTCAATCGTGTTATCGGGTGGATTCCTCGCCTTAGGCGCTTATCTATTCGCTAACAAAGACTTGAAATAATAATTACTTTTCAATATACTTTTCGACTTTATGATGGGAGATCTTTCCTTCGAGGAACGAATCTCCTTTTATTTCATAGCCTAATTTTTGATAGAACGAGAGATAGGCGTCTTGCGCATCGAGGCTCAGTTTCAAAGGATTGACCTCGCGAGAGAGCATCGCCTCGATCTCTTTCATCACGAGTGAACCATATCCATGCTTTTGATGCTCTTCTAAGATGGCGAAACGTGAGATCTTGTATTCGTTCGCTCTCACTTTTATATAGCGAATCGCACCGATGGGCTGATTCTTTAAAAGGATGAGAAAGTTATTGGTGATGGAGTCGCTTCCGTCGAACTCTTCATCGAAACTAAACCCTTCTTTTTCAACGAACTCTTTGACGCGAATTCGCATCATGTCAATGGCATCCTCTTTGCTGAGGACGGGCTTGAGCGAGAGGTCGGTGCCCTCTATTTCATAGAATATTCTTTTTCCCCATAGGGATTCCTGCTCGAAATTGCTGAGCATCGTCAAGAAATTCTCTTGCGCAAAAGGATATATTTTATAAAGTTTTTTCAACATGTTTTTGATATCTTCTCGCGATGTCTTCTTATCCGCGGGACAGACGATCGGCAAGACGGGCAATCGCTCTTCTTTAGCGCAGCGGATGATATCTTCTTCGCTCGCGAGACAAAGAGGGCGAATGAATTCAATTCCCGCCCGTTCGAGAAGCATCTTCGGTTCAAATGTCGCTATGCGAGAGCCGAATATCTCATTCATGAATAGCGTCTCAATCGCGTCGTTAGCGTGATGAGCAAAGGCGACTTTATTGCAGTCTAATTCCTTCGCCATCTTGTTGATCGCCGCTTTTTTCATTCGCGAGCAGATGGCGCATGGGAGATGTTTATCTCTTCCTTGTTTCTCTTTGAGAACTTGATAGACAAAGCGCGCATCATCGACATGCAGCTCTAGATTTAAAGTGGAGCAGTACTCCTTAATCTTTGTCGCATCAAAACCATCGAATCCGAGATCGATCGTCACGGGAATAATTGTAAAATCAACTTTGGAAAATTTGCGGTATAGATGCAGAGCATAGAGAAGCGTCAACGAATCTTTTCCTCCGGAGACGCCGATGGCAATTCGATCGCCATGGTGAAAGAGCGAAAACTTTTTATCAGCCTTTCGAATGTCCGCTAAGATAATTCTTATTGCTTTCATAACTACAAAATAGATTATAATATCTATCAGGTTAAACTTCTATAATGAAAAATGGTGTTCTGCTCATCGATAAGCCGAAAGGCATCACTTCGCGAGATGCCGTCGATTTCGTCTGCAAGAGATTAGGAACGAAAAAAGTCGGTCATGTCGGCAGCCTCGATCCATTCGCTACCGGCTTGCTTCTCATCACCGTTAACGACGCCACAAAAATAGGATCTTTCTTAGAATCTTTAGACAAAGTCTATGTCGCGGAATTGACGCTGGGCGAAAGGCGTGAGAGCGGCGATGTAACGACCGAAGTGGTCGAGACAAAAGATGTCCCCATTCTCACAAAAGCAAAGATTGAAGAAGTTTTCGATTCATTCATCGGCCCCCAAAAGCAGCTGCCGCCTATGTATAGCGCTTTAAAGCATCAGGGCAGACCGCTCTATAAATATGCTCGTGAAGGAATCGAAATCTCCCGAGAGCCACGCGATATAAATATCTATGATCTCAAATGTTTAAACTATACTGCTAATTCCATCATCTTTATCTGCCACGTTTCAAAAGGAACATACATTCGAACGCTCGGGGAAGACTTAGCTGTAAAACTCGGCACTGTTGGCTATCTGTCCAACCTGACGAGAACAAAAGTCGGTTCTTTCTTGTTAGAAAATGCGATCGCTCTCGACTCAATCGGTGAGGATAAAATGCTTTCGATCGTCGATGTTCTCTCGCACATGCCGACACTCGACATCAGCGCTGCTACAACGCTCAAGGATATTAAAAATGGTCGACCATTATCATTGCCGAGCAAAGAAGCGCTCGTCTTCTTAAAAAACAAAAATCTACCATTGGCGATATATGAAAAGCATTCAGATGGTCTATATTATTCTAAGAGAGGATTTTCTAGTGAAAACGATTAAAATCGACTTGCGAAAAAACTTTTCACTAGATGAACCGCTTTCCATCTGCCTCGGTTTTTTTGATGGCCTTCATCGCGGACATCAAAACTTAATTTTAAACGCTCGTGCCAACGCTAAATACAAAGTGGCAGTGATGAGTTTTGATTTCAGCGTATCAATCGGTTTTCCGAACAAGAGCATGCGCATTCTGTCGACGATTGAAGATCGCGAGATCATCCTTCGCAAGTTGGGCGTTGACTATTTTATTGTTCTGACCAATTCCGAGAGTTTATTCACTTATTCCGCCGAAGATTTTATGAATAAAATATTGAAAAAACTAGGTGTTAAAGAAGTGTTTGTTGGCACCGATTATCACTTCGGTCATGGCGCTTCTGGCTCCGTCGCGGAT
>JBAZGG010000022.1:0-8516 GCA_041653015.1 Bacilli bacterium | reverse complement strand
AAGTACTTGATCGCAATTTTAATTCTTTTTACAGCGTTTGGATATTCTGCGCGAACGTAAAAATACCCTTCTTTCGCTCCGATGGCATAACCAGCTATCATCATACCTTCGATAACAGCAAACGGATTGCCTTCGAGAATTGAACGATCCATAAACGCGCCTGGATCGCCTTCATCGCCGTTGCAGACGACATACTTTTCATCGCTGATTTGGTTGAGAGCAAATTGCCATTTTTTGCCAGTAGGGAAGCCACCGCCTCCACGACCGCGAAGTCCGCTGGCGAGTATTTCATCAATGACTTGTTGCTGTGTCATATGAAGAGATTTTAAAAGTCCTTGAAACGCACCATATCCTAAGGCTTCATCAACGCTATCTGGATTGATTACGCCACATCCCTTTAAAGCGATGCGAAGCTGTTTTTTATAAAAGTTAATATCTTCTTGTTTTCTAACTTTTTCTTTAGAAATTGGATCGACGAACAATAGTTCTTCAACTGTCTCACCACCGATTATATCTTGATCGATAATCTTTGAAACATCGCTCACTTTTACATCGTGGTATAAAGTGTTCTCTGGGAATATTTTCACAAATGGTCCCTGCGAACAAAAACCAAAACAGCCGACGTGATTGGCGCTAACGCGATCAGATAATCCTTTTTCTTGAATCTGTTTTTGCAATTCAGCAAGTATCTCATCTGAATGGCTGGAAAGACAACCGGTATCGCCGCACACAATGATAGCTTTCTTTCCATCCTTACTATGATATTTTTTGTCTAAACAAGCGGAGCACTTCTCAATGCGCTTCGAAAATTCTGCTTCATTTTTAATCTTTTCCATTATTGCGCTCCTCCAAGTTCATGGTATTCCTTAATAATCTCAGCAACTTTTTCCTTAGTCATTTTAGGATAAACTTTCCCATTGATTGAACACGCTGGAGCAAGCCCGCACGCGCCGATGCAACGCAAAGCATCCAATGTAAATAAACCATCTGGAGTCGTCTGACCTGGCTTGATGCTTAACAGCTCTTCAAACTCATCGATGATCAGCTGAGATCCTTTCACATAGCAAGCGGTTCCTAAACAGACGCCGATGACATACTTGCCTTTTGGTGTGAGAGAAAAAAATGAATAAAATGTTACGACGCCATAAATCTCACTCACAGGAATTTCTAATTCTTGTGAAACGATTTCTTGAACTTCTAAAGGAATATAGCCATATTCTTTTTGAATATCGCTCAACACCATAATAAGTGGTGTCGGCTCGTGTTTATAACGAGAACAAATCTCTAAAATTTTTGCTTTTGCTTTTTCTTGAAGCATGGTGATTACCTCCATAAATAAATATTTACGTACGCATAATATTCTAAATAATCAATTTATATTTTTCAATATAAAGATAATAATCATCGAAATAAAAAACCTAACAGATTGTTAGGTTATCATTAATAATAACGCTTAGAATTTCATCCTTTCTATACAAAACATAAAAAGTGCCTGAATCTTCAAGCACTTTCTACGAAAGCTATAGCAGATATTTATTTAATGATTTTATCTTTAGGATTGCCTTTTCGACCTGGCTTCATCACGACTTCGCCAAGAGAAATAGCGCCGACAGGACAAACTAATCCGCACAGCAAACAACCGACACATTTTTCTTTGTTGCAATGTGGACGTCGCTTTTCTTCGTCCCATTCCATCGCCTGATGCGCACCATCATAGCACGATATATAGCACCGGCCACAACCTATGCATTTCTCTAAATCGATTTCGGGATAGACCTTATAATCTCTATCCAAACTTTCGGCTGGAACGATATTTTTGTTTGCTAGTCCAATGAGATCTTTTAAATGATCGACATGCTGCTCTTCCATATAATGCATCAAACCATTTTTCATATCTTCAACAATTCTGTAACCATACTGCATGATAGCGGTGGTGACTTGAAGTGTTGTTGCTCCGACGAGAATGAACTCAGCAGCATCTTCCCACGTCTCAATTCCGCCAATGCCTGAAATTGCTAAATCTTTAAGCCTTGGGTCTTGTCTCATCTGTTGAATGAACCGAAGAGCGATCGGTTTAACTGCTTTTCCTGAATAGCCAGAAATAGATGACTTACCATTGATGATCGGCATGCCAATCTTTTTATCGAGATCGACATTGCAGATCGATTTTACAGTATTGATCGCGGCTATGCCATCAGCTCCGCCTTCTAAACAGGCGAGAGCGACAGGAACCATGTCTCCAATATTTGGCGTCATTTTAGCGATCATCGGAAGTTTTGAACCTCTTTTTACTGCTTTGCAGTACACACGACAAAGTTCCGGATTTGAACCGACATCGCTCCCCATAGCATGAGAAGTCATCTGAGGGCAGGAAAGATTCATTTCAATCATGTCCGCTCCAGCTTTTTCAACAAGCCGTGCAAGTTCAACCCAATCCTCTTCATTTGAACCCATAATCGAAGCGATGAGCACTTTGTGAGGAAATTCTTTTTTCAGTTTTTTAATATCCGCTAAATTTTCTTCTAGAGTGTGCTCAGCGATTTGCTCCATATTTTTGAAACCGACAAACGGAGTATTTTCTTTATCGAGCTTATCAAAGCGAGGAGATACCTCATCGATGAAATAATGTTTTGGTCCTATCGTTTTGAAAACAACGCCGCCCCAACCCGTTTCATATGCTTTTTTGCACATATCATAGCAATTGCCTACTGGCGATGAAGATAAACAGAATGGATTTTCGAAATGAACTCCGAGAAACTCAACCGACAAATCTTTGTTGATCATATTATTTTGCACCTCCAATTGAGTTAGCGACAACGTATGCGACTTCTTTGCCTTTTCTTACAGCCCACACAACTGTCTTGTCGTTATGAGCAATATCGCCAGTAACAAACACTTTAGAATCTTTCGTTTTATAACCTTCAACATCAACTTCGTTTTTGACAATATTAATTGGAAAACCTGAGGCGTTAACAACTTGACCGACGGCTAAAATAATTTTTTTAGCTTTGATTTTTAATTCTGATTCAAGCCGACGATGCTTAAATGTAACTTCATCTGCTTTAACCGAAATAGGAACATAGCCATCGATGATTGACACTCCGAGAGCTTGAGCGCCGGCGAGTTCTTTTTTTGAAGCTCGAAATTCTCTAAATTCTTCATAGACGACATCTGTAACATTAATGGCACCTAACAATTTAAGAGTTGTATCGACATCCATCGCAACATCGCCACCACCGATAACTAGCACATTATCTTCGATGACAATCTTCCCTTTTTCATCTTTTGCTCTTGCGAGGAAACTCACAGCTGTTTCGACATAAGGATTGTTTTCAAACATCGGAAGAATTTTTGCATCGCTTGCGCCTATGGCAAGAATGACGGCATCGTGATTTTTCTTAAGATCATCAAGCGATATGTCCTTGCCGACATTAACGCTGGTATGAATCTTCAAACCCAATTCAACAATTCGAGCGATTTCTGTATCGAGCACATCGCTTGGAAGACGATATTCTGGGATGCCATATCGCAAATAGCCACCAGCTTTTTTACTCTTTTCAAAAATTTCTACTTCATAACCCATTTTTAATAGCGAAGCAGAAGCTTGTAAAGCGCTTGGACCACTTCCTACAATGGCAATCTTTTTCCCATTCGATTTCACCTTTTTCAAAATTTTCATTTTTGTGCAAGCTTCAAAATCAGTGACAAACCTTTGAATTCTGCCAATGTCGATTGGACTATCAATTCCACTTCGTGAACAGCCCAGTTGGCAGTATTTTTCAGTTGGACATACTCTTGCGCATATCGCGCCAAGAACATTATTTTCGCGAATTGTTTCAGCGGCACCTTTAACGTTTTTAAGGCGCACGCTTCGAATAAACTTTCCCGGGTCTGTACCAGCAGGGCAAGATTTAGAACAAGGGGCATCGTGGCAGAGCAGACATCTGCTCGCCTCTTCCATCACTGTTCTAGGTGTATAGCCTTTTTCTATTTCTTCATCATATTTTAGGGCCATAATTATCTCCTTTTACCTCAATGAAATAATATTATCATATTAAATGGTTGTTGTTCAAACCACAATAAATCAGTAAATAAGTAAATCGGTGCTTTTTAAATATTCAATTTGTCTTCATCATCAGCAGTAAATAAACAAAATTGTATTCCTCGAACATTTTTTAATAACGAAAATTTTGAAAACACTTGAAAAAATGTATCATAAATGTTTTTCTATAAACACTACAATATGATTGTTAAGGAGATTGCTGAAAGAAATGAAAGATAATAAAAAGGTTTGCATTGCGACTGTATCTGTATTTTCTTCAAATAACTGCGGATCGTTTCTGCAGGCTTACTGCCTCAAAAAAACGATAGAAAAAAGATATGGTGTACAAGCCTTCTTTCTCGATGCACATCGGCGATTAAAATTTTCTAAAGCAATACGCGAGTGTCTCTATAATATAAAGCATAGAAATTTCCACGCTTTTCTAATTCGATATAAAGCTTATTTTCTCTATCGAAAACTCTATAATCGCGAAAAGTATAAAACCATTGAACTAATCAATCGCAATCCTGACGAGTATCGAATTATTTTAGGTAGCGACGAAATTTGGAATGTGAACGATCAATACACTTTTTCTGTTCCATATTTCTTCGGTATGGGATTTATGAGCAAGGAAATTTCGTCATACGCAACTTCGATGAATACAGCCGAATTGAAAGATTTTCAAAAAAGCGAGCAAGGAAAATCATATCTTGAATCTATAGCGAAAATTGGCCATATTTCAGTGAGAGATTCACACACCAAATTTGAAATAGAACAAATACCAAACGTTAAGGCGACGCTAGTTTTAGATCCAACATTTTTTTGTTTTTCCAACAATTCCAAATTTTATAATCGCGAAAGGAAAAGATATATTTTTCTATATTGCTTTTGGAATTTTACTGACGAATTCATAGATGAGCTCAAGAGATTTGCTGAAAAGAACGATCTTTTGATCATCGGAGCAAATAAACGTCAAAATCCGATGCAAAAACATGTCGGAAACAGTCCAAAATTGTTTCTCTCATATATGAGAAATGCTGACTATATCATCACAGATACATTTCATGGTGCAGCATTTTCGATCATTTTTAACAAAAATTTTGTGTATATGCCGAGCGCAAAACGAAAAGTCCATGAATTGATTGGAACATTCCATTTGGAGAACAGGAAATACGCCGATGGAAATCTGAGCGATAATTTTAGCAAAACTATCGATTATACAAAAGTAAACGACATAATCGAAAAGGAAAAAAAGGATTCATTTGATTTTTTAGATAGCGTATTTAAGTAGTAAAATAGAATTGTATGACAACAAAGCTTCGAAATTATCTTCATGAGAAAATGTATGATGTTTCAGCTTGGATCCATCAATCGAAAAGGAATAAAAGAGCGCGTCAAAGATTAAAAAATCATTCTTTTTCAATACTCACGAATTATTGCATCGGCGGTGTTATTTATCATGATTTGGGAATTAAATTCTCGTCTCCCACTATCAATATGTATATCTACCCAGATGATTTCATAAAGATGGTGAACGACATCCAACATTATCTGCGCGCAGAATTAATTGAAGACGTAAACAACCGATATCGTTTCCCCGTTGGCATTTTGGATGACATAAAAATATATTTCATCCACTATTCGTCCTTTTCAGAATGTTTTGATACCTGGGAAAGGCGTAAGCAAAGAATAAATTTTGATAATCTTTTCATCATGATGAACGAGAAAGTCGTGTGTTTTGAAGATGAAAATAAATCTCGATGCTGCAGCGATGAAACATTTAGAAATTTTGAGAAATTACCATATGAGAATAAAATTTTCTTTACGCGAGACAAAAAATACAAAAAGATCCCCGGTTTTGCTTATTTGAAGTATTATGCAAGAAAACCATTTGTCAATTTACCGAACGAATTAATGCCACTGAATGGCAAACGTCGCTTTGAGAAAGATTTTGATTACGTTTCATTTTTAAATAAAGGGGGTAACAGCAATGTTTGATGGTATCAAAAGAGTGTATAGAAATTATAAATACACCAAGAAGATGTCGACTGATGCAAGATTCTATCTGGATAGATTGGAGGCCGATATCATCAGGTTCACGCACGCGATTGAAAAAGGTCTCTCCATAGAGCGACCAAGACCTGGTTTTGGAATAGTCAAAATCAGTCATTTGCTAGACATGATCATAATATTCGCAAATAAAAAAACAGCGAATGAGGAATGCATTCTGATGGCTATCGCGACATTGAAAGAATATTTTCTCTTTGAGGATTCCATTTCTTTTACTAGTGATGATTATGAAAATAACAGAAAAGGATTTAATGCCTTTTTATCAGCTAATAAAATAGATTATGACAAAATCGATGTTTCCTATGGCGGGACGATCACCATCGAGCGAAAAGAGTCGATGAAAAAATCATTCTCAGATTTAGTTTTTGCTCGTCATAGCGTTCGCGTATTTTCAAAAGAACCTGTACCTTTAGAGACTCTAAAAAATGCTCTTCGATTAGCTCAACAAGCTCCTTCTGCATGCAATCGACAAGCGGTGAGAATCTATCTTGTCGACAAGAATAGCCAACGGAAAGAATTGTATGAATGGCTGACAGGAGTAGGTGGTTTCGAACGCGATGTCGACAAATATCTTCTGATAACGGGAAAGGTGACTGCTTATCAGATCTATGACATGAATCAACACATTGTCAGCGCGGCATTTTATGCAGCATATCTCACCCTTGCTCTGGAGGAATTTGGAGTGGCGACATGCGTAATACAAAGACCACTATTCCGAGATGATGAGTGGATCGATATAGCGAAACAATATCAAATTCCAGACGATGAACAGATTGTTTTGGCTATGGCATTAGGCATGAAAAAGGACACATATAAAGTCCCGAAATCTCATCGATATTCGATCGATAAAATCTTCAAAATATTAAGTTAGGATAGATAAATTAAAAGTGGATTGTTGTTCAATCCACTTTTTTGTTCAGTATTTCTATAACTTATTTACGACGTTACTTGATCAGTTCGACAATCGCCATCGGGGCGTTATCGCCTTTGCGATTAATAACTTTTAAAGCGCGCGTATAACCGCCTTTGCGCGAAGTATAGCGCTTTGCCAATTCACTAAATAGTTTATCGAGGGCAGATACGCTTTTTTCTTCGTCGACAAGATAGTTACGAACATAGCTTGAAGCCAGTCTTCTCGAATGAAGATCGCCTTTTTTTGCTAAAGTGATGAGATGTTCGGTCTCTCTTTTTAAATCTTTAACAACGCCCGCGGTCACCGTCACTCTTTCATGAACGATGAGTTCAGTGACAACGTTGCGAAGCATGGATTTTCTTTTGGAAGCGGTGTATGCAGCTTTAAATCTGACACCAGCTTTACCATGAACATTTTTACGTCCTTGTGCAGCCATGATGATTTCCTCCTTTATTTGAAGCTGAGATTATTATTCTGCAATAATTTCTCAATTTCTTCAGCGATTTTTTTGTTGACATTCTTTCTGCTTAAGAATTCTTCTTTTCGCAATTCAAGAAGCTCTTCGAGAGATTCGACTGCGCTGACGAGAGCCTTTTTTGCTTCTTCAGACAATTCGCTATATCCGACGAGTTCTTCAATGTTCATCGAAGAAGAAATTTCTCCTTCGCTAGTGCCATCCGAAAGGACGCTATCGCGGAAAGAGAGTTCGAGCGCAGCTAATTTCTCTTTTACTTCTTTAAGAGACTTTTTGCCTAAATTACGAACTTTCATCATCTCTTCTTCACTCTTTTGTGTGAGTTCAAAAACGTTTGTGATTCCGGCGCGCTTTAAGCAGTTGTACGAACGAACAGAGAGGTCTAATTCTTCAATGTTCATATCGCGAATCTTGCTATCGGTGTCATCCACTTTTTCTTCAGGTTTAAACATTTCTGTCTCAGCGATCTTTTCGATTTTGCTGACCTCAGCGAAATGGGTGATTAAGATATCGCTAGAAAGACTGACAGCCTTTTCTGGAGCGATAGAACCATCGGTCCACACTTCGAGGGTGAGCTTGTCAAATTTTGAATCGTGACCAACGCGAGTTGGTTCGACCATATATGAAGCTTTGATAACTGGCGAATAATTGGAGTCGGTAGCGATAACGCCAATTTTTCCTTCAATAGAAGGATCGAGTTTATTGCCTTCACTCGTGACATATCCACGACCATTGCGGGCATACATGACAATGCTCAATTTCCCTTTTTCAGTGATATGAGCGATTTCGAGTTCAGGATTAATGATGCTCACTCCAGCCGGAAGAACGATATCTTTCGCCGTAGCTAGTTTTGGGCCCGCAACATCAAGAACGAGCTTCTTTGTTTCGTCGCCACCATCAATCTTAAGAACTAAACCTTTAAGATTCAAGATGATCGCTGTCACATCTTCTTCAATGCCATCTAGAGCACTAAACTCATGACGAGCACCTTCAACTTCCACAGCATAAACGCTCGC
>JBAZGG010000021.1:0-10995 GCA_041653015.1 Bacilli bacterium | reverse complement strand
CAGAGTACTTTACAATGGGTTTGAGGGCGCTAATATCGATGAGGCCTTGCTCAACTTGCGCATCGGCGACTCACTATACAAAAGGCGAGGCGGACTCAAGTATTTCAAATTGTGCATGACGATTAAAAAATCGTTGCGAAGACATAAGATGATATCTTTATTCCGCTACTGCGGAGCCGCGATTGAAAGATTTATTATTCACGTTCTCACGCCAACAAAACTGCGCGAGTTTATCTACACAAAGTTCTTGAGAAAACACAAAAATAATAAAGCGATTTAGTATTAAGAAAACTTTTTAATAAAATCGTCAATATTTCCAAAATAGCCACTGTTTTTGACCAGTTCGTCATCGCTCCAGTTCCACCACTGTATCTTCAATAATTTGTCGACGATTTCCTTTTCAAATCGATATTTGATCACTTGAGCAGGAACGCCACCAACAATCGCATAAGGCGGCACATCTTTGCTCACGACTGCCCCCATGGCGATTATCGCTCCATCCCCTATTCTAACTCCACCTTTAATCAGAACATTATTGCCGATCCAAACATCGTTGCCGATGATGGCGGAATAATTGTCGATCAATAAAAATTCTTTTATCTTCTCATCGACATTAAAACTTCTCATTCTTTTTGATTTCAACGATGAATAAAATCCTGGATATGTCGAAACGAGATTTGTCGGATGAGTCGCAAAAACAATCTGCACATCGCTGCCGATAGAAGTAAAATTTCCTATCTTTGCGCGCTCAAAATTTCCATCGATAATATATGAATATCTTCCGATTACACAATCGCGATACCCACCTTTATAAATGCTGGAATATTCTCCTACCGCTGTGCCTTTATTGACGATGCAGCCAAGTGAAATAACCGCCTTTTTGGCTCTTCTTCGCAACGACAGCGCCCTCATTCCATTAACGATTTTTTTAATTAGCATAGAGATTCCTTTCTAAACGATAATCGAAATCAAATCTTCGTTTTTAGCAGATTAATAAATAAATGATAATCAAATGATTCAACCGCTGTTTTTTTAGCGTTGTCCGACATCGTCTTAATCTCATCATACGATAGATTTAAATCGATGATCAAATGCATTTTACGAGCGATGGACTCGCTATCGAAGCCATCGACGATAAAGCCGTTATAACCATCTTTTAGATAGAGCCCAATATCGGAAGACAAATTGCATATCACTGGAGTGGCATGGGCAAAACTCTCGACTAATTTAGTGGGGAATCCCGCTCTCGCTACTCTTTTGTTTCCATTTCTTATGAAGAACGAGAAATCAGCTTTTGAATAGTATTTGACGATCTCGTCGTGGTTTATCATTCCTAAAGGAATAACGAATTGGCTGACGCGGTCCTCTTCTCTTTTCGATAGCTTGCACATATTGACCATCTGGACGAAATCGATGCCGATGATGGTGAAGATTATTTTGCGCAGATACTCATCGCTCAAGAGGAGCAATCCGTGTATCATATTCGACAATAGATCTTTCTTTTGCGGATAGCCGACAAAGATGATGTTCAATCTATCATTATTGGTTTTGTTAACAAGAGGTAAATCATACGGATCGATCATATTGGGAACGATGATAGAATTGATGCCTTTGCGTGTGAAATATGAGTGGAGATATGAGCTTATAGAGATGACATTGACTCGTTTATCCACCCATCTTTGATTGCGGAGATGATTGGAGACATAAGAAGGCGATAAAACACCCAGTCTCTTTTCGCTAGCGCTCGCCCATTCCACGCAATCATAGATCAATTTTATATTATGCGCCGAGGCATACTTTTTTAGATAGTTCATCGATTTTGAATCCAAGGTGTGAAGAAAAATCGCATCGTACGACTTGTTGTTCAAAAAATTGATGATCTCTTTTTTGTGGCAGAAATACTCTTTGGCTTTCTTAAGAAAATAGTTGCCTTTATAAGATGACAATTCCAAGGTATCCACCTGCTCATAAGAGGCTTTGAATAGCTTTGTTAACATGCAGAAACGATAGTATGCTGGATTGCCATTTTTCTTAGGAAAACAAACGATGTTTAGCAGTTTCATTTCTTCACTCCAGCTTTCTTTTTTCTAAAAACTTGCGAGAGCGATCCATTCGGATAGATTCCCAACACCTTTTTAAAGAGAGTGATAAACGGGAACATAATCCTGATCTTTAATGGGACTAGAATCTTCTTCGCTGTGTCTTTTTCGAATCGATCGTCGAGTTCAGCATTTGCGGCGTCATGTAATGGAAAGGTAAATTCGATGCTGGAAACGCCACAGAATTTATCGGTGTTGGGATGATTCCAGTTCGTCCCGCCATGCGTTGAAAAATCATCGACGCCGATATTGGTGATCTGATTATATTTCGGAGCGATTCCATATAGATCGAAGTAGCGGATGCTAAAAGCCATATGATAATCCCATGAAGCAAATCGCATGCCGTGTTCTTCGCGATATTTTTCCGTTTTAAAATTTCTTAATTGCTGGCGATATAATGCTCTGCATTGAAAGCGTTTTTTAAGCTGTTTCTTCACACCTTTTTCATTCAATAACTTAAAACTAGTCTGATAATATTTGCTAAATTTATTCGCCCATGAAGCCCAGCCGCACGGAAGCATGTGTTTGGTGAAGACATAATCTGCCGGTAAATAATCGCAACTCGGAAAATAGCTCGTCCCGCAGATCCATAGCACTCGATCGTCATCGCGGTAGCGCTCGAGCATCAATCTGGCATATTCAAAGAATGATTTTGTGGGCAAATTATCATCTTCTAAGAAGATTGCTCGCTCTTCTTTTTTGAAGACTTGCAGAGCGCCTAGACCTATCTGGTTAAAAACACCAGTGTTCTTATCCTCAAAGCATCTGATGACTTCGCAAGGCCAATCGATCGCCGCGAGGATTATCTTTCTCGTCTCGAGAACAAGTTTGCTCTCCTCCTCATTTCTTGGACCATCAGAAAAGAGATATATCTTAGAAGGAGCCACTTCTCTCACGACATCTAAAATGCGAAGAACCGTGGAGCTTCTCTTAAAAGTAAAAAGGACGACAGGGATATCAAATCTTTTCATGATCAACCTCTGCTTTTTCAATATCTTTTACAACCTGCATCTTTTTGATTTTAATATAGTTGAGCACAGCGAATATTATACCCGATATTCCCAAAATGATGGCATCGATCAAGACGAGATACGACCAATCGATATTGATCCACCATCTGAGCAGATAGAAAAGCGGAATCTTGAGCACGCCAAAGATCAGGAAGCATATCAGCTGCGGCAGCAGCACTTTCAAACCATTGGATATCCCTGCGGCGAAATACGAGATCGTCGTCGATAACGCCCAAAGGGCGAACATCGCCGCGGTAAAGTAATTGACCGTCACACTATTAGAGCCCAACCACAGGTTAAAGACGACTTGTAAACCGAGGGTGACAATGACGATGCCCACAGCAAAAACAATCGTGAGAGCGAGCAGCAATTTCTGTATTTTGATGAGCCACGCTTTGTCCTTCTCCGTATAGGCTTTAACCGTCAAGGCCCAAACAGGCATAGAAATCGCTGATGAAATTGTTGTGACCGCGGCGAATATCTTGTAATACCTCTGATAATCGACGACCACTTCTGCACCAAAAGCATTAGAGATCAATACTTGGTTTGTCGAATTGATGAATAGAAGACATAGTTGGATGACGAAGAAGAATCCGCCTAAACTCATGACCGTCTTTGCGGCACCCTTATCAAGAAATTTAAAGTTTGGACGAACCGTCTTGAACTTGGTGGCGAAAAGAACGATGCTCACGATCAATAGAGGAACGTTGACGGAGAAGATGTAGAAGATGGAAATAGCGATGAGAGCATCCGTTGCACTAGCAAATCTTATAACCAAGGTAAATAGCAGCAAAAGGATTGATGAACATAGAGAGATGATGCTGGCTAATGGCTGTTTCTGCATCGCCTGAAGAAGATTGAGTATCAATTTCAAGAAGAATTCAAGGCAGATGGAAAAGAAGGCTATCGCAAAAGCGATTTGAAGATTGATTAGCGATATCGTCTCAGTGGAGATGTTTAATAGGGCGTTGAAATCGAGATTAAAGATGACGATGAGGCCCACCACTAATAAGCCAGCTGAGATGAGCAAATTCGTAAAATAGGCGCTCGAAATATACTTCTTCATCATGACTTCATCTTTTTTAGCGATGCATTCAATGACTTTGTTTTTCAATCCATTGCCGATGCCGATATCGAACATCAAAACCCATGACAAAATGGATAGCAGTGTGGACCAAACACCGAGAATGGCATCATTAGAAAAGAAGGTGATATAAAGCGGAAAAGTAAATAGTCCGACGAATAGAGCTAAACCTTTGATGAGGATCGATCCAGTCAAATTGGTGACAGTCTTTTTGCTGTTGTCGCTCGCGGCTTTATATTTATCCCACAGAGTGAAACCTTTTTTCGAGGCTCGTGAACCTTCAAAGAATGGATAGAACATGAATATCCAAAAGATGGAGAATGAGTATTGCGGCTCTTTATTCATGATTAAGAAAGCGACGAGAGAGACAAAGATGGCAGGGATGATACCTCGTTTCGATTTGATGATTAAAAACATGAAGATGAAGAACTCGAGCAGGATGAAATAGCCAGCAAAACCAAAAGCGCCACATAGCCATCCAACTGTCGATGTCTGCGAATTGCAGTAAATATTATCTTTGATAGCCTCGAGATATAATTCATCGAATCGATTAGGCCCATATCCCAATGAATACGATTGACTAAAGAATTGGAAATCGTAGATGATGGACTGAATTCTCGTCATGAACGATCCGTTGGTGATATTAAACTTCAGGAGAACATCACTGATGAATGGTATCTCGATCGGTGAAAGAGACAAGAAGATGATTATACCCAAAAGAACAGCGGTGATCGATAAAGAGATCCAAAAAGCTTTCTTTTTCTTTTTGACAGCGAAGGCTAACGGGATCATCAGCAATGCTAAAAGCATTCCAGCCGTAGAAAAAGTCGTGATGATGGTGAGAGCCAAAATAATAATTCTAATCTTATTTAATTTTTCTTTAAAAAGAATTTCAAACAGCAAACCGAGGACCAAAAATGTCGAGAAGAGACCCGGTTCCCAAAAAGGACCGGAATTTCGATATAAAGCGTGGTTCAATGTAAAGAAAACGCCAAAGAAAGAATAATATGTCGTTCCACTGCTATTGTAAAAAGAATCCGTCGCAAAATAATTGCCAGAGACCAAAAAGGAGGCGAACAGAACTAACGAGATGATCGATAAGATGATCAGAGCGTTCGAAAAATACTTCGCAAAAGTTTTAAATGGGATAACTTTGCAGAAGCAGAGACCAATGATGATCAGAATGAAATAGTGAAGTATCGTCGAGATATCATTGTTGGGAAGATTGACGATGGTTAAAACGGCAAAAGATACTAAAAACAATACGCAGATGATCAAGGTGACGGAAAGCAATTGTTTCAAATTTTTGAAAGGGTGCCTCAGTTTTTCTATAGTATTAACTCTTGTGGTCGCCACCATTAAAACGATGAGGAATAGGAGCAAGCATAATAGCGAGATGGCGAGCGCCGTATCACTGCGACCTAGTTTAGTCGAATAAGCATAACCGCTAGTGCACAGGATGATAATGGCGATGATCGTCGGTATCACCGATGAAAAGAGAAATCTCTTCAGCGATTCTTTGTTCGCTTTCGGGAAACGTTTTTGAAATGTTAGTTTAAGATGAGCAAACATCGCTTAATCCTCTTTCAAATATTTCCAAAAGTTGAAGCATAGTATCAGCGCGAAAACCAACCCCACCACCGCAAAGGCAGTGAAGAAAGTCGGCGCATTGGCAAAGACAAATAATCCACCGATGCTAAACGATAGAAATCGACCGGCGAGCATCAATAGCAAATAGACTGAAGCGAATGAGACATAAAGCCACCATTTATTCTGTTTTTTCTTCACTAGAAATAGCACAGCGATGACAGCGAGCAAAAGATAAGCGAGAACAAAGAGAACTATGGAAGAGGTCAAAACGAGCCACGAGTTATAGAAATCAACAATTTTTATGTATGAAGAAGCGAATGAATCATTGCTGGACAACACATAATCATTAGAAATAGAGACGGTTGTAACATTGTCCAAATAGCGAGACAAGGAACTGCGCTCAGCATTCAAGAAATTGGATAGAGTGGATTGAAATGTTGCGGTGTTAAAAGATATGAGTCCAACTTTAGAATATGGCAGATGCGGATTTAATCTTGTGGGGGCGAGACAAAATGAACCATAGAGCGATTGGAGAATGGGAGCATATGATTGCGCCATGCTCGTAGAAATAACTCCGCCAATGGTGTATTTGACTTGCGTTTCTCCTTGCATGAAATAGACACTACCGCCCAACAAATCATCAAAGACTTGACCATCGCTCAACAGCGCACTAGCCGCCGCCGCCGAAAGATAAAGCGGATTGACAGCACTATCTTCAAAAGAAGCATATGTGCCAGCAACTAAATAACATTTGTTGGTCGTCACCCACTCAGAATGAATAGAGGTGTAAATTATGCTCGGCGTAACAAAACTTTTTCCAGCATCATCACAAACAAAAGTTTTCTGGCTAGAATCAGCGATGAAAGACACCGAATTATATACATCATACGATCTTTCATACCCCAGATTGAGAGCGTTTAGATTGTCTAATAACTTTGCGTTTTGCGCATCGGATATATCATCGGCATTCTGTTGGAAAACAAAACCGGTATCAAATTCTGTCGTCTTGACTAATTGATTAGCGATAACGCCATAAGAAGCGCTCGGCAAAAGGAATGATGCGCCGAACAAAAATGCAAAAATAAGCACGATATTCACAAATATCAATGAGATTCGCAAAACAGTATTTTCAAAAATTTTTTTCATCGGTGCGTTATTTAACAAATAAACTCATAGCACTTTATTATAAACACAAATTAAGATATTTGCATCCATTATTGGATACAAAAAACACAAGCGTAGTTTAGGCGAGCGCATATCGTGATGGAGCGCCAATAATATTTACTGCTCTGCCAGTCTATTTATTTGCGATCAGATCTTTAATTCCTGAAATGAGTATTTCGTTATGGGATTCGCATTCCATGATATTGAGAATACATAACAGTTTCTTTTTTGAATATCTGCGCTTGACAAAGAACCCTTTAAAAATGATGACTTCAATCCCCATTCTTAAACGTGAATATCCACCTAATTTGCATAAAAATTTAATGATAGCGGCTTCTCTTTCTTTTTGATAATTAGAAGTGATCGATGAGGAATCTTTAATCTGTTCACTTCGCGCATTAAATCCGTCGATGATCTCTTTTAGCTCTATCCCTTTAGCAAGGCGAACTTTTCCGTGATCTTGAATCGTTGGGATTATGAGCGTCTCCGCCGTCACATCATCATATTCAACCGCGATGCCACGCTTCCACGAATCACTCTTCACATCGAGGTTAAAAACAAAATTGCCCAGTCCATAAACGATCGTGCCCTGGCGATACTTTTCCATCTCTCCCACGATATGAATGTGTTCGACGAGAACAAGCGCCGCACCACAATCGACCATCTTATGACATCTCTCATATAATCGCGGAGTCGGATATGGGTAATATTCTCGGCCGCCATGATAGATAACGATAACTTTTTTGCCTTCATTTTTGAAAGATGAAATCACACTGCATATTTCGTGTTCGACAAAAGCATTTGCGGTCGCTCCTGTCTCGTTGATTGAAAACTCGTGCTCACAGATATTGAGGATGACATCATCGCCAAAATGATATGGCTTAGATGCCTCCGCTTTATCTAGACCAGCGCCGATATGAGGAATTCCTTTTTCATCGAGCGAAGAAATAGTTGATTTCAGACCTTCTTCGCCACAATCGAGAATGTGATTATTAGCGAGAAGAAAGAGTGGGTGAGGAATTGAAGATAAAGCGTTGATACATTCTCGCGGAGCTACTAATATCGGCCCGCATTTATCGATTTTTTGCACACCATCGTATAGAGGGCATTCGAGATTTATGACATTTAGCGATGCCTCTCTCATCGACGAAAAGAGTTCATCTCCACAAATTGTGGCAAAAGAATCGCCCTTAAAAAGGTGACAATTATTTTCAGTCGGCACGAGATCGGAAAAGAAGAGAATTTTCATATCTTAAATATTACTACACTTTATTTATTAGATAAACAAATATCCCAGCACGAACCCATTAAATCATCCAATTCCTGATCCATTTTCTCAAAGCCACCACCATGACCAAATGTTATCTCGCCCAGAACTGGCATATCCGTGTAGTATAAATCGATTCGTGCATATGAAAATGGTCGAGATAATTTTTTAGCGATTTCGAGCATCTCGCGCAGGTGCTTCTCACTTATTAAATCAAAAAGAGAATCATCAAAATTCTCAAAGATGGTCGTGCGATAAGGCATCTTTTTAAACTCGCTATCATACCAATTTCGGCGGTGAATAGAAAATCGCCCTTTATCAACTTGCAAAAAGAAGATGAAACCACCATCAGCCCGATGAAAACAATGGAATTTGTAATCGATGAGCCCGCCCGAATCGTGCAGATCGTGTAAATATTCCTCGATCATCAATGTATTTTTGGTCCGCGAATACCAATATTCGTGACCCCATACACCATATTTTAAATGAGCGGCTCTATTCATATCCAGACAGAGGGCATCAATATCTATTTTAGCTTTGTCGTCAACGATGAAAACACCGCATCCAGCAGTATCTTTGATGATGAATTGATTCGGCATTGATTCGATGATCTCTTGTGATATTTTTCCACCTCGCCACAACACTTTAGCGATATATAATTCGGGGGCGAGAGAATGAACGATTCTCTTCACGTCGAACTTATTGGAATAGTGAGGAAACAACTCACTTCCTAAATCATTTTTTTCATTGAACTTTCTCCACAATAATTTTTCACAGAAGGTCTGCGGATTATTCAAATCGGGCTCATAGCCGTGATTGCGCTTAAAAGCTAAGCGACTTCTCACTTTTGCCGGAAGCAAAAAAGAGAGAGCGATCAATATCCTTTTGTTAATTTTGTGTTTTTTCATATTCAGATGTTTTAAATTGAATACAAAGACTATACAATATTTTCAAAAAATATGAAAAGATAATGATTTTATCAATCTTTGTTGATCGGATTGCTATCCACCGCTGCTTCGCTCTGAATAGCGGCTTCTTCATGCTTAATCTTGACATTTTTACTCGATTTAAACTTTTGGAAGAATTCTTTTAAGAATTTGTGATCAAAGATCAATTCGATGGCGATGAAGAGAATCACATATGTGCCACCGCGAATTAAAGTCTCATACCATGGATTCATCCCCTGATTGCCACTTAAAGAGCCGATATTGATACCGGAATACGAGTTGATGAGCCAATATATTCCAAATGTTGCTAAAATTGGAAAGATGGCGACGAGAAGTGCTCTTATCAAGGACATCCAACTCTTCAAAACATGCATGTGCATCACCTTATGATTGTAGATGGAGATGGCCACCGCTTCGATAATATATGATATCACCGTCGCGATAATACAACCCCAGACACCAATCAATGGAACGACGGCGATGGAAACGATGACGTTAAAGGCGAAGACACCGACAAAAATAATCGCTGGTATCTTATGCTTATTAGCCGCGCAGTGAATAGTCACGCTGATATTTGGACCAAAGGTCAATAGTTCGCAGGACAATAAAACGACGGAATAGAAATAGATATCGTGCCCTTGCGCTGAACTGATAGCGTCAATGCTGCCGCTGTCATCGACGATCCACGCTTGGACAAAACTCTGCCCGCACACCACATAACCACCGACGATAAAAACGACGATGAGATAGCAGATTCTCAACAACAGATTATACGTTCGCTCAACATCGTCCATATCGCCATCGACCACATCTTGAATGAGCCACGGGGCAAACCCCCCTGAGATAGCCGTGCACATCGCCGATAAATATGTTGTGAACACTGCGCTGAATTGATAGATCGTCACCGTTTTAGCGTCCACAGCAAATCCGAGAACGATTTTGTCGGTGATCGGATTTAAGGAAGTGGATGTCGTGATCACAAAGGTGATGAGCGAAAAGACAATAATTCTTCGAAATAGCATGAAATCGTCTCTATTCAATTTCATCGTCGTCTTCATCTTTAAAGGGATGAGAGCGAAGATGGTATTTAAAACCCAGATAAAGATATTGCAGAAAAGCAATATCCACGTCACTCCCACCGCTCCCACGCTGCCCGCTGGAGCCACCATTAAGACGATGATGGTGATAATCGGAGAGAGGATCGTATCGATGAGATTGACGGCGTTGAGCCAGATAAATTTCTTTTCGGAATTGATAAAAAGGCGGAAGACGGAAAGAGGAAAATAGATCGCGACATTCAATGTCATGATGAACATGACGACGATTAGAATCATCTTTTGATCCGCACCATATGTCTCATTTAAAGGAATGATCCCCCAATAGAAAAAGCCGATGATCACCGCACCGAGGATGAGAGCTAATAAGGCGACGGCGATGAAGAACCAAAGAAATATTCCGTTGAGATGTTTTTCGCCTTCGAGCCCCTTCTCTTTTTTCTGCAAGAAGCGAAAGCGAATATAGGCGCCAGACATACCCACTGCTAAATAGCTTAAGTAGGAGACGATAGATGCGCCAAAAGTCCTGATGCCATATTGTTCAGAACCGATTGATTTTAAAACGAATGAAGAATAAAAAATCGACAAAACGATGCCGATGAACAGACTTGCGTACGATAGCAAGATGCCTACAGTCATCGATTTCTTTTCACTTATGTGCATACATTTTGCCAGAGTATTATTAACATTATACACATTAGTTTTGTTAAACAAAAACAATAATATCATTTATAATGAAGTCGACTATTGAATCATTAATAATAGATATTATTATAAAA
>JBAZGG010000020.1:0-11294 GCA_041653015.1 Bacilli bacterium | reverse complement strand
AGCAATCGATCGAGGAGAATAAAAAGGGAACCTATTCTATTCCTCCCGATGAAATAGCCAAAAAAGAACAGGCTCAAGCAGCGCATAAAGCTGACGATCACGATGAGTCAAAATAAATCCTATATCGTTCGCGATCACATCGGGGAGAGACTTGATAAAGTCTTAACCTATTTTATCAATGATAAAACCAGAAGTTTTTTAACCAAGTTGATCGCCGAGAAAAAAGTTCTCGTAAATGGACGAGATGTCAACGCATCTTACAAAGTGAAATTAAACGATGCCATCACCGTGGATTCGCTCTGCTTGGCACCCTCCCAATTAAAGAAAGAGAATATTCCGCTCGATATCATATATGAAGATAGCGATCTTTTAATCATCAACAAGCCTCGCGGCATGGTCGTCCATCCCGGCGTGGGCAATCGCGAAGGGACGCTCGCTAACGCTCTAGCGTATCACTATTCTTCTCTAAGCGGGCTCAACGGCTCGTTTCGACCGGGAATAGTCCATCGCCTAGACAAAGACACTTCCGGGCTTCTAATCGTCGCTAAAAACGATTTTTCGCACGCTTTCTTATCCGACGAGCTCAAGTCGCACACTATCTCTCGCAAATACTATGCTCTCGTCCGCGGCGAAGTGAAGGAGAAAAAAGGCAAGATCATCGCTCCGATCGGCAAGGATAAGCGCATTCCGACGAAGCGCGCTATCGATTTACTCAAAGGTAAAAATGCCATCACTCATTTCGAAGTTGTTGAACGATATAGAGATTACACTCTTCTCGAGTGCATCCTTGAGACGGGGCGAACACATCAGATACGCGTCCACCTATCACATATTAAATATCCGATCGTCGGCGATTTAACCTATGGTTATCAAGGAAAGGATATCTATAGCGAAGGGCAATTGTTGTTCGCTCACGAGATCAGCTTCATTCATCCCCGTAGCAAAAAGGTTCTAACATTTAATGTGGAGATGCCCGAATATTTTAAAGATGTTCTCCATCAACTTAAAAAAATAGACTAGGAATGCTTGAATATGCATAAGTACAGAGTTCTTTCGCTATTGGCGGTGTGCGCTCTAATCTCTTCGTGCCAGACGCCGAGCGTTTCGCTCTCTGAAGAGAGCACGAGCGTTTCTGACCCTTCTATTGACACCAGCGATACGAGCCCTTCCATCAGCTATATCGATGATTCCACCGTGAGCGTCGATCCTTCTGATACTCCACTAGAGATATACGTGATGGAGATGATAAATTACTACGGCGATTCCATCTATATGAAATATGGCGATTACGACATCTTGATCGATGCCGGTTGGGCCACGGATGGAACGAGGATCAACACCTTTCTTAAAGGGAAGATGAGCGATGACACCATCGATCTTTTAATCGCCACTCATCCTCATAGCGATCACGTCGCCGGCATATCGAATGCCGTCAGCGGTTTAAAAGTGAAGACGATTCTCGACTATGGCGTGAGCGAAGGGACTTCTTCATATCTCAATAAAAGAAACTCTTTAGTCTCGTCTGGTACGACATGGATCAAGTATTATAACGCCATCTATAAACAGAATGGGGCGAACAATCGATATATTCTCGCCGGTGATCTCAAACTCACCATATTGGATAGTGGCGATTGGAATCAAAACGGCACCTATATCTATAGCGATAATGCGACTTCGGTGGCGACACTTTTTTCGCTGCGCGATTTCACGTTTTTAACGATGGGCGATTGCACTGGTGATTGCGAGCATTATATGGTCAACAACGAGCCGTTGCTGCCACGAAATGTTTCGATGTTTAAAATGGACCATCACGGATCTTCTTCGACTGAAGGTTCATACGATGGCAGCGAAGGTTCAGGAAGCGGCAAATATCAGACAAATTCTTCGGAATTTTTAAATTATATCAATCCTAAAACAGTCGTCGTTTCCGCCTCGCGACCGCTCGATTATTCGAAGGCCTCGTCCGGTCAAGCACAGGATTATAGCGTCAATAAGACGTGCGATGGTGCTCATCCGAGTTCATACGCTCTTCACAGGGTGTATTCGACACCGAGCATCTCGCAGAGCAAAAACGTCTATTGGAATATGTATGCCGGGACGATGTGCTTCTCTTCCGATGGTCGAGATATCGCCTTGCCGATGAGCGGTCTCGGACCGAAATTAGGATACTATGAAAACGCGAGCGCGAGCGAAAAGGTGAGCGGCGAAAACAACCTTCGTTTGCACGAGACAAAAATATGGTTGATGCGCGGTTATTATATGTGATTATATCAAGGGCTCAAAGCCGCTGATGACTTCATCATAATTCTTAAAGTTGTGCTTCACTATTTTATCGAATTCTTCGCGGCCGATTTTTTTGATTAATCGCTTGGCGAAATCCGTCACTTTTTCGCCTGCTCCAAATGGGATTTTAACGCCGTATTTTTTATTGAGTAATTCCATCTTTTTTAGAAAGGAATATCGAGCGATAACACTGGCGAGAGCGACTGATGGATAGAGCGATTCACCTTTGGTGTGAAAGGTGATATTGCGAACTATTTCGCGATCCATGCTCAAATATTTATAGTAGATATCTGGGCTCGCGAATTGATCCATAAAAATGTGGTTGATGTGATGATGTTTTTTTACTAGATGCAAGAGGGCTTGATTATGAAGTCTCGCCTTGATGCCGTTCAAGTTGTTGCCTTTGCTTATCAACTCGTTATATTTCTCATCGTTTACGCTGACTTGAGAGTATTCAAATTCTTTTATGAGAGAAGGCCCGATTTTTAAGATGTACTCATCGCTCATTTTCTTAGAGTCTTTAACACCTAAATATTTCAATCGAACGATATCCTTTTTATCGATGTGAGAAGCGCAGACGCACACCGGACCAAAAAAATCTCCGACACCCACTTCGTCCGAGCCGATCTGCTCATCGAGGCAGACCCCATCGCTCGCGAACAAATTCTCTTCTTTTTCAGGGGGTATTTCTCTTTTAATCGATGGTGAAAACCTCTTGGCTTCTCGATAAGAGCCTTCGCCTTTAAAAGTGATTTTCGTTATCTCTCTATGTTTGTCTTGATAGATGTAGACTTGACATTTTGGTATAGCTGCTGAGAAAAAGATATAATCGCTCGTCGGTGCAATCTCAAAAGACTTATATTTCTTTACGAGCGATAAAGCTTCATCCTTTGATAGTTTCAGCGTGTATGATTCTTCCATATTTCTCGATTATATTATTAATATTATCATAATTTAATTATACTTTGGTCGTGTTAATATATTTACATGCGAAACATCTGCGCCATTCTCGAATACGATAAGATTCGCGATCTCTTAGCAGAGCATGCTAACACAGAGCTTTCGCTCGCCCGTATTAAGAGCCTTTCCTTAATCAATGATAAAAAGAGTTTGAAGGTCGAATTGACAATTCTCAAAGAAGCGATCGACATATTGACCAACTATCGAGAAGCGCCGATCACGTCGAGCAAAAATCTATTATCGCTCATCGAACTAGCACGTAAAGGTGGAACGCTCACTCCGCTCGATTTTGAAGCGGTCGCAAACGATGTGTTGACGGCGAATAAGCTGTTATCATATCTCGAAAAAATTCCTCACATCTACGAGAATATTTTAAAGAAGAGAGAAGAGCTATTTGATCTATCGAATGTAGAGAGACATATTCATTCCATCATCGCTCCCGACCTGCGCCTTTTTGATTCCGCCTCGCCTCTTTTAAATAAGACGCGCCACAATATCGATAAATTAGAAAAAGAATTATCTAGTCAGATGGCGAAAGAGGAAGAACTATATTCTGACTACTTGTCCATCAAGACTATAACGATCAGAGATGGACACGCCGTTCTACCCGTAAAACGGGTCTATAAAAATAAAGTGGATGGCATCATTCACGATGTCTCCGATAGTGAGCAGACGATGTTCATCGAACCTTCGAGCATCGTGAGCATCAATAACGAGATCATCTATGAAAAGAGCATCGAGATAGAGGAGATAAAGCGCATTTTAAAAGAGTTGACCGACTATGTTTTAGGCTTTGAAAACAAAATAATCGCCAACAACAAGATCATCGGCTATCTCGACTTCGTTTTTGCGAAGGCGAAGTATGCGCTTAAGAATCATCATTTCGTCGCCTCGATAAGCGATGATTACACCATCGATTTATTATCCGCTCGCCACCCATTAATCGCCCCTGATAAGGTCGTCGCTAATTCTTTTCAGATGGATGGGCAGCATCGCTTGCTTCTCATCACCGGGCCGAATGCGGGCGGCAAGTCTGTCGCTTTAAAGACGGTCGGCCTTTTATCGCTCATGCATTTAAGCGGGTTAGCCATTCCGTCAAATGATGGTTCATGTTTGCCATTTTTCAAAAATATCTTCGTCGATATCGGCGATTCCCAATCTTTAAGCGACAATCTATCAACATTTTCTGGACACATCAGAAATCTTTCCTATATCATCTCCGAAGTCAAAGAGAATGATTTGGTGCTCATCGATGAAATCGGCACTGGAACATCTCCACTAGAAGGCGAAGCTTTAGCGATTGCGATCATCGATCGATTGCTACAACAAAAATGTTTTGCTCTTATCTCCTCCCATTACGAAGGGACGAAAGTCTACGCTCTCTCACACGAGGGGATTCAAAACGCCTCCATGCTCTTCGATCAAGAGAAACTGACGCCGACCTATCATCTCTTAGTCGGCATCCCGGGCAAATCTTATGGAATCGAGATGGCGAAGCGCTACAACATCGATGAAAAGATCATCAAAAAAGCGAAGAGCTATTTAAAGGGCAAAGCCCATGATGAGCTCAACGAATCGATTGACCGATTAAATCAACAAGAGGCGATGCTCGCTAGCGAAAGAGAGAAGAACAAAGCGCTCGAGGAGACATTGACGCATAAGATTCGCGAAGCGGAGAACGACAAGAGAATCTATCAGAATAAGCGCGAGCAATTAGAAGAAGATGCCTCCGAGATCAAAGCGAAGATGGTCAAAGATGTCATCGACGAGCTCGATGATATCAGACGAAGTGTCACAAAAGGTGATATAAAACTCCACGAAGTCATTCGCGCTAAATCTCGCGCGACAGCGCTTTTAGAAGTTCAAGACGAAGATTTGCCGTCTGCAAATGGCCCTCTTCTCGTCGGCGATTATGCAAAAATAATATCTTTAGATATAGTTGGCAAAATAACAAATATCCACAATCAAAAAGTCGAACTCGTCTCCGTCGATGGACTGTCCTTTAAGTCGACGCTCGATAAACTCGTCAAATGCGAGCCGATACAAAAGATTAGCAAAGTCAAAAAGACAGATATCGATGAAGCGCTATTATTCAAAGGCGATGTCAAAATGGAATTGAATGTCATCGGCTATCATGTCGATGAAGCGCTCTTGATGGTGGACAAATATCTCGATGATGCGCGTCTCAGACATTTTTCACAAGTGCGAATCATTCATGGTTCTGGTAGTGGAGCGCTAAGAAACGCCATCCATGAATATTTGAAGACCAAAGACTTCGTTCTCGAATATTCTTTCGCTGGTCTATCGCAAGGTGGTCAAGGAGCCACGATCGTGAAGCTCATATGACGGAAAAAGTAAAGCAATCACTGTCGACATTGACCACGAGAAGCGGTGTCTATTTGATGAAGGATAGCAGCGATGCCATCATCTATATCGGCAAAGCCAAAAATCTAAAAAAGAGAGTGAGCCAATATTTTTTGCGCCCGCAATACGGAAAAGTCTTTGCCATGGTGAGCCATGTCGACCATTTCGAAACGATCATCACCAAGACGGAGAAAGAAGCATTCATTTTAGAGATGAATCTCATTCAAACTCACTACCCTCGCTATAACATCTTATTAAAAGACGGGAAACACTATCCGTATATCGCCTTAAAAAAGAAAGGTGATCCCGTGCTTAAAATCGCTCGTCATGACAAGGATAAAAACTATTTCTATTTCGGTCCGTTCCCATCGGGGACATACGCTTATGAAGTCATCGATCTTCTCAATAAGATATACCCGCTGCGCAAATGCAACAAAATTCCCTCTTCACCATGCCTCTATTACCATCTCGGCCAATGCTTAGCCCCATGCATCAATAAAATAGATGAGAGAGTATATCAAGATCTATACGATCAAATATTCTCCTTTCTGCGCGGTCAAGATAGCGAGATCAAAGGACAGATCAAAGCGAAGATGCTCGAATGCTCGAAAGAAGAACAATTTGAAAAAGCCCAGGAATATAAAGATATTTTGTCGGCGATTGAACACATCGTTTCGAAGCAGAATGTCGAAGACAAAGATCACGCTTCAAAAGATGTTTTTGCCTATGCGATTCGCGATGGTTATATGTCCTTATCAAAGCTCACATACCGCAATGGGCTCCTCTTGGGAAAAGACAACTTCATCGTCCCTGAATTCGGCGATAATGATGAGCAGGCGATCTCGCTCATCGAACAGTATTATGCAAATAACGAATTGCCCGAACAGATCGTCGCCAATATCAAAGGATTAAAAGAGAGCCTTTTGCCCATCTATGAATGCGAGTACATATCGGCGAGCCGCGGTAAATCTCTCGATTCCATCAACATCGCTCAGCTGAACGCTAAGCAAGGCATCGATGAGCACTTCATGTCCGCTCGCCTCGAAGATAATAATCTAGATCTATTAGAGGAATTAAAGCATCTTCTCTCTTTAGAAAGCGTCCCATATTCGATCGAACTATTCGACAATTCGCATCTGCAAGGGAGTTCGCCGGTGGGCGTCATGGTCAGTTTCATCAATGGTGAGCCGTGCAAAAAGAATTATCGCCGCTATCACATCGAGCACGAAGAAAAGCGCGATGATTTCGCTTCGATGGAGGAGATTGTGCTTCGCCGCTATTCGCGTCTAAAAGAAGAGGGGAAGAAGCTTCCCGACTTGATCCTCGTCGATGGTGGTCTCCCACAAGTCCACGCCGCCGAGCAATCGATAAAGCAATTATCTCTGAATATTCCATTCTTTGGACTATATAAAGATAATCGACACCAGACAAAGGGGCTCATCGATCGCGATGGCAAGAACTATCCATTAGATAGCAAATTGCCTCTATTCTTTCTGTTGGTAAGAATGCAGGATGAAGTGCATCGCTTTGCCATATCTTTTCATCGCGATTTCAGAAAGAAAAACTTTCAGAGATCGATCTTTGATGGAATAGTAGGGCTCGGAGAGAAGAGAATTGAGATGATAAGAAAGACATATCCTTCACTTCCCGATTTAAAAAACGCTTCTCTCGATGAGTTAAAACAGCTATTGCCCGACAGCGTTGCCGAAAGCGTTTTCGAAAGACTTAAAAGTCTTGAATAAATGGAGTTGCTAATATAAGATTATAAATCGAGATGCCCTTGTAGCTCAGTTGGATAGAGCAACGGCCTTCTAAGCCGTAGGTTGAATGTTCGAATCATTTCAAGGGCGCCAATTAAAAACTCCTAGGTCAATACGTTTAGCATTGGCCTTTTTGTTTGGAATTTTTTAGTATTTTTTGATACTTTCAGCATGCTAATTTTTTCACTTAATATATGATTTTGAAATTATGTATGGCGGTTTTATTTGTGCAGGCAAAATTATAATTATTACTATTCTATTTAATACTTTACTAATTCAGAGAATTAAAAAACGTTTTGCAACCGAGATCTTGATATAGAGATCCAGATGTGATCTAATAATTTGGACAGGTAATTTATGAATCAAATCATTAAAGATGAGTTAGAAATTTTTATCAAAAAATTTACTTTTTTTAGAGGAAAAACAGATCATTATGTGTTTAATGCACTTTGTGCTAAAGCAATTTTCTATAAAAATCCTTCTTTTTCTCTTGATGAAGAATCCTTGAAACAAATTGTTGTTGATGGTGCTAATGATCAAGGGTTAGATTGCATACTGACAGACGAATCTAGTGATTATAAAGATTTGATTTTAATGCAATGCAAATATTATGAATCAATTTCACTTGAACAAATTAAAGAGGCTTTAAACAAAATGCTTTCTGCTTTTAAATTATTAAAATCATTTCATTTTGAACAGTTTAATGAAATGGTTGGTCAGCAGTATCAAAGATGCGAAGATGAGAGAGAAGAGCAATCAAAAATTAGATTTTGTTTTGTAACATCTGCTCCACAGGGTGGAATCAAATTTAAATCTATAATAAATTATTTTGATTCTCAAAAAGGTGAACTGCCTATTGAACTATTAGAAGATGATATTTATTTTGAAAAACAAATGATTGAAGCGATTCAAGATTCTAGATCTTTCAAGTCTTGTGTTGAAGCCGGAGAACTTGTTATTGATGCAAAAGATAATCTTCTGGAATATGGTGAGGGTTGTGTATTTAATATTTCTGCCTTATCTTTAAAAAAACTCTACAATATTTATAAAAATGGATTGTTATCGCAAAATCTAAGGTATTATATCAAACATAAAACTATCGATAGAGATGTTGAAAACTCTATTAAAGATAATCCTAATGATTTCTGGTACAAAAATAATGGGATTACAATCGTTTGCGATAAATTTGATGTTGATTCAAAGAGATTAAAACTTACGAATTTTTCAATTGTTAATGGTGGTCAAACAACCCGTAAAATTTTCGATAGTCCTTATATTGACGAAAACAATGATCTTTATTTACTGTGTCGAGTCATTCAAAATCCAGGACGCACAAAGGAAGAAAAACAGCAATTTGTTTTTGAAATTTCGAAAGCTACAAACTCTCAAAAAGCCATTAAACCTTCTGATCTAAAGGCAAACAATCCCGAACAATTAATATTTGCGGAAGCTCTAAAGGCAAACAATATTATTTACAAAACAAAAAGAGGCATGGAAGTTCCTTCTTCAAACAAAGAAGCCTATCAAAATTGTGATTTACTCAAAGTAGGCAAACTTGCTCTTGCTGGCATGTTTATTATGCCTGGAACTAGCAGAAACAAGCCTAGTATCATTTTTGATGAAACAAATAGTTTTTATGAAGATATCTTTAATTCGTCAAACGCTAATGATACTGCAGCATACATAAAAGATTTGCTCTATGTTGACTATTCATTTGATAAAAGATTTATTGGCAATTACAGGATGCAAACAAAAAATGACAACAAAAAACTTTTTGCTGGAAATTGCAGAACATTTTGTACTGCTTTTGTTGGTTTTTTAGCGAAATATTATAATGGCGAATTTGACAAAAATGAAATAAAAGCAATTATTAATGTTAGTCCCGAAGATTCAGATAGTTGCTTGCGAATTCAAAAGATTTTGAAAAAGCAAAGTATGACAAAAAGAGTTTTTAAGAAGGAGCTTTTCAACTTAGATGAAATTGATTCTTTGCTCGCAAGTATATTCAAATACATCATTAGCGAAGGATCTAAAATCTATGATGCCTACACCAACGCTCAAAGCGAGGATGTTGTTAATGAAACCAACTGGTTAAAAAGAGATAGCAGTTTTTATAAAACAATCAAAGCATCTTTTGATGATTTCTCCGAAAGCGCATATTCGCAAGAATTTGAAAAATTGTTTAAGTAGCACTTCAAACATTACTTTTGCACTCTTTCAAAGGTTAATTTCTTAGAAAGTGAGTTTATTAATAAACGTGATTGGTTCCAAATCAAAAAATAGAGTTTTAATGTTATGTTAGTATTAAAGTTTTTGTTTGATTCTGTCTAGATAATTTCAAGAGCGACGATTCTTAGCTGACACGCACTGCGTTTGATGAGTCGAAATTTAAGCCATCAGTCACATTAAACCCCATATTCACAAAACTATGGCTTGCTTTGACAATTAATAGATTAAAGTTTAAAATAAATTAAATTAAAAGGGAGAAAAAATATGAAAGACTATAAGCAATCCTTCGCGGTTTTGAGTTCAAACTTTTTTAAATTCAAAAGCTATCGAAGAATGCATCCAGTTCTAGCCATTTTCTGTGGAATATTTATGATACCTTTTGCTCTTGTGGGCTTGATGTCGTTAGGATTTCTATATGTGTACTATTACTTCTTTAAACTCTTACTCTTGCCTGCCGAATACTTGATGAGTTTCATCAGATTTGAAGGAAAAGAAGTGAAACATGCGACTCAAGCGGTCATCTACTTCGTCGGATTTCCAACAGTCTTCATGTACTATTCATTGATCGCATTCGAAATCATCGGAATTCACATCATGTATCTGATCACCTTTGTCTATCTCTATCTCGCTTCGCTGTGCGGGTTTAAATTTAGACCGATCTTACGCCAAGTTGATGAGGATATCGAAATCGAACAGGGACCAAAATACAACATCGCCATTCCCGTGGTCTTTATCTCTGTGTTGGCCACTCTTCTATCATTGTTCATCGTCTCCATCGTTCTTCTCGATCCCATCCTTCTCTATCAGATTAAAGATCCAGTCACTCACGTCGTCACCAATGTGACGCTATCGATTCACTACTATATCTATCTGATCGCTCCGCTGTTCTACGCCATCTATATTCCACTCACGTTCGGACGGCCGATAAAAAAGGTGCAACCACCAGTGGAATTAAAACCTGCTGAAAGCGTTGCTCCTCAACAATAATCAGTTAACAAATATGAAATCTGCTCCTCTGTTAAGAAGGGCAGATTTTTTTATTATAAATGGATAAATGCTTATCGATACAACCATCTTGACAGATAGTTTATACTATAAATATGTTCGATGTTTTTTTAGAGAGTCTGTTCGATTCACTCAAGATCTTTGGTCTCGCTTTGGCGATATATGTCTCTCTATCTTTTTTTGAGAGCAAAGTGATCAAATTTTTAGAGAGCAAAAAGAAAATTGCTCCTCTTTTGGGTTCGCTATGCGGCGTGATTCCGCAATGCGGAATATCGGTGGTGGCCTCCGATCTCTATGTCAAACATCATCTTACGATGGGAACGCTTGTGGCGGTCTTCATCGCTTGTTCGGATGAGGCTCTACCGATTCTATTCTCCAATTTCACCGGCACGTGGTATATGGTTTTTCCTCTCATCGCCATCAAGATCATCGGTGGATTTCTCTTCGGCTATATCGTCGATGCGATCTTCTATAAGAGAAGAAGAGAAGTCGTGGAGCACGCGAAGACATGCGATGGTGAGACGATCGATGTGACCGGTTGTTGCGGTCACGAATTAGAAGAAGGCAAAGAGAGCAATCCGTGGCACGCTCATCTGTGGCACCCTCTCATCCATTCCATAAAGATATTCGTCTATTCCTTCATCATCCTTTTTGGCTTTGGTCTCATCATGTATTACTTCGAGGATTCCATGG
>JBAZGG010000019.1:0-13012 GCA_041653015.1 Bacilli bacterium | reverse complement strand
AAGCGAGATAAGCGATTTCCTCGAGTTTGCTCATATAGAATTTCTCGTCGGGAACAATTGATGAAAAATTCAAATCGAGCCCGATATCTCTGCACAATTCAGTGACTGCTTTCGCGAGAACTTCAGCGGCATCCTCTTTTCCTTTGGCTTTTAAACCGAGCGTTTTACAGATGCTTAAATATTTTTCGTCGCACTCATATTCTTCATATTTTGGCCAGAGAGACAACTTGGTCGGCGCCACACCATTATATCTGATGACATGAGGTAGCAGGATAGCGCAAATCCTTCCATGAACGCCATGGAATTCTCCACCCATTTTGTGAGCTAAAGAATGCGCCATGCCCAAGAAGGCGTTCGCGAAAGCCATACCGGCAATCGTCGCGGCATTATGCATCTTTTCTCTCGCTTTTAAATCGTGTTTTCCATCTTTGACAGCGCGCGGCAAATACTCAAAGACTAGTTTGATAGCCTGCAAGGCCAAACCATCGGTATAATCGCTCGCCATGACAGAGGTATAAGCTTCGATCGCATGCGTCAAGACGTCCATGCCTGTTTCGGCAGTCGCTTTCGCTGGTAGATTTGTAGTGAATTCAGGATCCACAATCGCGATCGATGGTGTTAAAGAATAATCCGTCAATGGGTATTTTTTATTATTCGCTTTATCAGATATGACGGCGAATGGCGAAACTTCACTTCCCGTGCCAGAAGTAGTAGGAATGCAGATGAGCTTGCTCTTTCGACCTAATTCCGGATACTTAAATGCTCTTTTGCGAATATCCATAAACTTCTGTTTGAGATCGTCGAAATTGACTTCTGGATGTTCATAGAATATCCACATTCCTTTAGCGGCATCCATCGAAGAACCACCGCCTAAAGCGATGATGGTGTCAGGTTTGAACTGCTCCATGATCGCCACGCCTTTGCGGACCGTCTCGATATCTGGATCGGGTTCCACTTCGGCGAATAATTGATAAGTCACAGGATTTCGCCTTTGATTCAATTCATCGATGATCTTGTTCAAAAAGCCCAATTCGACCATCGAGTGATCGGTGACGATGAAGACTTTACCCACTTCTTTGCATGAGCGCAGATATTGAATTGAATTGCGCTCAAAATAGATTTTTTGTGGAACTTTAAACCATTGCATTGTATTTCTCCTTTTGCCAATCTTTTTAATATTCAACAAGTTGATCGCAGAAATATTTCCGCCTACGGAATTGTGACCATAGGAACCGCAACCGAGAGTGAGAGATGGTAGAAATGAGTTATAGACATTGCCGATGCCACCAAAAGTGCTCGGAGAATTCCAAATGACGCGAAGAGCTTTGACATAATCGCCAAAGCGATCCGCCATCTCTTGCTCTTTGCAATGGATAGCAGCGGTGTGACCTAAACCACCGAATTCCAACATCTTTTCAGCCAGGAGGAATCCCTCTTCCGGTCCAGCGACTTTATAAAAGCTTAAAACAGGAGATAATTTCTCTCGACTCAATGGCTCTTCCGGCCCTACTCTTTTCACTTCGACACCGATGATGGCGATATCTTCTGGAACGCTGAAGCCAGCTTGTTTTGCAATCCATTGACAGGACATGCCAGCAACATCGGCGTTGAGCATCGTCGAACACTGATTGGGATTCTCTTTTGAACCGAACATAAAAAGTTCAAGTTTTCTCTTCTCTTCCTTATTCACAAAGTAGACTTTAAAGCGTTTAAACTTTGCGACCATCTCATCATAGATCGATTCATCGATAAAGACGGCTGATTCGCTCGCGCATATCATTCCATTATCGAAACTCTTTGAAAGAATGACATCGTTAACCGCTTGACTCTGATCACAGCTCGCGTTGATATAGCAAGGGACGTTTCCCGCGCCAACACCGAGTGCTGGTTTCCCACAGGAATACGCTGCTTGAACCATGGCATTACCACCGGTCGCAAGAATAGTCGCGATGCCTGAATGTTTCATCAAAGCGCTCGTCGCATCCATCGACGGATGTTCAATCCACTGAATGCAATTTTTAGGAGCGCCCGCTTCAACAGCGGCATCCCTCATGATAATGGCAGCCGCCTTAGATGATTCTTGCGCTTTTGGATGAAAGGCAAAAACGATCGGATTGCGCGTCTTCATCGAAATCAATGATTTAAAAATGACTGTGGATGTCGGGTTGGTCACAGGAGTGATGCCGGCAATAACCCCGACAGGTTCAGCAATCTCTGTGATACCCGTCACCGGATTCTCAGAAATAATGCCAACGGTTTTGGTATGTCTCATGTTGTTAACAACATATTCGCACGCAAATAAGTTTTTCGTCGCTTTGTCCTCAAATACTCCTCGTTTTGTTTCATCGATAGCCTTTCTAGCTAATTCGCCGTGATGATCGAGGCCCGCGACAGACATCTTTGCCACGATAAAATCGATTTGTTCTTGATTGAAAGAGGCGAAGTCATCTAGAGCTTTTAACCCTTTTTTGACCAGCTCGTCCACTTCTTGTTCTGCCATCAGCTTCTTCTCTTCTGGCGTCAACACTTTTTCTTCTTGTTTCATAACTATTTCCTTTCCTTCGCAACAGCGAGATTTAATCTATGTGAAAGCACAGCCAATGACGAAGCGAGATTAACGTTCTCCACGACTATGTTCTCTTCTACTTCTAAATGAGCGGGCGCAAAATTCCAAATGGCTTTAGCGCCGGATGCGATCGCTTCATCAGCAACTCTTTGCGCGTGAGTCGCTGGAACGGCGATGACAACGATTTTGGCATCGTTCTTCTTCAATATTTCTTTTAACTTGTCCGGAGAATATATTTCGATACCACCAACGCTAGTTCCAATCTTATTCTTATCGCTGTCAAGACCAGCGACAATGGCTAATCCCATATTTTTAAAAGCGGGATAGTTTAAAAGCGCACCGCCGAGATGTCCAACACCGATGAGAACAGCTTTAGTTTCATCTTTGTAACCAAGAAATGTCTCAATATCGCGAATCAGACTTCTGACGCTGCGACCTTTTTTTGGTTTTCCTTGTTCATTCGAAATCGCTTGCAAATCTTTTCGCACTTGCTCTTCGCTGAAACCGAGTTTCGCAGCTATTGACGGCGATGATACGTATTCCTGTCCATCATCCTCTAGTTCGTTAAAATACTTTAAATATATAGGATATCTCTCTAGTTGATTTTTAGAAAATTTCATCAGATATTCTCCTTTCAGTATTTTTTTACCAATAAAACTATACTAGGTTCGCAACAGCATGTAAAGTTAAAAGTAAAAAATTACCGATATACTGATATTGGATGAGAGATACACTAAAGTGTAAAGTATAATAAATGACCTATAATCAAAGGCAAAACGTTTAAAATATAGACCGACATCTATTTTTTTCTTTTTTTATCATATATGATTAAAAAGTGGAGAAAAAATATGGCAGACATTGTAAATGTTGAACAAGTGAAATCTGAAAATTTAGCACCGAAAGAAGTCGAGAAAAAGCCAAAGAAAAAACATAAACTTGCTGGTCTATGGGTCGCTCTCACTATCATTTTTGCTTTGGTCATAGCTCCTGTCCTAGCAGTTTATATCGCTCTATACGACGCTAACAGCACAGATTTTGTCGGCACCGATACTCTCAATCAAGAAGCGATGGTTAAAAGGCTCGGTGTCGATGCATTGGACAATTGCAAGACCGAGGCCGAGATTTCTTTTCGCATCACTCAAGATGATCTAAATGAGTTTTTATACCTCGCTGTTGCACAAATGCCGAGTGAAGCTAGCCAATATGTGAAAAAGTTCTACATCGAAATCGGCGAGGACACATACACATTTTTTGTCGATGCTGAAGTTCCGATGTTTAAGACAAGAATCAAAATTGAAACCACCATTAGCGAAGAAACTAGCCATGGCGGCACACAAAAGGACACTTTCGTCTTTACGATTAGCAATATTCAAATTGGACGAATTGCTAACATCCAGAATAAATTATTTAGTTGGACCAAAGATTACATCAGCGACAGTTCGCTCAACGATTCATTCGAAAAAGCCGGTCTCAGCATAAAATCTGATCTGGCCCATAAGAGAATCACGTATAAAAAGGACAGCATGTTCAACGACCTCAAGAAATTGATGGGTGAATCGAGCAATAATGATATGTTCTCCACTATTCTTGATGACTTATTAAAAGGTGGATTTGTGAATTTGGATTTCACCGATGAAAAAGCTTTAGCGATGAACATCGGTTTGACGAGTCTCCACACGAATATCAATTATTGCAATTCAGCCAATGAATTAAATCTTAATGTCGGTCAATATCGCGATAAATTGGTCACTTTGATGAACAGAGGCATCGTGGTTGAACAAGATATGACAAAGGCTTTTTCTTACTTGATCAATGGTTATGATAATTCATCTGCCGACGTGCAAAGCTATATCGCCGGAAAGAACTTGAGTTCCGTCGGAATCAGCAACTACTCGACACATAAAGGAGCGGACTTGCACTACGAGAAAAACGTCAAGGACTATTTAACTGAACAGATCACTCCTGCCAACATCATGCTCGGAAAAGTTTGTCAACTCACCGAAAGCGAAATCAACGATGTCGTAAAGACGACCAATCTCATCGGTTTCTCTTATCTAGTGGATCGACAACTCGATGACGGCAATTATAAAGTTAATTACATCACCGTCGACAATTTCTATTCGAACATTGTGGATGGAAAATTATATCTCGTCATCGGCATTGATATCAATGGTTACGAAACCTCAATCTGTGTCGTTGCCGAGGCAACAAGCAGCCACGATTACACCTTGTTTATGAACATCACTAATGTTTACTATGGAACAAATGTCGCTAGCGATGAGCTAAAAGCGCTGTTCTATGACATGATCAATGAAGCTGTCGATAATGAAGACTGGTTCGTCTTTGATAAGGCTAATGGCGAGATCCAATTCACTTTTGAACAGGTCATTGACGATTCGGGATATCGCGCTGCCGTCGATGCTGCCGGAACAGCTTCTGCCACTTTGATAGGCAGTTCATTAGCAGACGATGGTTATGTCGATGTAACTGTCAGTTTCTAAATTCAGTTTAATTTTCATTAAAAAAAGCGCTCATCAATCAAGTGAGCGCTTTTTATTTTTATGAACTTGATTTGGCGAACAGAGCGGTTGTTAAAGATAAAATTTTTCTTAATTCGAGAACGATATTCTTTTTCACTTTTTCTTGGCCTTGCTCGACATAATATATAGCGGCAGCGCCTGGACCGACATGGCTGATCATGCCTGCCGATAATGGAGTGACAACGCATTGCTGTCTTCCATATTTTTCATAGAATAGTTTTTCGATTTCTTTGAGATGCTCATTGTCTTTTGAATAGCCGAAGTAAACGGGGTAAGCCAGATCAATCTTGTTCTCATCCAATATATCAAAAAGAGCTTTATAAGCATTTTTGCGACCGCGATAAGTGCCTTTAACTCCACCGCGACCATTAGGAAAATAAACGATCGGCTTAAAAGATAAAATATTGCCGATGATCGCTTTAATCTTGGATAGCCTTCCCCCGCGTTGAAGATACGTCAACGTATCCACAACAGCGTAGATATGGATTCGCGATTTAAATTCCTCTAGGTGTTTGACCAAATCATCGAGTTCAAGCACATCTTTAAGACGATAAGCTTCATCTACTAATATCTCTAGTCCACCGACGAATTGTGCTGAATCCACGATGCGAACATTCTCATAACCGACGATGTTCTTTGCAAGAACAGCGCATTGGAAAGTTCCGGAAATTTTTGAAGACATGAGCACGCACAAAACCGCTTCATCGCGCTCTTTTGCCGATTCGAATATCTTGATGAAAGACTCAGGCGATGGTTGGCTCGTCTTTGGAAAATCTTTACCATTATCAATTAGCGAGCACAGAGTGTCCGAATCGATATCCACACCATCAATGTATGTTTTTCCGTTAATCGAAATATTCAATGGGATGACATCAATCCCTAATTCTTTGGCATTGCTTTGACTGATACATGAAGATGAGTCAGTAACAATTCTAATTCTCATAAATCAACCTCCAAAAGTTGTAGGTTAATAATAGGAGCATTTAACATGCTAGTCACTCTACATGCTTTATTTTATTGACTACGAATCAATTTTTGTCTGTAGAATGAGTCAAATCTAATCTACTGTCAGTGGAAAAGAAAAAAATAAGTGCCTTATCATCGAACTAATTACACTAGTTATCGCTGATCCGTTAAATCGTAAAACAGTTTTTTTAATGTTCAGAAAATAGTTTAGTAGATCAATAGATATCGCTCTATTTATACTCGAGGGGTTTATGATATGCGCTTTCGTAGCAATCTTTAAAGAGATTAAAAGCGGATTCTCTTAGATTATCTCTATTCTCTTTGAATGATAGTTCACCTTTTGGATAAAGCGGATTCATGATGTGAACGATCATGCCGTATGGATACATTCCATCCGGGGTGACGTCTTTTTCTTTTCTAGGTTTATAGGTTATGAAGCAAGGGATCACAGGAGCATTAAACTTTGCTGCGTAATAGAACGCTCCATCTTTAAAGGGGCGCGGTTTTTCGTAGTACCACCACTCCGATTGCTCGGGATAGATGAGCACATATCGGTTTAAGTTAAGAGCTTTTTCAAGCGCTTTTTCAAAATAGACCATGTCATGAAAATCGTTGGGGAGGGGCATCATTCCTGACGCTCGCATCGAATCGCCCAATTTTCCCTTCATATTGTTAAAAGAGGCTGCCACAACATGGGTGTAATGCTCACCCATCGCGTATTTGATGGTGATGCAATCGAACATCTGAACGTGATTGGAAATGACGATAGCCTTATCGATGCCAACGAGATTCTCTTGTCCGACCACTTCTACTTCTTGATATTGATTGACCACCTTATCCATGAATTGTTTTAAGCCAAAATTCATAATCGCCCAATTTTTCAATTTTTCTCGCAATGTGATAGGAAAATAATGAAAAGATGAATTCACAGGCATGGCGATAGAGAAGTCGATCGGATCGACGTGCTCATTAAAACGACCCTCTTTTTCATAGGAGAGATATATCTCTCGAACTTGCGCTCTCGTCAAATTTTCTTTGGCCATGATCAGATGATCTCTTCCGTTTTTGTCTCTTCATTAACGCGTGCGATCGGATCCCATTTCTTCGAATTGAGATGTAAAAGAGCTCCCGCGACAATCTCAATATAATGCATATAGAAGATAGGATGAATGAATAAAAGCACAATCTTGCGAATAAATGACATCTTGATGTTCTTCCATTCGATGATAACCGCCACTAAAGTCATGGCGAAGAATGATAGATAGACGATGAAGAACGCAGATGTTGAGACGATTGATGCCATCAACCACGATGGGTCGCCCAAACACATTAAACAGAAGGACATTATTCCAAGAGAAGTAGAATAAATCGTCGCGGCGCCGATGTAGAAATATATGATCCACAAGCAATGAACGTAGTATCGGTTGGGGCGAGTCGCCATCAATTTCACCTTTCGATCATAGAGGCGGCGCGCATCGACGACACCTGTCATCCAGCGTTTTCGTCGCTTGTTTGTCATGCGTAAAGATGGAGCCTCTTCCATGTATATGATGGCGTATGGGTAATAAAACGTCGAATATCCATTCGCGGCGATGTCGTTCATAAATTCCATGTCTTCAGTCATCGTGCTGCGATATGGCCATCCATCGTTTATTTCAATGATGTCGCGACGAATCATTATTCCTGTGCCGACAGTAAAGGTTGTATATCCGTGGCGGCTTCGAAAGCGATTGCCCATCTCATCCATGAGAGTCCATATGATGCCATTGCACGCCTGTTGCATGCTCACGCGTCCATTCATCTCATAGTTTTTGACGAGTTTACGGCTGAGAATCACTTGGCGATTAGAAGCTAATCCATCATTCATTTTTTCAACATAGTCGGAATTAACCATACAGTCGGCGTCGATGATCAAATAGGCATCAAACCCATTTCTATCTCGGCGCATAATGGAATGCAAACAGCTATCCAACGCATCGCCTTTGCATGTCTGATTAGGTGCAACATGACTATGAAAGCCGAAGGAATGAGCGATGCCGATCGATGGATCTTTTTTATCTTTTACGATGACAAAGACATCGAAATTTTTATAAGTTTGGTTGTGCAGATTATTTAATAGCCCAGAAATAGTCGCACTCTCATCGCGAGCGGGAATTAAAATAGCGATTCGATTCTGTTTATCATTGTGAAGAATCGGATCTTTTTTTAAGGCGGCAAACCAACCGATGAGACGAGGAGTATAAGCTAAGAGACAGATGAATAAAAAGAAGGCTAAGGCTTCAAATGAATACAGAATATATTGATCCATAAGTTCGATTTACTCCTGTGAAATATCGCTTTTAATTTTTAAATAGTCAGCAAAAAGAGCGTCGTGAACATGCACTTTCCACTGGCGATGCATCTCATCTATCTGCCACGGCTTAACATTGACAATTTTAAATGGAATCCAACTGACGATCATCTTCGAGTAATGGCGGATAATCGTTCTTTTGTTGAGATGCCTCATCGCATTGAACTTTCTCGGCAGAAAAGCTTTCCTTCCCGATAGGCATTTATTTAGAGCGCTTTGATCTGGAAACGGCATTTTAACGTCGTTGACAATCGCGCGAGCTCGCTCGAACAATTTTTCTTCTTTAGCCTTCTTCAAATCGATGAGAAGAACACCTGAATTGATATAGTTGACACCGATGAAAAATCGACCTAAATAATCGCGAACCCCACCGACTGTTTTGCCTTTTAGATCGTACTCATAGAGCTCTTTAACATCTCCTGTTACAATCGTATCAGCGTCGATATAGAGAAGTCTTTCCGGCATGGCGGGGATGAGATCCATCAATAATCGTAAAAGGGCGTATGGTGTATATTGATTTTTGATATTGATCGATCGGCTCAATTTCTCATCGAAGAGACCTCGGACATCGATAATGGTAACAAAACTCGATGGATTATATCTTTTTATGGTCTTTTCCAAAATAGCGCGTTGCTTCTCACCAATCGGTATAAAGCGCTTATCGCAATCGGAAAAGTCCGCGGTCAAAATATAAACTGAGAGAGATTCTTTAGTGTTTTGCGCCATCGACAAAAGAGAGATGAGAAATCCATCAAAAACAGCCGTGTTGCCAGAGTAGACAACATTAATCATTTTTAAATTTCCTCGTGTCTTTCACGTATTTTATCCTGACATATGTCGACTCTTTATCCGCGCGCGCTTTCATCGTCTCATAGACGCGATTTCTCAAATCGAGATGTCGCTCATTTTCTGGCAGTTGAAGATTTGGTAGAAAAGGTCCATCGATGAATGTGATGATGCGAGCTTTTTTACCAAAGCGTCTCTTTTTATAGCAGTTCGTAAAGCAAAAACACGGATCATTAAAACGAACCGGGTATTTAAAGGAGACTGATTTGAAATTGCGAATGCCCGTGAAGTATGGCCACAAATGCGCTTCAGGATAAATCGTGATGACATTGCCATCGACAAGTCGTCTTTCTAGAGCATTCATAAAATTCTGCACGCCGTGAATGGTGCTTGGAATTGGCATAGCGCCGAGCATCTTCATAAATGTTTCAGTGCCCTTTAAAGCCATGTTATCAGAATTGACAACCTCATATGTATCTTTAGGAAAACTGATCATATTTGGAATATAGGCATCAGCGACGATCTGCGTGTGGTTTGCATACATAAAATAGCCGTGATGACGATAGGGCCTCAATATTTTTTTATTTACGATTTTATGATGAAACTTTATCTTGCAGTATAAAAATGCAATCGGTGTCATCACGAGGCGATAAACGATGAAACGACCGATTCGATAAAACAGATTATTGTCGATATATTTGTAATCGTCAGCGATAAATTTCTTCGGTCTGTGAATACCCGAAAAATCATCATTGAGTTCATCATGATAGAAGACGGTGTTTGGCAAAATAGATGTTCTTTCCATAAAAATACCACAAACAGAATATAATTCTTCATTTCAAAATCACACCTATTAATCGCAACCTTAAAATTCGACTCCACTCTCACGATATTAGAACTCTTTAGAAAACTCTCTTAAAAAGGGAATCGCGCCATTTTATCGTTGATTTTTGTTAGTGCTTCGCCTAGAATGGTTATATTATGGAACCGCTTCGCGTCACGATTGCTCAAAACCTAACCGAGCTTCGAAAATCAAAGAATCTCACTCAAGGGGAGCTAGCCGAGAAATTTAATTACAGCGATAAGTCCATTTCAAAATGGGAACACGGAGAAGCCACTCCTAATATTGAAATTTTACAACAGCTCTGTGATTTCTATGGTGTCACTTTAGATTATTTGACTCACTCCGGATCAAAAAAAGAGATGAAACAATTCACCAAACCCAAAGGGCAAAGAGCTAATCGAAATATTATAACCGCCCTCTCTGTTTCAGTCGTGTGGATGCTCGCTATATTAGTTTTTATCGGTCTACAATTTCTTTACGAAATCAATTATTGGATGGCTTTTTTATGGGCCGCTCCTCTATCGTGTATCGTCATGATCACCTTCAACGCCGTCTGGGGCACTAAGCCTTGGCGCTCTGTGATCGTCATCGCTTTGGTTTGGACTCTTTTATCTTCGTTCTATCTCGAACTCGGCAATGACTTGCCGAACGGTGAAGGTTGGAGACTATGGATGATATTTATTTTAGGTGTTCCTTTAACGATTGCGGCTATCCTTTGGGGACAGCTTAAAAAAGATAGAACGAGAGAATAGTGATCTATTCTGTCAATTCTTTTGAATCGATCAATTCACGTTTTTGATATAGAACGAGAACAAAGATTGTCCCACCGATATAAATTATTCCGATGACGAACCACAGAGAGGCTAATAGATAATTTGGTCCTTCGATAAAGGCTGATTCTTCAGGATGATCCTTCACATAGTAGATGTTAACGACATCCCCGACTTCGTAATTGACATTATAATTGCTTAAACAAGATACTCGATCGATGTTTTGATAATCGACATATGCGACTTCAATCTTGTATTTTAGCGTATGCTCTTCGCTATTGGTTTCAGTCCAAATAGAGAGGACTGTCGAATCGGCATTGCCATAATTTGCATATTCATTTGCGATATCGACAACCGAATATGTTCCATAGGCAAAGGCGCCGAGGCTCAAAAAGATGACAACGCTGGCTATCACATATCTTTTTTTAATCTTTTTCATCTGAAGAAATCATACTCACAATCGAGTGATTTTGTAAAGAAACCTCACCGACAAAACCATCGCAATCAATGGTTATTTGCTCATCGCAATCCGTTTCATTCATGATGACGATGACCATTGAAGAATCAAGATTTTTATACGACAGCGCTAGAACACCTTTTTTATATGGATTGGCAATGCCTATTCGCTTGGCACCTGGACGAATAAATTTAGAGAAGTGACCGATGTAATAATAACTGGCGTTATATATAATCTTTTTGCTCAAAACATCCACCATGATTGGCGCTTCACAATAATTAGCCGCGTGATTCGGACCGCCTTTTTCATCGACAGCGATATTCCAATCGACCCAGCCTTCGCTCCAGTTGAGAAAATCGCAGATGATATCGTGGCCGTATTTTTCTCCGTGGCTCCACTTGCCAAAATATCCACCATCGATAAGAGAGTTGGACATCTCAACACAGCATTCCGATAGGAAGATATGCTTGTCCGGATACATCTCGTGAACGAGAGATAGATTATGGTAAGCATCAGAGCAATACCAATGATAAGCGACGCCCCAGATCAATGAGGAAACGCCAGGAATAGAGAGCGTGTCCTTAACCCTTTCAACGATGACATCGCGGTTGTGATCCCAAATCGTAATTTTCACATCGAGCTTATGGCGATCTAATTCTGGTTTTAAATAATGGAGGATGAATTGTCCTTCTTGCTCAGGAGAATAGATGCAGGAATCCCATCTCTGCACTGCTTGTGGCTCATTTTGAACGCTCAAAAATGTCGGATGAATATCTTCTTTTTCTAACTCGAGAAGATATCGGACGAGATATTTGGCATAGAGATCAAAATATTCTGGTAAAAGCTCTCCGCCATGCGAGAGCTCTCTATTCGTTTTCATAAAAGCGGGTGGAGACCATGGTGATAACGTTAAAAGGAGATCTTCCCCTGTTCTTTTATGGATTTTCTCACAATCTTTGAATAGAGGGAATTTTAAAACGCGATCTATGTCGACGTTAAAGCTAGAGAGTTTTTTATCTCCATCGGCGATGTATTGATATTGTTTCAAAGAAAAGTCGCTCGAGCCGATGCACATCCTAGCGATATTGTAATTTAATCCTGATGCACCATATAAGCTTTCGAGCACTTCTGAACGCTTCTCGCTTGGGAGAACATTTAATACTTCGGCGGCAGTATCGGTCAAGGCTCCACCAAAACCTAGATGGCTTTGAAAAGAAATGCCACTATCCACTTTGATGCTCTTCAAATTCTTTTGAGATTTTCTCTTTGCGAAAACGACTTCGCTGACGAAGGCTAATCTCTCTTGGCTGTTTTTAGCGGTTTTGTAGAGCGAAAACTTTTTATTCATAATAGATGACCACCTTGCTGTTTATCTTCGCTAGTCGATACGTCTTGCCACTATTTTCTAATGTCGCAGTTAAATCGCTAGATGGGAAATCATCCGCCCAAATCTCTGTGCCGTTAGCAAAGACGAGGTTGTAATAGGTGCTCGCTTTTGTCAACACCGATAAATCGAGGCTGGTGCTGAAGAGATATCCGTTGAGAATCGGTGTCGTCGATGATATTAGGGTGGCACCTTCTTTTATTTGGAGATTGGAGAGCGAAGAGGCATTGTAATAACCGCTGATAATTAAAGTTGGAATATCTGAAGAATTCTGCAAAGTGGCTCTGTTGGCGAGATAGGCATCATTATTAAAACTGACTTTTAAGAGGTTGGAATAAGAGCGAAAGCG
>JBAZGG010000018.1:0-13773 GCA_041653015.1 Bacilli bacterium | reverse complement strand
GTCTATCATAAAGCCGAGATGATCGTCGCTCGCCAGATCGATAAGAAGGCATTGCTCGATTCTTTAAGTAAAGAGAAAGAATATTTGGAGCGAGAGATAATTCGTAGCAAAAAAATGTTGGGGAATACTTCATTTATTGCTCGCGCACCAAAAGATTTAGTGGATGCTGAGAATGATAAATTAGAAAAGAATATGCATAAGTTAGAAGCGGTTCTCAACAAAATTAAAAACGCATAGAAACTGGGCACAAACGATGACGTTCCTCCTACTGAATAGTGGGAGGTTTTTTATGAATAAAATAATGCTGACTGATCAAGAGATGTCATCGATAGTCGTCGGGGAAGCGATCACCTTGGGAACGGTTATGGCTATCATCGCCATCGCCATCGCTGCTGTCGTCATTTATAAACTGTTCACATCAGACAAAGGATCTTCGGCCTTTCCTGGCGGATACCGATTTGAATGGAAATAATTGAAGATTAAAGAGATACCAAAACATGACAGACCGCGCGAAAAAGCCATAAGAGATGGAATTGCCACTCTGAGCGATTGTGAACTTTTAGCCATTATCATATCGAGCGGAATAAGAGGTAAATCCGCTCTTGAAATCGGTGAAGAACTCTTAAAACAAGTTCACTCATTGAAAGGGCTGAAAAATAAAAATTTACTCTTTCTATCCACATTTGAAGGACTGGATGAAAGTAAGGCTTTATCGCTCATGTCATGCTTTGAAATCATGAATCGCATCGACAGGAACAAGTCGCGAGAAGTCGTCTATTATTCAGAGCCAAAAACAATCGCGAAAATCTTTCGTCCCTACTTCAAATGCAACGATCGAGAAAATGTCATGATAATCACGATGAATGGCCAACTCAAAATAATCTCGCAGAAAATTCTTTACATAGGAACGGAAAATTGTGCAAATTTTTCATCGACTGAAATTCTGGCTGAAGTAATCGCAAATAGCGGGAAGAGATTTGTAATAATTCACAATCATCCCAGCGGCAATCCTTCTCCGAGTGGAGAAGATTTGGCCTTGACATCAATAGTAAAAAAGGAAGGCGAAATATTGGGCTTATTCTTACATGATCACATCATTATATCAGATGATTCCTATTTCTCTTTTAGAGAAAAACATTTGCTTATTTAGACTAAACAATGATAAACTTTGTCCATGAAAAACAAAATTAAATACTTTGTGCTCATAGCTACATTCGCCATCGTCTTTATCGTTTTTCTTTCGCCGATGTTCATCGTGACAGAGATCAACAATGTCGGAACGCTAGTAAACATTCCGATATCCACCTACGATGTCTTATTTAAGGGTTTACCGAGCGACAATATTGCTCCATCGATTTTTGTCGGCATTTCCTTTGCCGCTTTTATCGTCGTTATCGCCACGACATCTATTCAACTCTTTCTTAAAAGAAAAATTATGTTTTTGTACTACGCGACCATCATCGCTTTTACGATATCATTCGTCTCTTATGCGACAGCGGGTTTCATCTATCAACATCTCGGCTGGGCCTTTTATTTGACGGAAGTCATCTACGCTATCGATCTCATATTTATTCTCTCATTTGAACTGCTTGCGACGAAGGGTCTCTAAAAACATTAGTTTTTTTCTTGCTTTTACCCGCTCGCATTGGTTATAATCATCTCGTTGTCGCCTCACAAGCTTCAACCGCTTAGAAAAGGTTAATAACTTAGATAATTTATTATCTAGACCTCAATAGCGAGTCATGAGTGATAAAGGAGGAAGCTATTAATGTACGCAATCATTGAGACTGGCGGAAAACAAATCCGCGTCGAAGTCGGACAAGTGATCTATGTTGAAAAACTCGATGCTGAGATAGGCAAAGAGGTCAAACTCGATAAAGTGCTCATGCTAGTCGATCAAAAAACAATCGTCGGAAATCCTTTCATTAAAGGAGCCAACGTCGTTGCTGAAGTCGAAAAGCAAGGTCTTAGCAAAAAAATCAGAGTATTCAAGTACAAATCAAAAACGAATGAGCACAAGACGATTGGCCATCGCCAACCTTATACTCGCTTGAAGATTCAATCCATCAATCAATAAATATGATAAACATAACCTACGAACATAACGAGAAGACCATTACATCTATCATCGTTAAGGGACACGCTAATCAGAATGTAGAAGGAAAAGACATAGTCTGTTCCGCTGTTAGTGCGGTCATCGTCGGTGGAGCAAACGCTCTCAAACATAAACGCGATTTCCAAATCGACATGAAAAATGGCTTCATGTCAATCATCGCAATCAGAAAAATCTCTTGCGAGGATGAAATCGTACTGAATACGATATTGACTCAACTTCAAAGCATCGCTGAGAATTCTAGCCAATACGTCAAGATTATAAGAAAGGACAAATAACATGGAATTTAAATTAAATCTTCAACTCTTTGCTTCTAAAAAGGGTGTCGGTTCCACCAAAAATGGTCGCGACAGCGAATCGAAGAGACTCGGTGCAAAGAAGGCTGATGGCGAATTTGCAACCGCTGGTTCAATTCTATATCGCCAAAGAGGCACAAAAGTTTTCCCAGGCAAAAACGCAATGCGCGGTGGAGATGACACAATATTTGCTACCATCGATGGGATTGTCAAATTCGAAAGAATGGGCAAGAACAAAAAACGCGTCAGTGTTTACGCAAAGCAATAACTATTAAAGAGTCACAATTGTGGCTCTTTTTTTATGCGCGAATGTGTATAATATATGTGAGGTTCAAAACTATGAAGAAGAAAATTTCAATCGTGGTGCCGATGTATAATGAAGAGCCTGTCGTGGATGCTTTTTTTAAAAGCCTTTATCAAACTCTTGACTCAATAGAGAATTATGAATTCGAAATCGTCACCGTTAACGATGGCAGCAAAGATGCGACGTTAGAACATCTAAAAGCACATCAAAAATTGAATCCTGAAATCGTCGTCGTTTCACTATCGCGCAATTTTGGACACGAACCCGCCGTCGCCGCAGGGCTTAGCGTGGCTTCTGGAGAGGCGATTATCCCGATGGATGCCGATCTACAAGATCCCCCTAGCGTTATTCCACTTTTAATTCAAAAATGGGAAGAGGGGTATGAGGTCGTAAACGCTAAAAGAGTGCAGCGTGACAAAGATACTTTCTTAAAAAGAAAAACAGCAGAAATGTTCTATAGAATAATCGCGAAATGGTCTGGAAAAACGAAAGTGCCACAAAATGTTGGACACTTCCGATTAATCACGAGAAAAGTTCTCGATGAGGTGCTGAAACTTGGCGATGTGACAAGAGTATTTCGCGTTGAAGTTCCCTTTGTAGGATTTAAAACAGCAGAAGTTGAATACGCTCGCCCAGAGAGAGAATTGGGCAAAACCCATTACAATTATAAATCGATGACCACTCTTGCCGAAGACAGCATCATCATAACGACAACAGAGCCTCTTCGCTTCTCCATTAAATGGTCAATTCTATTCGTTTTTATAACAGCTCTCTCCTCTTTGAGCGAACTCGCTCTATTCATCGTTGAATTATGCGGGATTAATCTTGGCTTAAACGATGTTATTTTAATGTCTTGGCTCATCATCAATGTCATCTTGTTCGCCGCGACATTTATCATGGCGTCTATCGCCATCCAAAGCCTGTACATTTCAAGAGCTTTTAAAGAAGCGCAAAAGCGTCCTTTCTTCATCATAGATGAAGTGATTAGAAATTCTAAGGAATAATCAACATGTTCATCGACCACGCTGTAATTGAAGTAAAAGCCGGTAAAGGCGGCGATGGAATGATCGCTTTTTTGCATGAGAAATACATGCCGAAAGGTGGACCGAGCGGTGGCAATGGTGGACGAGGTGGTTCCATTATTCTACGCGCTAGCAAAAATGTGAATACTCTATATGCCTTTCGCCATTCAAAAGTCATTTTGGCCGATGAAGGTGGAAAAGGTGATATCAAGAACCAATATGGCCGAGGAGCCAAAGACATTTATATCGATGTGCCAGTTGGAACGGTTGCCTATGAAGAAAAGACTCATGATTTAATCGCCAACCTCGTCAAACCCGGCCAAGAGATTATCGTCGCCAAAGGTGGAAGAGGTGGACGCGGCAATGCCACTTTTAAAAGCGCATCCAATCGCATGCCAAGAATCGCTGAAAATGGTCTGCCTGGCGAAAACAAAAGACTGATGCTCGAATTGAAATTGATCGCCGATGTCGGATTGGTCGGCTTACCAAATGCTGGCAAGTCGACACTTTTAAGTGTCGTGAGCAACGCTAATCCTGAGATTGCGGATTATCCTTTCACGACCATCGAGCCCAATTTAGGCGTCGTGAATGTCAATAGCAAAGAATCGTTTATCTTAGCCGATTTGCCCGGACTGATTGAAGGCGCTAGCAAAGGCAAGGGACTCGGGCTAGAGTTTCTTCGCCATCTCGAAAGATGCAAGATGTATGTCCACGTCGTCAGCATGGATGGAAAATCAGACCCCGTTCTTTCATATCGCCAAGTGCGCACTGAACTGAAAAAATATGGGCACAAAGTCTCCGATAAACCAGAGATAATCGCCGCTTCAAAAATGGATGAAGATGAAGCGTTAGAATACCTTAAATCGTTTAAAAAGAAAATTCGTAAACCTATTATCGCTATCTCCAGTTTAACTCACGACGGAATTGATGAACTGATGAATAAGTGCCTCGAGGTTGTGAGCTCGATTAAAGAAGTTCCTCTCGTCGATGAAAAGGGCAGCAACATCGAAGAAAAAGTCTATGATGCCTATAAAGATGAGAGCAAAGAATTTGACATCATTAAAGTCAAAGATGACACCTATCGCATCATCGGCGATCGCGTCGTGCGAACCTATGGCTTGATCAACCTATCGACTGATGAGGGAGTGATGAAACTGATCACCTATCTAAGAAAAATAGGCGTCGATGCTAAATTATCGAAAATGGGCGCAAAAGATGGCGATACAATCTTGCTGGAGGATTTCGAATTCGAATATATTGCATAATTATGAAATTAAAAGAATACATCGAAGAGATTAAAAGATTCATTAAAGACTATTTGTCGACATCTAAATTGGATGGTTTTGTTTTAGGTCTATCTGGCGGAGTGGATAGCGCTTTGGTCGCACGGCTAGTTCAAGAGGCGGTTGGAACAGATAGATTGTTTTGCATCATGATGCCATGCCATTCCTGCGAGGATGATTTGCGCGACGCTTTAGAACTATGTCACAAATTCCAAATTCATCATAGAGTGATCGACTTGACCAAGACATTCGATGTTCTAAAAAAAGAGATCGATGATCAACATCCCATCCACGGATTGAGCGAGCACAACATCAAAGTGCGCTTGCGCATGGTGACTCTTTACGCTATAGCACAAGAGAGAAAATCGTTGGTGCTCGGCACCGACAATTGGGATGAAAACTATGTTGGCTATTTTACGAAATATGGTGATGGTGGATGTGATTTACTGCCTATTGTCCATCTCACAAAAAGCGAAGTTTTTGAGGCTTCTCGCATGCTCGGAGTAACGGAAAAAATTTTGACGAAGAAGCCGACAGCGGGACTCTATGCCAATCAAACAGATGAATGCGAAATGGGTCTTTTATATGCGGACATAGATGCCTTTTTACTTGGCAAAAATGTTGACGATAAAGTCAAAACGAAGATCGATCGCATGCATCAGATGAGCGAGCACAAGCGCAACGATATTCCTCGACCGCAGAAATTTATTCGATAAAATCAGAAAATATCTCTTTACATCGCCACCAGCTTTTGTTATATTTTTCTCATCAAAAAAAGTAGGAAAGGAGGAAAGTATAATGAAAAAGTTTTTGGTCTTATTGCCTTTATTGGCATTAGGTTTAGCTGCTTGCGGTGTTGAGCAGCCATCGGCATCTCTTGATCCATCTGTCCTTGATTCAGAGAGTGAATCTGTCAGCGGATCAGCATCCGAATCGGTGAGCGATTCTGTCGTTCCAACCGATTGGTCTAGCGAGCAAAAAGAAGCGATGGCGATGATTCTTGGCGAAGGTCATTATCTACCATTTGTCTATATCAGCGATATTGCATTTGGTGATTATGGTTGGGCTCTCTATTTCGAATCAGCATCATCAAATGGTGCGGTTTTGGCGAGTTTAAAGAGCGCATGCACATCGGCTGGTTTTTCAATGGGCGATGCTGCGGAAAGCGGAGTCTCGATCATCTATGGAACAAAGAGTGCTGATGATTCACATTATTGGTACCTTGAAGCATATTATGATTCGGCAGCGACTGAAGATGCTCCATTTTATGGATTCGCTCAGTATCTAACGATCTCTGAGACGTACCCATCTAGCGCTGTATCGTCATTGTTCAGCGCTGCTCAAGCGGCGGTTATTCCAGCGATGAGCAAGCCATCTACCGATGATCACTTCGAATTCATGGGTCATATCGATTCTTACGATTGTGGGAACATCGTTATCGATCTGTGGACATCGAGTGTCTCAGCGGCTTCTTCGGCGTATGTCACATCGTTGACATCCAACGGTTTCGTCTACGATGAAGATTACGAATGCTATATCAATGAAACACAGAGCTTAATAGTTTCTATCGCTTCATATACAGATTACTTTGAAGCGCTTATTTACGCACTTTAATTTTTGCGTAAAGAGCTCTAAAACTATCGAGTAATTGATAGAGGAAATAAAAACTCAGTTTGGATAAAACTAAACTGGGTTTTCTTTTTTTAAATAACAAAGTGCATTGATCATATCGATTACATTATTGACTATCTGTGATATTCTATTAGAATAGAAAATAAGGAATTCACGATGAGCAAAAAACAAGTTTTCTTGAGCGCCAGTCTAGTTCTTTTGTCGTCTTTATCTCTTTTTTCCTGTCGTGGCGCAAATGAAGAATCGTCAATAAAAACATTCGCAGAGATGCTCTCTGAGATATCGACTTCTTTTCTAGCAGAGGGAAAATTGGAATGCCATGTCTATGACGGCGATGATCAACTTTTAACGACGGAGACAGATTCTCTTTTGACTTGCCTTTCTGATGGCAGATTTTATCAGCAGATCAAAGGCGAGATGACTTCCTTTTTTGAAGTGAATTATTCGCGAGCGCCCAATGGTTATCTAGAAAGAGATTACATCGATTACAACAACGTCATGGCCAGCACGCAATATGAAGACTTGTGGGAAGAATCAGGTTTTACTAATCCTTTTCTCGAGACAAAAGCCGATGAATACGCTGTGTTTTTGAATGATTCTGCATTCTTCAATTATGAAGGATCAGTGAGCAAAATAATAAATTTCGAGACGACGATGATGAGGCGCGATTTTGAAGCGTGCGAAATGAGCATAGGAGTCGTTGATGATGCGATTCGCTCAATCAGCCTTTCAACTGACAAGATCTATGATGAAATAAGTGCTACTTATTGCCAATATGATGCCGCTTTGACGTTTTCCAATATCGGCTCTATCGTCGCACCATCGCCTTCTCCACACGTGACCGCAGATGATTATTTGAGATTGAAATCAGCCTTGGATGAGATGAGAAATCAGAATTACTCCGTGAGCAATGTCTTGGAACGAGGCGAAAATATTATAAGCGCTGATTACAAAGTGATGTCAGACAATGTTTTTGTTGAGCGAGACGGGCATCAAAACGGTATAAAAAATAATGCATCGACCGGTTGCTACGAATACAATATAGTATCGGGTGTCGCCTATAAAAGAGCGCGCTACACCCAAAAATTAGTCAGCGATTTCGTCCCGTCGTTTAGTTTTGCTCCCGAAATTTTTGAAGTTATCGATCAGAACACATTTCGATTGCGCTCTGGATTTGAAACTTCGGTGGTGCCGATGATCTCTTTTAATACTGGTTTTGATTTAGTAGAGGCTCACAACGCAGAATTGACACTCGACTCCACAACCGGTTCATTTAAAGCATTTTCTTTTGATTATTCATCGCTATCCGGTGAGAACGGCAGCGCAGTCAACACATTTTCCCAAGTTGGAACGACTACTATTGCTGATATCGATTTTTCTGATGTGCGCAAAGCCACCAACTGGAAACAGCAGTCATGGTCTATCAATTCAGATTTAGAAGCCATTCTTGGTTCATCGTACGATGTGCCCTACAAGTTTCTCGATTGTGGATGGACGAGCCAATCGTTCGCAGATTATATCAATATCGCTTCGATTGACTACGATGATGAAGTGACTTCCCTTATCAATGATTATGAAGCGCTGTTGACCAGCGATGGTTTTATAAAACAGGAATACACGACATATAGTGGCTATGACGAATTTGTAAAGGGTGGCAACACCTATATCTATGTCGGCGCTTCTTCAAACAACATCGACCTCTACGTTTGCAACGCTGAGTTTTAAATAATAATGTCTTTTCTAAAATGGAATAAAATGAGAAATCTCCGCCGCCTTTTATCTTGATAAAGCGCTTCTTTTTCGATATACTTAATAAATAAGGAATATGGACGAAAAAAAACTTGATATCGCGATAATTTCTTGCCTTGCATCACTAATTGCAATTTTCTTAGTTATTATTCTGTTCATTGTGGTATACCATTGATATGTTCTACTTTTTAAAAGGGAAGATAACGCGCATCGATAATAGCAAGAATTATGTCGTCTTAGACGTTCATGACGTCGGATATATGATCTATGTCACTCATTCGAATGCTTATAAAATAGGCGAGGAATGCACAATTTATATCTATAACGTGCTCCGAGAAGATGAGCAATATCTCACCGGTTTCGTCTCCGTTGATGAGAGACAGGCTTTTGAATCTTTGATCTCTGTTAAAGGAATCGGCCCAAGAACGGCTCTCAATGCTATGTCAGCCACGACGAGCGAAGAACTTTTGCGCGCTATTTCGGCTAACAATGTCACCTTCTTAAGAAGACTTCCCGGCATCGGAGCGAAAGCTGCGAGCCAAATCATTTTAGATCTCAAAGGATTGCTCACCGGCACAACAGCTGGCAATCCAGATCAATACGATGAAGTGAGAGATGCTCTGAAATCATTGGGCTTCAAAAATAAAGCGATCGATGAAGTTTTGGCGAGCATCAACGTAGTCGATGCCACCAATGAAGATATTTTAAAAATGGCTCTAAAGAAATTGAAGAAATAATATGGCGCGATTGTTGGATGCAAAAAAAGATATTCAAGAAGAAGCGGTTGAGGTTTCTCTTCGACCGACGACTCTAAAAGAGTATGTTGGACAAAAGGAGCTCAAACGAAATTTAGAAGTGTATATCGGCGCTGCTAAGCATCGAGATGAGACGCTGGATCACGTTTTGCTCTATGGTCCACCAGGCCTAGGCAAAACCACTCTCGCCTATGTCATCGCTCACGAGATGGTCGGCAAGATTAGAGTGATCAATGGTCCGAGCATCGAAAAAACTGGCGATTTGGCCATGATTTTAACCTCTCTTGAACCGGGAGATATTCTGTTTATCGACGAGATTCATCGACTTCCTCGCATCGTTGAAGAAGTGTTATATTCCGCGATGGAAGACTTCATCTTGTCGATTATGGTCAACCGCGAATCCGGTGCCAAAGCTATGAATGTTCCGCTAGTGCCTTTTACGCTGATCGGTGCAACGACTCGCGCCGGCGATTTAAGCGGACCGCTCCGAGCGAGATTTGGTATCGTCGAGAAAATAAATTTTTATACCGAAGATGAGATAGCGGACATCGTGCGAAGAACCTCGCGAGTATTTAAGACTGGAATTGATGAAAAGGCTGTTTTATTGATCGCCTCTCGAAGTAGAGGAACACCGAGAATCGCAAATAGATTATTTCGACGAGTGCGCGATTTCGCTAATTTTGAAGGGAAAGATTCCATCGCTTATCTCGATGCCAAAAAAGCCCTCGAGGCATTGAAGGTTGATAATTTAGGGCTCGACGATGTCGACATCAAATATTTAACGACGATCATCGATCGCTTTAATGGTGGACCGGTCGGCCTCGACGCAGTCGCCAGCGCCATCGGTGAAGAGATTATGAATCTAGAAGATGTTTATGAACCATATCTTCTGCAGATTGGAATGATCGATAGAACGAGGCGAGGTCGCGTCGTCACAGAAAGAGCCTATAAACATTTAAAGATTACCCATCAAGGTTCATTAATATAATATCTAAATGTGTAATAAAATTACAAAGCGTTATATCTTCTTTCGATACCGATTTTTTCTTTTCTAAATTGTGCTGTAATAAATCATTGAAATATGCCTACTTTAGTAGTATATTACACATGTATGTCCAATAAATCTGTTTATTGGCTGTTCATAAGTTGCTGTGGAGGTAATATATGCGACGTTTCTTAGCTTACATAATACTCGCCATTAGCGTTTTACTTTGCGTTGGAGTAGCGGCTACACCAGTTATCACTCGCCTCAATAGCGATATTGAATATCAACCGGGTCAAACGGCGACATTCAGATTGACTGATGCGGAAGATGAATTGAATCCAGTCGCAGACGATTCCAGCAAAAAAATCGCCGATGAGATGTCTTCGCGTCTCTCCGCTTGGGGAGTGTCCAATTACTCGGTCGTGGCTGAAGGCAGCGACACCGTCGAAGTCACTTATTCCGCTGGCGAAGATGAATATGACGACATCAATAAATATCTCTCTTTCTCCGGACAGAATTATTCGATCGCCACTGAAGATGATAAGATAAACTTCGTCGGCGATGAAATGTTCAAAGGTTCTGTCGCTCGCATCGAATATGTGAATTATGCTCCCGTCGTCGTCATTCCTGTTAGCGATGGGGCAAAATTAAAAGAGCAAGTCGATGGTTACTCGTCAACAGGTACTAAATCAAGCATTAAACGCGCTGATTCTGAAGATAGTGGTTTCTCCCTCTATTTATGGACCAATCGCAAAGAAGGAGAATCCTACGAAGATGCAAACGATAACCCTGATATCGCTGAAAAAGTGCTCGTCACTTTAAATAGTGCCAATCTATTCTATGCTAATTCCTCAGTTGAAAATACTGAGATTGAAATCGTTTTAGGTGCGACTGATAGCGAAGGTAAATACGATACGACAAAAGTCGCTCAAGCTAATTATGAAGCGAATTGTATTCTTCGTCTCTTCAATGCCTCCAAGCTCGATTTTAAAGTGACGTGTCTATATAGCGCTGTTACGACAGCTGAAGTTGAAAATCTTCTATCGTATGGTCTCACCATCAGCGTGGCGAATAGCAAGACGCTCATCGCCTCTTTAATTCTCTATGTGATGGTTGTTTTGATCCTCGCTCTATTCTATCGCCTCGGTTCGATTGGACCAATTGCGACATCGACCTCTTCTGTTTTCTTAACTCTTGTCTTTTTTGTTCTATTCACCGCCGAGTTCAACATCGCGGCCTTAGTCGGCATCCTCATCGTCGCTGGTCTGGGATTGTTTTCGGGTATTCTATACAACACAAAACTTCGCGAAGAATTATATAAAGGTCGCTCGCTTAAAAAAGCCAATGCTGAAGCTAGCAAGCGCAGCATCATGCCAATCATCGATGTCAGTCTTGGCAGTATCATCATCGGCGTCGTCATCTATTTAATGGGTGGATCGCTCGTCTCTCCTCTCGGCATCATGCTCGTTGTCGGCGGTGTTCTCAACCTTCTTTTTAACACTCTCGGTTTAAGGCTGATGATGTGGCTCATCACCAACTCGACAAATATGCAGGGAAATCACAAGGCCTTCAATGTGGAAGATAAAATGGTCCCTAGTCTCATAAAAGATGAAAAGCCATCATATGAAGGGATATATCAAAACAAGGACTTCACTAAAAGAGCTCCTGTCGTCGGAATGATCGCTGGTGTCTTTTCTATCGCGAGCATCGTCATGATGATCGTCTTTGGAATCACGAGTGGGACTATTTATAACACTTCGAGTGGTTCATCGAGCAAAATATATTTTGAGATCACAGATAAGACGAGCGAAATAGCCGATGTCAACATCGTTGAAAATTCCATACTTGGTAATATTTATATCGGTGATGCTAAGCTCGAATATGATTCTGTCGCGAGCGAAGAGCACAAGTTTTATAATGCCGATACGGCTGATTACGATACGACGAAGTACTATGTCGTCACTCTCTCTAAAGTTTATTCGGATGCGGATGTCAATACATATTACACATACGAAGGCCAAACGAGCGATTTGGCGAATTTGCAAGATACGCTCACTACCTTTGTTGAAACTGAATTTGATTCTGAAGCGACCATCTCTTTGAAAGCTGATACACCAGTCGTCCTCAAGACGATTAGCGTCAATGTTCTTTGGGCAGTCTTAATCGGCCTTGCCATCAGCGCTGTTTACTACATGTTTAGATATCGCATCGCTCGAGGATTAGCGATGTTTGTTGTGAGCGCGCTCTCAGGGCTCATCACTTTGGGTTTATTTGCAGTGACGAGGATCGCCTGCACTCCAGTGGTGACATTGGCCGGCGTTGCTGTGGCCCTATTCGCCATCATGCTCAGCACGTATTATCTGGCGAAGGAGCGAGAATATTTTAAAGAGAATAAAGGCGCTGAACTCAGCAAAGAAAATAGACACAATATCATGGTTAAGGGTGTCGCAATCGGCGCTGGACCGATGGTGGTGTTTACGCTTTGCTTAGCATATTTAGGCATCAATTATTTCGGCTTTGGTCCTTCTGAATTCGCTCTTATGTTCGGCGGATTAATACTCGGAACTTGCCTATCAGCCTTCCTCATCATCGCACTCACAGGTCCGATAGCGGAATTCTTTGCCAAATTGTTCTCACATATCAAGATCAAAAAGTTGCCAAGGAGTCAGAAGGCTAAAGAGAAAGCGGCGAGGCGCGCTAAGACGGCTGAACCGGAAGAAGCCATCTTTATTGGCATTAACGATTAACTAAATCAGGCTACTTATGTAGCCTTTTTTTATAAAAACATGGATTTTTACCACAAACTGCTCAACTATTTTTCGCTCGATGAGGAACAATACAAAAATCTCGTCCGCCCTTTAAGCGATGCCGATGTGCCATCCCCAAATCGCTTCGATAATATGGACGAAGCGACGGAAAGAATTACCAAAGCAATCGCCAATGATGAGAGAATTTTTATCTATGGAGATTATGATTGCGATGGGGTGCTCGCGACAGCGATTCTCGTCAAAACCTTTCAGATGATGGGATATAAAAACTATGGTTACTACATTCCGAGCCGATATATCGACGGATACGCGATCACATTAGAAAAAGTGAGACAAGCCAAAGAAAAAGGCTATTCGCTGATCATCACTGTGGACAATGGAATCACGAAAACAGAAGAGGTTGCACTAGCGAATGAACTGGGCATGGATGTCATCATTACCGATCATCACGAAATGGCAGAGATATTGCCTGATGCGATCGCTGTCATCCATCCTAAACTCTCTTCATCACCTGAGGTTGTTACCAGCGGTGCGACGATGTCTTTTTTTCTGGCGACAAGCCTTTTAAAAAAAGTTGATCACTACCTTCTTTCTCTCGCTGGCATTTCCATCATCTCCGATCTGATGGAATTAAAGGGGTATAATCGCGATATCGTGAGATTGATGATTAACTATGTTAATAATGAACATTATGATCCCATCGTTTTGCTATGCGAATCATCCGACATTGATGAGAATACCATCGGGAGCAAATTCGCGCCAAAAGTGAATGCGATCGGTCGATTGATCGAAGGGACAAACATCAATCGCTTAGTGAAATACTTCGCCTGCGATAATAAAGATGAATTAGTTTCTTCAGCCAGTTA
>JBAZGG010000017.1:0-13921 GCA_041653015.1 Bacilli bacterium | reverse complement strand
GTATGAGTATTCTTTTCCGGCTTTAAAGGCCTGAATAATCTCTTCGATGGAAGCTGTTTCTAGATTATTAAAACGGCTCGCCATCCCTAAGAAAAAGGTGGCTAAAATAGTGCCTGAATTGCCTCGCGATGCTTTTAGCATTTCCATGGATAGCTCATTCGCTACATGGTGAAGGGAGTAATCCTTTGTCTCGAAATGGAGAATCGGTTCAAGGGTCGAATACATATTTATCCCCGTATCTCCATCGGGCACAGGAAAAACATTCAGCTTATTGAGCCTCTCCTTTTTGATGAACAGAGCGTTAGCCCCGTTGAGAAGCATCTGATAGAATTGTTTTCCTGTTAATGCCTTACCCATTTTATAAATTCGCCAAGATATCGCTCATCAACTTCTTCTCTTCGACATTATCCTTTGACATCTTCTTGCCGAAGTAATAAACAGCGATCAGACCTGGACCGACATTAGCTCCACACGATAATCCGACATCGTTCATGATGATCTCTTTGAATTTGAAATTAGAATCGAGGACCTCTTTAAATTTCAGCGCCTTCTCCTCTCGCAACGAATTAGCGATAAAAACAACCTGATCCTCTGGATCGATGATCGTCTGTTTTATATATTCCACCGCCGCTTTAAAAGCGTTGTTATATCCTTTCGCATTTCCTAGGACTGAGGTTTGACCATGCGAATTGAAATCGCCCATCGGCTTCACACCGACGAGAGTTCCCATCACCGCTTTCATCTTGGAGATGCGACCCGATCTGTTTAAAAAGAATAGATCGTCCAATGGTCCCATCTGGTGAATGCACTCTTTGTGCTCTTCGACCCATTGTGCAGTCTCTTCTAGAGATTTGCCGGCTTTCTTCATCTCTCCAGCATACATGAGCAGCATCGCTAAAGAGGTGGAATAGCGAAGCGAATCGATGACGATTATTTTTCGCTGTGAGTATTTCTCTAGTAGCGCTTTGGAAGCGGTCAAGAACATCCCATACATACCGCTTAATCCGGTTGAGAGAACGATCGCTAGGATATCTTTCCCGAGCGCTAGTTGCCTTTCAAGAACGGCCTTAATCTCATCGAGAGATGGTGTGGACGTGTGATACAATTGTTTCTTATTCGCCATCGAAGAAAAATATTCATCAGGAGTGAATTGTTCCCAATCGCAGTCAGCTTTGATCGTCCGACCATCCGGGCAGATAACATTTCCTTTAACGTAGTCATCAACACCGAATCTCTCGCGCAATTTTTTCGATAGATCGCAAGCGCTGTCGGTAATTATTGCATAATTTGACATAGTGATCCCCTTTAACTATAAGTTAATCAACTTTTATATTCTAAATGTTTGCCAATATATTGTCTAGAAAGGTTTATCATTTGATAAAAGATGACGACAATCGCTCCAAAGGCAGCTTTCCATATCATCAGCGACTTGTAGCCCGCATTCCGGGCAGTTCATATCTTTTATTTTACTCCGTATAGCGAGATGGATGCTAAATTAGCATATCCACTGGTGGTAGCCGACATTTTTATCGGGTTGAGATATTTGATCGCGATCGATGATATATCGCTTCGCAACGAAGATATCTCATTGTTTCCGAGCGAGACGTCAACAAAGTTTTGAACGTCGACTTCTTCGCTCTGATCATTGTAAAAAGAGACGGAGTAATTGATAGTGTCGTCGCTAATTGCCACCGCACCTGAATAACTCAGCGAATCGATCGAAAGTGAAACGCTCAATTTTTCATTATATGAAAAAGATGACAGCATAAGTCCGCTGTTCATCTTCTCAAAAGCAAAACAGACAGGATCGGTTTCAGCAAATCTTTCGCTCTCGGATGAAGCAGGAATATAGCTCACTCCATTAGGCAATGACCCTTCAGAAAAAGAATATTCTTTAACGAGTGTCATCTCATCATCGGAAGCGCTGTCCTCCGATGAATTGAATTTAAACAATCCACCGAAGATTAAAAATAGGAGCATGCCGACCGTCACCACACCGATGACAATCGGGAATAAATAGAGATTATTCCATCTTTTTTTATTCGAAAAAGCTTTTGCTAATTCTTCATCGCTCTTCACTTCAGTATTCTGTGTCTGTTTCTTTTTCATTGATATACGGTGTCGTAAATATATTTGGCATAAATGCCGATGACATTAACTTTTGTAATCTCTTCGATCGAGGAGACAAAAGCGTTGGAATTGACTTCGAGCAAGACTGGCGAACCATCGGAATCGGTAGCGATATCCACTCCGCAATAATCTAGTTGGAGGAGTTCGCTGGCCTTGATGGCCATCTCTTCAAATGATTTAGGAAGAGGTTTTACACTGGCGTGCCCACCGAGAGCCATGTTGCTTCGAAAATCGCCATATGATTCTCTTTCCATATGCGCCACCACTTTGTGATCGATGAGTATCACTCGCGTGTCTTTGCCGCGCGAAGAAGCGATGAACTGCTGATAGAGATGCGGTTCCATCCTCAATTCATCATTCACTTTTTTAAACTCTTCATCGCTGTTGACCAAATAGACTCCACTGCCCTGTGATCCATAATTCTTTTTAACGATGAGAGGATAGTTCAACTGCTCTTTGACGAATTGCAGAAATCTCGCATCGTCGCCTTCGCCATAGCGGAGAGGATACAAGATAGATTTAGGCATTTTAAGATGGTGATTCGCTAACGAGATATGCGTGAGCATTTTATCATCGCATAAGCGAATGGAGTTGGCTGAATTGAATAGGCGGTAGCCCTCTCTTTCGAGCATCTCAGCGATCAGAACATCCTTATCGAGATAGACGACAAAATCATATCTTTTTAAATTGTGCTCAAAACAACCGCACTCATTGATAAAAATATGAGCTTGTTGATTGTTCATCGAATCGATATATACGCCGAGCTTATCGAATTCTTCACTAAAGCGATCCACCATGTGGAGAACTTTGTCCAATTTTGTAAAAGCATTGATAATAATCAGTCCACTTTTCATAATGCCCCTTCGTTAAATAATTATGACATCATCATTTCTTTTTTGAAAGAAATAGCCAAAAGTTTTATCGATTAAAAGAGGAAGATTGATTAAATATCGTATTTAGTGACGATTTGATATGGTGTTTTTCGTAGCAGCAAAGATAGCGGAATGATAGTGCCTAAAAGTGAGACGCCATACAAGAGAGCGACCGCTAAAAGAAGAATGTATGGCGGCACGAAGATAAACGCGCCAGAGATGCACATCAAGTAGTAGATAACAAATGTTAATACCGTACCTAAAATACTGGTCATCGTCGCTCGCGAAAGGGAATCAGCGATAAAGATCTTCTCGACATAGCTTCGCGTCGCACCGATCGATCGATAGACTCCGATATTATAGATGTAATGAATCATGGAAGAACGAACTGACAGCACGATCATGAAGATGAGCAACACTAAAGTGCCAAGAGCGACAAATAAAATCTGAATGCTCCCCGAAGCTAAAAGCGCTAACTGGTTCGATCTAGCGAGAGCATCTTCGGTTGTCGTCACTTGAAAATTGTGGGCTGAATTAGAAAAATACTCCAACGTCTTGTTCACGTCGCTCGTGTAGAGGGAGTGGACATATGTGCTCTTAAAAGTTTGAGACGCCACCACGGTTGAATCGGAATCGATATAATTGGATGACAGGGCATAGGCCTGTTGATAATAAGTCAAAGGATGCGTGTAGAGAGGTCCGATATCATGTCCGCTATATTGATAGCAACCGACGATCGTCATATTTGCTAGGCCTCGAAGACCAGGATCATCATAGATGTTGCTCGGAACGAGATATTCATATCCATCCTGTGGCATTCTGCCTTGTGAAACAGCGATGGTGCTGGGAATATTGGCGTTGGCGGCTAAATAGTTGATCGCGTTGCTCGCTTCTATCGAAATAAAGAGATTATAATCGGCCTCTTCTTTAAAAATAATTATGGGTTCTGCCACATCATCATCGATCTGCCCGACGATATTATATCTATCGGCGTCAGCATAATAATACTGATCTGGAAAGGATGTTGAAGTAGTAGGCTCAATAGCAATTTTAGCGGCCGCATTAGCATAGACATTAATCTTGTCGGAAACGGAAGCTGTCGGCACGGGTAAAACATAACTCACGTCGCTGGTTTTATAAAATTTCGCCACATCGATTAGATATCGGTTCATTCTCTGAATTGATGAATTGATGAGCGAGGAGAAGAGTTCATACCCTCCATTTGATGAGATGTGAATTATCGGTTGATCATCAGAGGAGATGCCCACGATCGTCGGAGTCACTTCGGTCGATCTATAATAGATGTTCATGATCGTTGACTCAATGCCGTAGTTTCCATAGTTCTTGAGATAGAATTTGCGGCCGAGCAATGATTCGTGTTTATAGCCCAGTGCACTGAAAGAGGGGAATACCTCATCGATCAGCGACTTCGAGATGGCGATTTCGTATTTGCCATCAGGGAAACGGCCATAGGCGATGCTCGGAGTATAGGCTCCTTCTCCGACGATAGAAAGAATGGTTGAAGCCGCGCCTGATTCTCCACTTGAATAGGTCATATCAAAATTGCTATTCGTCACTAAAGACTTCGCCACATAACCGAGAACGCCCGATTCAGCCTTGTCCTTATATGCCTTAGCAAAAGAATCAAAGGTGAATTTCTTTCTTTCGACAGGAAGGCTGCTCTCAGCGTTGTAATAAACGGAGATGGAATTCATATCGACACATTTTTTAGACAGCGAATAACTGGCGTTAAAATATGTTGAATAGGATGAGATGCTCAAAGACGCAAAAAGAACCCCTAAAAAGAAGATGACGATATTGAGCAATTTACTCCTAAATTTTTTAGCGGAGAAGAATCGAGAAAAACTATGGCCGAGCAGCGACATAAACGTGATCTGCTTCAGTTGAGGATCTTTGAATTCAGCGTGATTAAAAATTAATGATGAATCAGGAATATCGCTATCTTTATGAGCGTCTTTCGCATCTTTTTCACCATCGGAAACAATCTTTAAAGAGCGATCGTTTATCACCGCATTCTCATCGTCGATATAGATGTATTTTTTACCATTGGCTTCGATGATTTTAAGATTCAAACTCACGCTCGGTGCCTTATCATCTCGATACGCCTCAATCTTGATTCCGGCGTGAAGGCTCGTCTCATGAGAAAGCTTTTTCAAATCGATCGCTCTTTCATCATCTCTGCCATTTTTTGCTTTCGATTTCAAACTAGCTTTATCAAAATTGGGAATATTCGTTTCGTCGGAGATAATCTTGCCATCTGCGTAGCGAATGATCCGATCAGAAAAAGATTTTGCTAATGAGTCGCTATGGGTGACCATGAGGACGAGGCAATCTTTTGATACCTCTTGTAAAATCGACATGATCTGAAGTGAATTTTCACTATCGAGGTTTCCCGTCGGCTCATCGGCGATGATGATCTTTGGAAGTTTTGCTAAAGCCCGAGCGATGCCCACTCTTTGCTGTTGACCACCGGAGAGAGAGCTAGCTTTTTTGCGGCGATATTTCGCCATGCCGACAGCCTTGAGGGCATTATCGATTCTCGTCTTTCTTTCGGCTTTATCTTGAATGCCATATATTTTTAGAGCGGTATCTAAGTTTTCAAAGACGAATTCGTCTGGCAAAAGGAGATAATTCTGGAAGACATACCCGATGTTTTTATTTCGAAAAGCATCCATTTTTTTCATCTCGTACTTGCCGAATAGAATTGAGCCGTAATCGACTATTCCGTTAGCGGAATCGAGTCCGCCTAGAGTATTCAAAAGTGTCGTTTTGCCAGAACCGGATTTACCGAGGATAACGACGAATCCCGTATCGGGTAATGACAGCGAAATATCGTTTAGAACATGAAGCTCATTTCTCTTGCCCTTAAAATAGTACTTATCGAGGTTTTTGGCATCGATCATAGCAGTTCGCCTCCTCGATGAATGTTGTTGACCAGAGTCTTCTTCTCCATCTTTTTGATGATGTTATAGGAGCACAGAAAGGCAAAGATGATGTTGAAGAAAAAGAAAATAGCGATATAGATAGGATTGACCAGCACGGAATAAAACGTGGCCATCACAGCATTTGTTCGATAGATGGATGAGACGATTAGAAGAGAGAAATACGTCGCTAATGAGGAGAAGACAAATAAGAACAGCATCTCGACGAGATTGATCGTTTTGATGTCGCTTCTCGTAAAGGCGAGCGTCTGATAGATTGCATAATCTTTCTTTTTGCTGTTATAGATGCTTCTAAAGATCAGAGATCCGAGGAAACAGGTGAGAATCGCCAGCCCTGAGAACAGGATTGAATAGATGATAAAAATGACGATGTTAAGCACATTATAAAAGGTCATGCTCGATAAGGCTATGTCGGCATTGGAGGCATTAAAACCATTATCGATCAGCAATTTTTCGTTGCTTCGCGCAACGCTTTCATCGCGAGCGTAAACAGAAGCAAAGGCGGTGGAATGCGCGAATAAATCGATCACCGTCTGCGGATTAATCCTCACTGAATTATTGCCTTCATACGATTCATAATATTCGATGACGGAAGTCGGAACAGCAATCTTCGTTCCGCGATAATTTAACACAAAGGGGTAGTTTTGATATTTTTTGGGAACGCTGATGCTTTCAATCTCGCTCGAAGTCGATGTTTCAAGAGTGATCTCATCACCGTTGATATAGCCTCTTATGTCGCGATAATAGGTCGTGATTGGAGAGAGCATCGTGCTCTGAGAATTAGCGTAAGAGAAGAGACAATCGTCTCTCACTTTGCTGAGGTCATCATGAGCAAAACACAAAAATGGAACGGATTGTGTCGAAGGATTCGTCAAAACATTTTCGGAATATAATCCGACGATGCGATATGGTCCAAATTTGCTCGCCGAGACATCGGTCTTTGTCTGCATTGAACTCTGCACATTGCCATAGACATTAGAATTTAAAAGCCTTTGAACGATCGGCTGAATATCATAGATGGATCCTAGGAGAGCTTTAGGGAAGACAACGATGCATTCCACTACACCATTATCGTTGTGAAGAGGTGCGCGTCCATCTAAAAGAGTGTATGAATCAGATATCTCGCCTGAAACAAAGAATTGTTTCGAATATAGATTGATGCCATCCTCGAGATTGCTCGTATAAGCCATCATCGTATCCAACACCGAGCCATAGTCGATAAAACTATCTTCATCGTCGATCACATCAGCAATAGTTTTTGTCGTGTTCTCAAGAGAGTAGACGATCGACTTTTTTGCTGAGTGCGTGTAATTGGGATACGTATAAGTCGTCATCGTTGAATTAGAAACGTTAATGGAGTCAGAAATAGAACCGAAGCCGAACAAGATAGCGATCGAAAACAGCGACGTTACCAACGCCACCATAAATGAGAGAACGCTTCTTTTCGGAGTGAAGACAACGTCTTTGCATCCCACTTCAATATCGCTGGATAGTTTAGAGCGTTTTTTAATCGGAACTTCCACTTTGGATTCAAGAGCGGGTTTAACGATTTGCTCGTCTTTCACGATGTGACCATCTTTCATGACGATATGTCTAGTCGCCGCATCTTTGACCGCTTCATAATCATGGGTCACCAATAGGATGAGATGATTTTTAGCAATTTTTTTGATGACTTTGATAACTTCTTCACTAGTCTTTGAATCGAGGTTTCCCGTCGGTTCATCACACGCTAAAACAGGCGTATCGCTGACGAGGGCTCGAGCGATGACCGTCCGTTGCTTCTCACCACCGGATAATTTGCTGCATTTTCGATGAGCCAAATGCCCGATGCCGATCTCCTCTAGAGCGCTTTTAACTCTTTTCTTGGCTTCTTTTTTATCGATACCCCTCGACAAAAGAGGGAGCATGACATTATTAAAAACGCTGAATGAATCGATTAAATTGTAATCTTGAAACACAAAGCTGACATAGTTTGCTTGATATTTAACGAAATCTTCTTTGGTGAATTCAATCGTCGATTTCCCATTGATATAAAGTTCGCCTTCTTCGTATGAATCGAGGAGGGAAACAACATTCAAAAGGGTTGATTTGCCCGAACCAGATTCGCCGGTGATGACAACGAATTCACCGATATCAAATTGCGCTGAAATATTCTGAATTCCGATGGCGGAACCACTATCGCTCGTATAAATTTTGCTGACTTCGTCTAACTTAATCATAAGATATGATAGAAATCATACCACTAATTGCTGAATATTCAACTTGAAATCTAATGCTCTAGTTCATTTTAGCGGTTCTGTTTTCATAAACGGCGATCTGTGTAATGCCATTTTTGTCATCATCCGCAACGCGACAAATCTCATATAGCCCAAAGAGAGACTTGGCTTCACCCAATGTGATGTAATCGTTCAAAATGTGAACTTTTGTCAACGTCTTATTAGTGACAATAATTCGCAATAGATCATATTTGGGGCATTCGTAATCTTTCAATTTCATAATTGTAATGAAATATAGCACAAGAATGAAGAAAAGGACATATTAATACTCTAGAATTAAGAAAGCGATGATATGTTATTTCAGGTGATTTTGCCAGTAAGCGACACAATTCGCTACAGTGTCTTCGTATCGATAGCGTTGCTTCCACCCAGTCGTTTTAACTAACTTTGTGATATCGCCTGCGTATAACTTTTCATCGGAGGGGCGCAGCAGTGATCTATCGACTTCGACATTCAGTTTCATCTTCAAGACTTTTTCGATGATGGGGATGATATCGCTCATCACAATCGTCGTTTTACTGCAGATATTATAGGCCTCGCCCGCTATTCCTTTTTTCGATAAAAGAATGAGCGCGCTGCACAGATCTCGCACATCTAAAATTGCCCTTATCGTCGATAGATTGCCAACCTTAATCGTCTTTTGTCCAAGCTGTTTGGCTTCGACAGCGCGATGAGTCAAATCGCCGGTGACATCCAACAATTTTTTAGGGCCGGTCGTATTAAAAATTCTGGCGCGAATGGTTTTTAAACCATAATTTCGATTGTATTGAAAAGATAGATAATCTTGTCCCGCTTTTGAAACCGCATATGGGGAAAGAGGCATAAATTCTTCGTGTTCGCTGACAAGGGTGCCTTCTGGAAGTTTAGAAATAGTCTCTCCATACGCTGCGCTAGAACAAGCGACAACGATGACGGGATCAAAGTTCTTATCCCTCTCTTTCAGATGGCGGATGCATTCAAAAATATTGATTGTTCCACCGACGTTGATATCCATCGTCTCCAGCGGTTTTTCCCAGGAGACAGGAGGTCGCGATTGCGCGGCTAAATGATAGATCACATCAGGTTTGAACTCGGTGATGATGCGATTGACTCTCGACTCATCGCGAACATCGCATTCCGCCATGCGAATGCTGCGATTTATCTCTGAGATATCCGTCGTCGGTGTGAAATAGGTGCCGAGCACATCTTCGCCATCATTAAAGAGTTTTTCGATGAGACATGAGCCGACAACGCCACCTGCACCAGTGATTAAAACTTTCATAATTGCATGCCTTTATTTTGAGAGAAAATGAGTGAATATATGCATCATCATGTGATCGAAGGACATATGAACATCTTCGACGATCTGCATATCGCTAATAGGTGCGTGCATGTGATAATCCGCTAAAGAAAATAACTTCCCACCGCTGTAGCCGGTGATGCCGATCACTTGGCAAGACATGCTTTTAGCGTATTCAACTGCTTTGATAATATTCTTGCTATTTCCGCTTCCGGAGATGGCGATGACTAAATCGTCTTTTGTCAATCGATGATGAAGTTGATAAGCAAAAACATCATCGAATGATAGATCGTTAGCAATGGCCATTAAAGTTGGAACATTGTCATTAAGACAATGAAAATTGAATTTCTGCTCAGCGTTGAGACAAGCGCCCTTATTGAAATCCACCATCATGTGCGAGGCGGTAGCGGACGAACCACCATTGCCAAAAACATAGATATCGCTGCCTTTTTTATAATGAGCCAAAATGACATTCATCACTTCATTTAATTCATCGATATCCAATTTTTGAATGGTGTCGATGAGACTAGCATAATATGCCTTGATCTCTTTTTTAAAATCCATTTTGCTGTCCTCTTTATTTCTTTAATATTCTAGCAATTGCATCATATAAATCAAAAACTTTATCATCCGGTTCGACTTTGTAGTAATCAGTTCTAATCGGCGCGCCACAGGAAAGAAGGATAGTCTTGACCCCAGCATTGACGCCCGTTTGAATGTCTTGCATTGAGTCGCCGATCATATATGATTGTTTAAAATCGATATTGAACTTCGCTTGCTCTTTTAGAAGCTGTCCGATTTTTGGTTTGCGGCATTCGCACACTATTTTTAATTCCGGCACTTCGCCTTCAAAACCTCTATCGGGATGATGTGGACAAAAAGATATATCGTCGAGATAAGCTCCTTCTCTGCCCAAAAGAGTTTCCATCTTATTGTGGATGTCTTTCATCTGCGCAAAGGTCACCTCGCCACGAGCGATGACCGGTTGATTTGTGATGACGATGATAAGATATTCGGAATGATTGACCATCTTGACAGCTTCTGCTGCTCGAGCGATGAGACTTAAATCGTCAATATTGGTTAAGAAACCAACAAATTTGTTTATCGTTCCATCTCGATCGACGAAGATGCATTTCTGTTTATTCGATAGATTCTTTTTGGCGATGATGCCATTTTTATAATCGTCAGTCACTAGATAATAACGCTCAGGGGTACCGACATCCTTCACATATTCGCTCGAGCGATAGACACATATTTTTTTCGAAGGGATTAATCCATTTAAAAACTCTTTTTCAAAATCAACTTTCTGTAGTGTTTTTAACACCTTGAGAGATTTGGGTGAAACGATATAGACACCGGCGTTGACGAGATTGGGATAAAAATAATTTCGAACATTGCTCTTGGAATCGAAAGAGATGAGAATGTCTTCATCATCTCGATTGATGAGATCGCTATCAAAAGGATGAGAATTGGGGTGCGCAAAGAGCGAGACGAGAGCTTGTTTCTCTCTATGAAAAGAGATGAAGCGATCCCAAGCGATATCGAGCATCAAATCACCGAATAAAAGGATGAAATCATCATCCTCTCCTTTGAGGTAATATAGCGCCCCAGCTGTTCCTAACGGAGTCTCTTCAACGATGTATTTGATGGATGCGCCATATCTGGTGCCATCGCCAAAATAATCCTTGATGACATCATTCTTGTATCCGACGATAAAGATAAAATCTTTAATGCCGTAATGGATGAGATTGATTATTTGATGTTCTAAAATGGGTTTGTCGCATATTTTAATCATCGGTTTTGGAATATCATCGCCTGTAATTTCTTTCAAGCGCGTACCCTGACCGCCAGCCATAATTACTGCTTTCATAAATTAGATGTGAACGATCGAGGCTCCCGAATTATCGAACTCAAACTTCATCTCGCGGAGATCTTTGAGCGCTTTTCGAACCGCGGCTTGCTTTTCTTCTTTCGCATAGAAAAGGAGAAAACCTCCACCACCAGCGCCCAATAGCTTGCCACCGCTCGCCCCTGCTCTCAGAGCTTTTTCATAATATTTATCGATGAATGGAGTGGATATCCCGCTCGCTAATTCTTTTTTAATCTCCCATGACTCTTTTAAAATTTTTCCGACATAATCGATATTGTTTTTGCTCAGTTCCTCTTTGAGCTTTTTGGTTAACTTCGTCAATTTAATCAGAGATTTAACTTCGCCATCACTCTTTTTGATATTGTCAGTTTGCTCTGCCAAAATCTTGTTCGCATCATGAATTTTTCCAGTGTAGAAAAGGAGTAGATTTCTTTCTAGTTGAGCATATGATTCAGGTTTCATGACAACCGGTTCGACTTTGACGAAACCACTAGGCGTGAACTCGTAATAGTTCAATCCGCCAAAAGCTGAGGCGAATTGATCTTGCTTGCCGATCGGATTGCCCAAATCTTTTATTTCGATATCGCAAGCTTCGCACGCTAATTTATACTTAGCGATGAATTTATTTTGATAAGTGTGCAAGGCGAGCAGCAGAGCGACAGTAAAAGCTGAAGATGAGCCGAGACCTGTTCCGCTGGGAATATCGGCCATCGAAGTGATCTCAACGCCCTTGATGTTCATCTTGCTGAGCGTCGCTCGATAGATCTTGTGATCGATATCCTGATAATTTTTAACTCGTTCAGTCACCGAATATTTGAGCACGATTTCATCGCTATAAAAAGAAGGATGAATAGCGATATACATATATTTCTTAATCGTTGTCGAAATGACGCATCCCCCATATTTTTCATAAAATGAAGGGATGTCGCTTCCACCTCCGCAGAGGCTGACTCTAAATGGTGCTCTTGAAATAATCATGAGAAATGTTCCTTAAGAATACTTTTTAACTATAACATAAAACGAAATTTGCTCTAACAAGATATTGGTTCAAATCAAAAAAACAATTTCTTTTGGATAAAATGGGGAAGGTGTAAAAATATTTTAGTGCAAATAGAACAAAACGTAGTTTATTTTTATTTATTCTCTGTGATATATTGTATTTAGTAAATGCGTTTAGGGGGAGATAATTTATGGAATATAATGATGAGAAAAAATACTTTCCATTAGAAAAAGATGATGCTGATTATGGCGACTCTCCTTCCGATAATATCTATCTTCTCGACAATGAAATGGAAGAGGAGACGAGCAAAAACTCTTCCGGATCGATGTTCACTGACTTTCTGAGAGGAAGTCTCGAAAAGAAAAAAAGTAATTAATTTTAAAAAATAAAACAACCGTTTACTGCGGTTGTTTTTTATTCGCTCGCCCTTCAATAAATTTCTTGAGAATTCGCGGATAATACTCTCTCCACATTTTACCGACATTCTCCTTGGAGTAATAATTGGCGATGAAGTCAGAATCTCTCGCGCACTCCTGATAGAATTGCGGATCATCTTTTAATCTGCGGACGATGGAAGAAAATCCAGCGTTGTCCACCGCTTTTTGATATTTGAGAAACAGGATGTCTCTATAGAGATCTAAATCGCGAAGAAGAACCGGCTTAGAAGAGTTGACCGCTTCGAGAATCGACATCGGAAATAGCTCATTAAACGAGGGCATGAACAAAACATCAGACATATTGAATATGTCATTCATCCTATCTCTTTTTATAATGCCGATGAAATGAACATTGCTCGGAGGGTTATCCATAACCTTTTTGAGCTCTTGATATCCATCCGTCATCGAGCCGAAAGAAAAACCGCCAGCCCAGATGAATTCGATATCGGGATTCATCTTCGCCACTTCGACGTAATCGAGCACGCCTTTTCGCGTTTGTACCTGACCGCATCCCATGACGACAAAAGCGTTTTCTTTTATCCCGTATTCTTTTCTGATCTCGCTCACTCTATTTTTATCTATTTTATGAAATTGCTCTTTGCTAACATAGTTAGGAATATATGTGATTCCCTCTCTTTTGATGCCCAACTCCACCAGAGGATTGATGAAAATAGGATTGACCACCACTATTTCATCCGCTCGTCTATACATCTTGACGACATACCATTTAAAAATATTGAAAAGAGGCTTCCACATCTTGATCGAACCATCGAGGGTGGTGGGTAAGAAATGAACATAGATCACGCTCGGTCTCTTCTTGCTATTCATCTTCACGTAGTACTTGGGAAGAACGGTGTGCACATGATCGATGTCGGATTTGACATGCTTGGGCATTTTGTTGACATAAACATCAAAAATATCGGATTGCTCTTTGACGAGAGCGACCTGTTCTAAAAAGGCGCTTCCCACTCCTTGTCCGTCAACCGAATCGGCATTGGAGAGCATGCGAATTATTATTTTTTTGTTTTCCATAGCCATCATTATAACTTTTTATCCAGAAAAGAAAAACACGAAAAGAAGGAATAAGAAAACCC
>JBAZGG010000016.1:0-15562 GCA_041653015.1 Bacilli bacterium | reverse complement strand
AAAAATAGACGGACACTAATCCTGTTAATCGCCGCTATTTTCTTATGGTTCGCTGCATTTAATGGCGTGGAAACATTCTGGAGTAATTATGCGACATATTATCTACAATTCAAAGAATACAGCATGGCGACCATCGTCCTTACAATCTGTTCGATGATCACTTTTATTCCGGCTGGAAAAATCGCGGAGAAATTAGGACGAAAATGGACAGTTGTGTTGGGGATTTTGATTATGGTCGTCTCAATGTTAACGTGCTTTTTTATCTCCCCATTGTTCCTTGGCGATGGTGGTATCATCGGCGATAGCAATAAAATTCTCCCCATCGTTTATTATGTTATTTTTGCATTGGCAGGTATCGGATGGGCTTTTATCAATTGCTGTTCGTATCCGATGGTGGTCGAATTATCGACTCAAAAGACCGTTGGAAAGTATACTGGTTATTATTATACATCATCAATGCTCGCTCAGTCGGTAACGCCGATTGGATTAGGCGCTCTAATGCTCATTCAAAATTTTGCATGGCAAGTGACATTTGCGTATTCGGCAATTTTGTTCGTTGCTGCTCTTTTAGTGTTTATCTTCATTCCAAATATTAAACGTGCAAAAGTCGAAACAAAGAAAGGCCTAGAAGCCTTTGATAAAGATTGATTATGCCAGCTTCATTGACACATTACACTTTTGTAAGAAATAATACTGCGCGCGATACCTTTTCTAAAGCGAGGTATTTAGGTGGTCAAGGACCGGATGTTTTCTTCTTTTATGGCAATGCACATAAAAAGAGAAGCGATAAAAAGATATTGCAGGGCTTCGGTAGCAAACTTCATCACATGGATATTGGCCCCGCTTATTCATTTTTAGTGGATTATGCTCAAAAAAGCGATGATAAGGAAATACTTTTTGCTTATCTCGAAGGTTTGTTTGCTCATTATGTTCTCGACCGCAATGTCCATCCTTATGTCTTTTATCGAACAGGGTTTTCAACTGATGAGAGCAGGGCAAAAGATTATTTGCTGTCTCACGTCGCTTTTGAGACGATTCTTGACGTAGCTTACGCAAGAAAGATGGAAACATTTCAAAATCCAAAAAGATCCATCGCTTGTCCAAAACGATGGGTTGATGAAATTTCAAAGATGTTTTATGCATTGTCCATACAGATGAATTATCAAGGATTGACAGAACTGACATATTCTTTGGCATATCGCGATATGAGAACTGTCCTAGGGATTCTATATTCTCCGCTAGGTATCAAGAAAGCTTTTTTGAATGCTTTCAAAAAGAAGACTGTTGCCAATTGTATGTCGATGCCATTGAGCATTAAAAAGTATGATTACATCGATATCATGAACAATAAAAAAACGACTTGGGGAAATGTTTTAGACAATTCGAGAAGAAACGAGTCTTTTGATGAGCTTGTTTTTAAGGCCTCGAACGAACTCGATTATATTAAAAAATTATTAAATAAAGCGCAATCTGGTGAGAATATTTCGAAAGAGATATGCGAATTTGTTCACAATATTAACCATGATGGAATACCCAATGGCGAGCAGATGAAATATTTTACTTTGTGTTGGATTTCTAGCGATTAGAAAAGTCATTCAGAACTTCACTTAGTTGGTGTGCGATTTGGTCAGGTTCGTCGTTGCAATTGTTTTTAACCCATTTGTACACGGCATTATAAATTCCGCCCGAAACAAATGAAACTGTATATTTATCAAGAATCTTATATTTCGAATCTTGAAAGGCAATTCGTCGGTATAGATAATTTATGTATTGTTCGTATTTATCGAGCATAATAGGATATTGCTTTGTTTCGATAAGTATTTGCAATGACTCTTTGTGATTAGCTAGAAAATTGAACAAAGCGACAAGAAAATCTTCCACGCTACTCTTTTTCATTTCTCCGATCACACTGATAAAATCAGCGAATACTTCATCAGCATAAAAACTAAAGACATCCTCTTTGCAGGTGAAATGACGGTAGAATGTCATGCGAGATACACCAGCTCTTGTGGCTATATCGCCGACGCTTATCTCATTATATTTCTCTTTTTTGGCGAGCAAAAATAGAGCAAAGCATATATCGTACTTTGAATTTCTTTTGTTATCTGATGATTCAAATTCTGTCACATTTCACATCCGTTATATTGGTGTTCTTGACATAATATTAACATATTTTAGCAGGATTGGAATAAAAATTTCTTCTTGGCTATTTTAATTTTTTACCGCGTTTTGTAGCGGTTTTATTTTATTCTTGATAAAATAGTAAAAAGCGAAAATGGTCTCGTATGAAAAGAAAAACGAAATTCTATCTATCTCTTGTTTCGGTGGGCGCGATCTTTTCTGTCACATATCTCATCGTCTTTTTATGCCATGATGTATTGCCTAATCAAGGCATTCGCAATGAAGGTTTTGATCCTGCAAAGCTCACATTGGCCACTGAGGCCGACTTTGCAAATGGGAATCTGCCAGATGGATGGTCGTCTCAAAATAATCCATCGATTTCGTCGCATGGATTAATTTTTGATGATCTCGGTCAAGGCGTTACGACCACAAATACTAATTTCGCCAATCGCTTTTATAAATATGTCGAAATAGAAATCTCTTCGATTGATAAGCTAACTTTTGAGACAGAAAATCCTAGCATTGACGATTTGAAGCTCGAATTTTATTCAAACGACGATGTTCTTTTAGAATCCGGATATCTAACACCTATAGACTCTTCAAAGACTTATACATATCAATCGAGTTACTATCACCGCAACATCTCATATATCAAAATTGCATATGAAAATTATGTCATCTCTGACGGTTCGTGTGCACAGATAACTATTTCAAGAATCGCCGTTTATAATCTTCGATAGATATTTGATTTTCAAATATTCGTTTATTATTGTATTATATCAATTGAGGTCGTTTTATGAAAAAGAACTTGCTGATCATTCCAATTTTATGTCTTGTTTTATGCTCGTGTTCAAATAACTCGAATGCTATTCCATTTGGTGGTGATTCAACTTACGATGAAGACGAAATTGATCCCACGGATGAGGAAGCGATGCGATCCACGCTCGTCTCCGGCGTCGGTTTCAATGAGTTATCAATGACGATTGAAGCAGCGAGGGATTTTGATTCAAAAGTGATGCAAGTCGACGATACTTATCGCCAAGATGTCATTCACTCGACAAAAGTTGGCGATGCTGTCGACAAAAATGAAAAGCGCGTCGTCAATGTTTCGCAAAAGCGATATATCAACGATGTTATTTATACTGAGTATAGCGGCAACGCGGATTATCGAGATGAGATGAATCTTCACTCGGAAAGAGGCGACTTGCAAATTACCTATCTTTGGAGTGACTTAGTCGATATCAATTTGACATCTCAATATCTGCGAGATGCAGTTAACAATATCTATTTTGAGAAAATAGCTGATTACAATGTATCGACATATGAAAGCTTTTTCTATCTAGGTATCGCAAGAGAAGTTCCAGCCCTTGTCTCAGCTTCTGATTTTTCGCTTGCGGGAAAACTTGATGATGGGACGATATATGCTAGAAAACAAGCTTTGACATCAAAGAATTTTACATATAATGGAACGATATATGCCGGAAGTGAAATCAATGTCACCGAATATTTTTATAAAGATTCATTCTTAAAACAAGTTCGCATCTCGCGCAAAGTGGTTGTGGACACAAATTCTGATGGTATAGTCGATTTGACGACTGAGTTTCTGACACAATCTTCTAGCTATTCGACGACATCAAATGGGAAATACGACAAAAATATTATTCCTGAAGCGACGTCGGAGTAGATTTTTAAATGAAAAAACTTTTAAAACTTTTATTTGGACGAATGTTTTGGACATGTTTTTTCATTCTGATATTGTTGATTTCAATCGTTTTATTGCTCGTCTATCTCGATTATATTCTCGAAACTGAGTTTCCGATCGTTCTCTTCGTTGCTGATTTAGCCGTTCGTCTGATCGTTTTAACAATTATTGTTAACTCTAAGTCGAATAATGCTTATAAGATTGCATGGCTCGTCGTCGTAGGGATTTTTGGCATGTTAGGATCAATTTTTTATATCATGTTCGCAAATAAAAAGTTCACAAAGCGGCAAATACGCAAAATGCTGCCGATAAAGAAAGCGTTGAATCGAATTACAACTTCCAAGGATGTCATCGATGAGATATCATCAACTAATCCGGACGCTCTTCTGATGAGCAACTATATCACCGAAGAATCCGGATCAGCTCTATATTCGCACAGCGAGGTTCAATATTATCCTTTAGGTGATGATGCTTTTCCTGTGATGCTCGAAGAGTTGAAAAAAGCTGAGCACTATATCTTTCTCGAATATTTTATAATCGATAAAAATGGAATTTTTTGGCCATCAATATTAGATATACTCGTTCAAAAAGTGTCGGAAGGTGTCGATGTTCGCGTCATGTATGATGATTTGGGATCGATTTCAACTCTGCCAAGCAATTATTATCTAAAGCTCAGAAAGCTGGGGATCAAATGTCATCCTTTCAATCGTTTTAAGCCGATTGTGAACGTGAAACTCAACAACCGAGATCACCGCAAAATTATAGTCATTGATGGTCATACTGGATTTACTGGTGGAATCAATCTCGCCGATGAATACATCAACAAGATTGTCCGCTTTGGCCACTGGAAAGATAACTCGATCATGATTAAAGGACAAGCTGTCTATGGCTTGACGATGATGTTCTTATCCAATTGGTGCGGTTCAACAGGGGAAGTCATTCAAAATTTTGATCAGTATCTCCCTCAGATGTATGGAGCGGATATCCTGAGTAATATTAAAAGCGATGGTTATGTTCAACCCTATGGCGATATTCCATTTAACTATGAAGCGGTCGGTGAACAAGTTTATTTAAATCTGATTCAAAAAGCGAAGAGATATATTTATATAATGACACCGTATCTGATCATCGATTCAGAGCTTGAAAATTCTCTTCGACAGGCTGCAAAATCCGGCGTTGAAGTCATTATTATAATGCCTCACATACCAGATAAGAAAACTATTTTTAATGTCACGCGTTCATATTACAAATCTTTGATGGAAGCGGGAGTGAGAATCTTTGAATACACTCCAGGATTTGTTCACGCTAAAATGTTTGTGGTCGACGATATCTATGGAACGGTTGGCACGATCAACATGGACTATCGAAGCCTTTACCTTCACCTTGAATGTGGAACCTTCCTATATCGATGCTCCTGCTTAAAAGACATGAAGAATGATTTTTTAAAAACGCTCGATAAATCTCAAGAAATTACACCTGAGTTCTTTAAAAGTGTCACGATATTTCGTCGTTTCTGGTGGGCATTACTTAGAATTTTTGCTCCTCTGCTGTAGAAAGCTGAGCAGAGAGATAACGCCGATCAGGATTATGTAAGCGGCAAGAGCATACATAACTGTAAAATAATTGCCATATGTTGGAAGGGTGATCATCATTGCACCTAGACCTATCGTAATTACCCCAAAAGTAATCTTCGTTTTTTTAAAGTTCATGCTCTTGCGAATATTCGATACCATAACAAGTTGAAATATTCCATAGAACAAAGTCCAAAATCCGACAGCGAATAAGAGCCAGAAAAGAATGGTGCTGCTATATTTTAAAAATGGATAAAGCGTTCCGCCACTCGCAAATAGTGCAGAATCGAGAAAAATAGAAATCAATGTAAGACAGCATAGAATGATTGAAGCGCATCCTTTAATAAGAAACCAGTTATCTTTTTTAATCATGTATTTAATGATGAAGAATACAGCATAGATGAAAAGTCCACTCGCAAATAATCCTAAAGTGGGTATGGCACCCATGAACGGGAATAAAAACATGATCAATCCAAGAATGATTAAGGTGATGGACAAACTGAAATTAATCAAAGACAAAGCCTTGACTTGCGGCTCATTTACTTTTGATATTTGATCATTCATTAAATTTATCTCTATTCGATAACAGGAACATTTGAAGTGTCATAGATTCCGTTGGAAACAAATCCATATGTTGTCACCCTTTCGGATTTCTCAAGCAAAAATGGAGAAGTGAGGGCAACATTGAAAACGTCATTGGCGACTTTTAATTCGACTTTTTCGTATATGTAATCCATCGTCCATACTGATAAACCATTCTCTTCGCCTTCCACAAATCGATATTTGTTATAGGTGTTCTTCGTCGTTACGATGTTGGATTGACCTGTCATGGTAACTGATATCGATCCTTGTTCCACATACGTTTCTTCGATGATGATAGATCCGTTATCGGCCATGCCATATGTGGCGTGGAACCAGTTAATTTTATCTAGACCAATCGTTGATCCGATAGATAGCGATTTTTTGTATGTATCTTCGTTCGTATAGCTTATCAACCTCTAGGTGCCGGTCTTTTCACCATAGCCGTTGTCCACGAATGTTTTAACATCGATGTCCTTGCTTTCATAGGCGACGTAATATGTGTCAGTCGTCGTATTAGCGTATTGTTTGGCGTTAGGATATAGTTCCTCTTTTGTATATGTGTTATTGACGATGACGACGTCGTTATCATATTTTGAAGACATGACGACGTTTGAAATCGAAACATTCTTATCCCATTCGGTTGCAAATTGACCCAAATAATTCTTTAAATATGAATTGCTGATAAAGCCAACTTTTTTGCTGAGAGCTCGATCATATCGCGTTGACGAACTGATGATGGCCGATTGGGCATCGTTCAATAAGATACCTTTTGTGATATCGACATTCGCGGTCTCCCACCAACTCCATTTCACCTCTCCACAAGAAGCTAATAATACCGTTAATAATGGCAGAAGAATGAGCGTTTTTGTTTTCATGATTTGTGTTCCGAAGAGCGATGATATCTCTTTACAACATACTACTTGAAAATATTGCCCTTTTCAATCTTGTTATTGAAAAAGAAAAGGCGCCACAAAAATGCATAGATTAATCGCTGCTCAATAATGGTTTAACAATTACTAGACTTCATATATAATATGATTTTGAGGAATGAGCAATGATTGCAAGAACAATCGAGGAACTGTTATATTACGCGATTATCAACCTAGATTTGAAGAAAAAAGATCTGGCTGAAAAGCGAAAACAGATTTTTGACATTCTTCAAATTAAAGAATCATTTCATGGCAGCATTGATAGAAAAGCGATTGCACAACTGCCCGTTCCCGATATTTTTGTTAATGCCTTAAATGACTATTCACGCGATGTTCTAAAATTAAATGAAGAAGAATCTAATCGGCTGGTGACTGGTGTGATGGGACTTCTCACTCCGTCGAATAAAATCGTTAACGAAGTCTTCAGTGCATATTGCGATATCACGCCGAATCTCGCACTCGATTATCTATACGATCTCAGCGTAAAAAATGATTATATCAAAAAAACTTTTGTTGAACGAAATATTACGATCAGAACTATCATTGATGGCAAAGAAATTATCACTTCTATCAACTTAGCTAAACCAGAAAAAAATAACAAAGATATTGCAAAGGCGCTCGTCAAGAATGCTAAACCAGAAGGATTCCCTTCATGCGTTCTCTGCCATGAGAATGTCGGCTTTATCGGTGGTGGTGAGTATCCGCCAAGACAAAATTTAAGAGATATCGAACTAAATCTCGATGATGAAATATGGCACTTACAATATTCTCCTTACGTTTATTTTCCATATCATATGATCGTGATAGATGGTATTCATCGTCCGATGTGCGTCTGCGAAAAAAACGTTCGACACATGCTATCATTTTTAGATTACTACCCAGATTGCTTTATCACTTCTAATTCTGATTTGCCTATTATCGGTGGATCGATATTGAACCATGAACACTTTCAAGGTGGCAAGTTTAATTCGCCACTTTTTAAGTCTCCGAAAAAAGAAATTTTAGTTTCCGAATCAACTCGCCATGCCGAAGTATCGGTTATCGATTGGTTTTCTAATGTGCTTCTCGTCAAAGGCGAAAATAAAGATTCTGTTCTGTCACAAACGATGAAAATAATCGATTTCTGGCGCGATTATTCTGATGAAATGGTGGATATCATCGCGGATGATGGTGCGAAGCATAACAGCGTCACGTTAATGGCTAATAGAAAAGAAGGTGCCTACTGCATGTACATCTGTCTGCGAAATAATCGCTGCGATGAAAAATATCCGCAAGGTATTTTCCACGCTCATCCCGAACATCATATTATAAAAAAAGAAGGCATCGGCATCAGCGAAGTGATGGGCATTTTTATTTTGCCAGCTCGACTATATCGACAGGCAAAACTAGCTGAAGATGTCGCTTCTGGGCGATTATCTTTTGCTCAATGCATCGCAAAATATCCTGATATGAATGAGTTTGTTTCGATGATTGACAAGATGAAAAAAGATGGTATTTCTGGTGCTGAATACATGTCGAGAACATGCGCTGAGATTTTGAGAAATTGTGCTGTGTTTAAGAATGATGACAAGGGCGGAAAGGCTTTTAATAGATTTACTGAAAGATTGATGAAATTATGACAACTTTGACTATTGGAAGCACCCTGTATATGGTGATCATCGGATTGATCATCGTTTTCGTGTTCGCAATGGTCTATCTATCTCGCACCGTTAGTCAACGCACTGTTTTTTTGATTATTGTTATCATGCTCTTTGCCAATCTCGCCCTTCATTTTTTCAAGCAGCTTTTGCCTTCTTATCTCGCTGATTTTCCTTATTCATTAAGAAAATCGACGGTTGAGAATATATGTGCTCTATCTGTTGTTGTTTTTCCTTTTTTGTTTTTGTATGGAGGGAAATATTCAAAAGATTACATGTACTATCTAGGAGTTATTTCTGGTGCCTTAGCGTGTCTTTTGCCGAGCGATGCCATGGGTCGTGAATTGAATAATTTCGATGCGATTGCGGAATTGACTCGTTACTATTTATGTCATATACCGCTTGTCGTCGCTCCACTTATGATGGTCGCTTCAGGAATGCATAAACTTGATTATCATCGCATATGGAAACAGCCTTTTATTCTATATTTTGTTCTCTGTGTCATATTCTTCAACGAGTTGGCATTGAAACTTTGTGGTTTAGTACCTTGCACTTGGGAAGAATTCTTCTCGCGAAGCTTTCGCAATGCCGCTTTCGTCTTTGGACCACCGCCATTTGTTGACTATATATTCGGTTCCTTATATCGAGTATTCGTCCCTCCATTCTTCATGTTTGAAATCGATAGCAATCTGTACTTTATTCCAATTCTATGGTTGGTTATTCCTTATTACATATTCGGATCGATCGTCTACTTTATTATTTCGCTCCCATTTGAATCTCGACATATGAAAATTGATTTTTTGTCATTTCAAAGAATTCGTCAATTGCGAAAGGAATCCGCTAATTATGAATAGATTTCAAAAAACGATTAAGACGATTCGCGCGCGCAAAAGATTTTTTGTCGTGATGTTCATATCGTCAGCGTGCGGTATTCTTTTCGGCATATCTGGGTTATTTGATTACGTTTACGTCTTGAATGATTCAACAGGCGCTCTTCTAACAAATGTCACCGGACTCATGATCGCTTTTGGTCATTCATCGATTCCTTTTGTCACCGGCAATGGTTTTGCTATCGTCTCATATCTTTCGGGCTGTATCGCTGGACTTTTAACGCTCGTATTTACGTTTTGGGTTTTGTATAGCAAATCGGCGACTCCTTCTAAGTATCTTCTCCTAGCTTTCGCTTCGCTCATGGCTGTCGTCGGATTATTTTTTGCCTTTTTCGCCATTGCCATGTTCACCGGTTCAAATCCGGATTTTGCCGTTAACACGAGAACGTGTCACTTCACTTTCTTCGGCTACGCTGGGATTATTTTTAGTCTCGCTAATGTCTGCATTAATATTTTTGGAATACTTTACATCGGTCTTAAAACAGAGACGCAGCACGTTCTTATCGATGGTCCAAAACAATGAAAAATGTAGGAGTTTTGTGCGCTGTTTCATCGCTTGAAGGACGTCATTCAATCGGTGAATTTGGACCGAGTGTACTCAAGTTCCTCGATATTCTGAAAAGAAACAAAATCACTCATTGGCAAATCCTGCCTTTGAACCCTCTCGGTTATGGCAATTCACCATATCAAACATATTCATCATTCGCCATCGATCCGATATACCTATCGTACGATTGGCTTTTAAAAGCGAAATTGGTCAGTAAAAAAGCGAATGATGAAGATTTGAATTATATCGATTACAAAAGGGCTCGGTTGTTTAAAGAAGCGCTGATCAGCGAAGCATATCATAACTATATTAAGAATAATTTTTTTGATTATCATGAATTTTCAATCAATAATCCAGGTTTAGCAGAATACGCCTGTTTTATTTCTTTAAAGAAATTTTTTAATGAGGTGTCTTGGAATAGATGGGATAGTCAGCATCTCAACTCAAAAGCTGATATCGATGAACTGCCGATTGAGATTCAAGAATATGCAAAAATGCAACTATTCGCCCAAAAAATACTCTTTGAGCAGTGGCGCGATATCAAATCCTATGCCAATAGCAAAGGGATAAAAATTATCGGTGATCTACCATTTTATGTCGGATATGATTCGAGCGATGTCTATTATGCAAAGGAGTTTTTCCTTCTCGATAATGATTTCAATCCGACTCTCATCGCTGGAGTGCCCCCTGATTATTTTTCCAAAGATGGGCAACGATGGGGTAACCCAATCTATAATTGGCAAAGCCTTGAACGAGATCATTTCGGCTTTCTCATCTATCGCCTTAAATGCGCGAGTGAGATATATGATGTCGTTAGACTAGATCACTTTCGCGCTTTCGATTCGTATTGGGCGATCAATCCAGATTGTTCGACAGCAATAGATGGTAAATGGCATTATCCACCTGGATATAAATTCTTTGATACTCTGTTCAATCAATATCCTGACATTCATTTAATCGCCGAAGACTTAGGCGACTTAAGAAAAGAAGTCGCAATTCTAAAAGACCATTTTCACCTACCAGGGATGAAAGTGATGCAATTCTCTTTATTAGATGAACTATCATCCGACTATAGCAATGGAGAAGTGAATACGATCTATTACACCGGAACGCACGACAACGACACGCTGCGCGGTTGGTATCATTCATTGAGCAAGAAAAAACGAGCCTTAATTGATAAATATCATGTTAGATATCATCGCAACTTCGATTATCTCGATAAACTTCTCTACCTCGCTATCAATCGTAATGAGCGTCTGACTATCATTCCCGTTCAAGATATATTAAGATTATCTTCGTCTAGCAGAATGAACACTCCGTCTACTATCACAAAAAACAATTGGACTTTTAAATTGAAGAATTATGATGCACTAAAAAGGAATGCGGTCTTTATTAAAAAATGTATAAGGTAGGTCTCGTTTCATTAGGATGCGCGAAAAATCTCGTCGATAGCGAAATTATTTTGGGCATGCTTTCCTCATCGAAATTCGAAATAGTCAACAAACCGGAGTTGAGCGATATCATCATCGTCAACACCTGCGGTTTCATTGAGGATAGTAAAAAAGAGAGCATCGATACGATTCTTGAAATGTCCAAATACCATAAAAAAATAATCGTGACCGGATGCCTCGTCGAGCGATATCTCGACGAGTTGAAAGCCTCGATTCCTGAAGTCTCTCTTTTTGTTCCTCTGCGCGACTACGGAAAGATTAATTCATTATTGGAAGAATGTCTCGAAGGCAGTCACATCGTCAAACTCAACCCTTTTAATCGTCTATTATCCACTCCGCCATATACCGCTTATTTGCGAATATCTGAAGGCTGCGATAATCATTGCACTTACTGCGCCATTCCTTTGATAAGAGGAGATTTTTCTTCTCGCCCGCTATGCGACATCGTCGCTGAAGCTTCCATTCTTGATGCTGCTGGTATAAAAGAGATTGTTATTATCTCCCAAGATGTCACACATTATGGAAGTGATTTATTAGGAAAGAACAATCTCTGCAATGTTCTACAAGAACTATTAAAGTTTTCTTTTGCTTCGATTCGCTTGCTATATCTTTATCCCGATGAGATCAGCGATGATTTGATCAGATTAATAAAGAACAATCCTCACATCGCCCCTTATTTTGACATCCCGATTCAGCACGCTTCCAATCGCGTTTTGAAAGCGATGAATCGCCGTGGAGATAAGGAATTTCTGTTGGATTTGTTTAAACATATTAGAAAAGAGATACCTAACGCGGTATTGCGCACGACATTCATAGTCGGATTTCCCGGCGAAAGTGAGACTGATTTTAAAGAGATACTGCAGATGTTAGATGATGTGAGATTTGATCACGTCGGTGCTTTTACTTATTCTAGAGAAGAGGATACTGCGGCATATAATCTGCCTAATCAATTAACTTCTATCGACAAGAATCGCCGTTTATCGTTACTCATTGATAAGCAAAAGAAAATATCATATGACAACAATAAGAAGAGAATAGGGGAGATTATGGAAGGAATCGTCACCTCTTTTAATCCTCAAAAAAGGCTTTATTCTTTTCGCAGTTATTGGAACGCACCAGATGATATCGATGGGAGTATCTCCTTCTCATCAACAGAGCCCGTTGCCGTAGGAAGCATTGTGAAGATTAAGATTACAAACGCCTTCGTTTATGATCTATACGGAGAAAAGATTTGACAAACAAATACAAATAGTGGATTGTTTATAAAGCATGAGAAGAATTTTGATACTTTTTCCAGTCGCCTGTCTCACGATCCTTTCCGCTTGTCATTTAGATATTTTCGATAGCGTTTCAAATTCGAATGATATCTCTCATAGTAGCGATAATTCCAATCTTTCTGTCATCGACTCCGTTTCGCCGAGCACCAGCGATTCTGTTTCTGATATCAGCGATATCTCTTTGACTGAATTAACCCAGGATGATTTTCCTAATACCCTATATACAGTGACCGGCAGTTCAGCGAGCAGTTCTTCAGGCAGCGAACCGACCAGCGAAAAGACGACGCAGCGCATCGATTATCACAATCCTGTTATCAGCGATGAAAATTATGCGGCCGTCTATGCCAAAACAAAAGCCGTCGATCACTTTATCAAAAAGGGATTGTGGTATACCAATCTTGACGATGTGATAACATATCTTCTCGCTTTTAAAGAGCTTCCTGATAATTACTATGTTACTAACGATACTGATAATGGCAAATCAATATGCTATAGCGAATTTGGTAATTATTGCCGCCTGTCTCCCGGTCGTTATTCCACGAGCGATCGCGGTCCGCACCCGTATGCCGATAAGAATAAGAATCTTGATGGCTTCCCCACTCCCGACGATGGTTATTATTGGGAATATGATGTCGGATATGTTTTAAATGGAACGACGAAATACGCTGGAGGTTCATCCTTTAATCGTGGTCCTCTTCGTTTGATCATCTATTATGAAGGAATTCAAGATCAACCGACTGGATATGGCAATATACCCACCATCTTCTATACCTATAATCACTATGAAACTTTTTTTGAATACGCCAATTACGAAAATGGATGGTCAAAAGAATATACCAGCTACAAAGAATATTTGTTTTTAAATACAATTTAACCATTACTTTTATTCAATGAATCATTCTTGACTTTATAAATCGTATAAAAGATAATTAAGTTCGTTGACAAATGCCCCCTTAGTTAAATGGCATAACAGATCCATGGTAAGGATCCGTTCGTGGTTCGATTCCGCGAGGGGGCACCATTTAGGAAAGTGAGACATTCTGTTAACACGGAATGTCTTTTTTTAATAAAAAATATGTATTCATCGAATATTAAAGACAAAATATAGGCATCAAAAAATGAGACAATGTTTCGTTTTTATGCTAGAATGTAAAAGAGGTAAAATAATGCGTGCAACTGATATTGGAGCCATAAGGAAATATTGTTTAGAAAATCAAGGAGGAATCTTTGATACCGGTTATCTACTGGAGCATAGCTTTAAGTTCATTAATAAGGATAGTTTTAGAAAATTTGTCTCTAGGCTTGTTAATGAAGGAATAATCAGTCAAATTTCTAAAGGCATTTATTACATTGGTAATCTCGATACTATTGATTTAGATACATTGATTATAAATCATTATGTTTCAAATAACGGCGGAATAATTGTTGGTCTTGCCCTTCTTAACAAATTAAATTTAACAAGTAAAAAGCCCATAAAGACTGATATTTTTTCTCGACTGACAACAAGCAATAAGAATATAGCAAATTGTTCGGTTAAGATTATATATAGTTATTTATTTGCTGGGACAGTCTCGTTTTTCGAATCTTTGGACCTGCTTTTGAATTATAAGAATATTGATATTGATGAAGAGATGGATTTTGCTAATGAATTAAGCAAGCGACTGATTGCTTATTGCGATCGGAATCTGCAACTCATCGACATGAAAGATAAAGATAAATATCCGCGTTATATTTATTTAGAACTTGCTAAACAGCTTAACAAATTCCATATATCTAATAGGGTGATGGAATGGTATGAAGCAGAAGACATGTCTTCCTTTAAGGAAGACTAAACAAGGATTTTTTTCTTTTATTAAACATGATTATTCAAGACTTAGATGCTCTATAAGCTTATTCGGACAGAAATTCATAACTAGCGAAGAAGATATTAATGAATATGCAGAAGCTTTAAGGATTGAAAAACTCTATGAAGGTTTTTTGTGTACACTGACAGATCTCGAAGAAAATGCAATACGATTTCTTCGCTATCACAATTCAGATGAACTAATGCCAAAAGAGTATTGGGTATCACTCGATTCCGCCTACGAGAAGTGGTCTCGTGTTTTCGCCGATAAAAACATTAATACGTTTGCAGAGATTGACTCGATAAGATTGGGTAAGTTAATGAAAAGAATACGAATATCATCGATGAAAAGCTCGACTGAGACTGCAGAAATATTAAGTATTAATCGCGCCACTTTGCATAAGTACGAACAAGGCTTACGATTGCCCCAGATAACTACGCTATATAGATTTTGCATTCTTTTTAGCTTTTCAATAGACACACTGATTGAAAATTCTATAAAACAATAAATAATGTGTATATAAATACACGATAAGTGTTATAATTTAAATAGAGGAATAAGCATGGATGAATCTTTACTAAATGTTGGTCTCGAAATAAAAAATTGCCGTATCGAAGCGGGTCTCTCTCAAGAACAGTTATCATCAATTTGTGGTGTTGAACGAGCACAACTTTCTCGCGTTGAGTCCGGCGAAGTCTTAGGCGTTACTTACGCAACAATTGAAAAAATTTTAAATTCTCTTGGGAAAACATTAACCCCTTCAAAAATTCTTTCGAAGCATAATATGCCCGTACATCCTTTTGTAAAATGGGCCGGAGGAAAAACTCAACTTCTTGAAATTATTGAGGCTCATCTTCCCAAACATTTTAATAGGTATTTTGAGCCATTCGTTGGAGGTGGCGCGTTATTATTCAAATTACAACCCGAATCTTTTTCTATTAATGATATGAACAATGATTTGGTTTGCGCATATCAATGCTTTCAAAATGACGAATTATTTGAAGCGTTAAA
>JBAZGG010000015.1:0-15779 GCA_041653015.1 Bacilli bacterium | reverse complement strand
ATGAGTGGGAAATCGCCCATAAAGACTTTGTGCTCTTTAATCTCACCACCATTGTTGTTGATGAGGCGTAGAGTGACGTAGAGGGGCACTGAATATGTAAGATTTCTCGCTTTGCATTCAAGGAACGAATATTTAGGTTCGCCAAATTCATACTTCAAGTAATCAATTTTCATATCACCCGAATAGCTTTGAATCGGGAACACCTCATCAAATACTTCATCAAGACCGCCTTTATCTTTAAACCAAGCGTATGAATTCACTTGAATTTCGCAGAGATAAGGGAGAGGCAATTTGCCACTTAATCTAGCAAAACTGATACGATCATTTGCCAATCTTTCGCTATGAGCTAAGATGTAATCAATATCAACTCTGTCTGATAATACGCTTACTTTTTTGTCAACGATTTTTGTTTTGCTCATGCAATGGCTCCTTTAATTTTATTTGTTCTTTCTATTTGCTCGCTTTAAGGACATAGAAGCCTTTATCGCGATTAAGTATCTCAACTCTTGCAAAGAGAGTGTCTAGATACCTAAGCGTTGATTCTGCTCCTTGTGACTTTCGAATGACAATATAGATTGAACCGCCATCAATTAAGTGATCCAACGCCCCCTGATAGAGTGCGTATGTAAGTTTCTTACCAGCACGTATTGGGGGGTTGGTCACAATTGAATCATATAATCCTTCAACACTCGCATAAAGATCACTTTGAAGGCAGGTGACTCTATCGCTTAACTTCAAGCGCTCAATGTTGCTCTTACATAATGCAAGTGCGCGCATATTTACATCTGTCGCAATGACAGAAATATTTGGGATAAACGATGCCAAAGTTAGGCAGATAACACCGTAACCCGTACCGATTTCAAGCACTTTTCCAATCAAATGTTCAGAAAGCAAGGTTTCAATAAGCAATCTGCTTCCATCATCCACGTGATTTTTCGAAAAAACACCATTATCGGATAGAAAACTTAAGGTGCGGCCATTAATTGATAACTCGATAATTCTTCGTTTAGATATTAAACTATCGTCATTTTCGAAATAATGGGACATGCAGCCTTCTTTTGAGTAGTTTACTTCAATTCAACTTCAGCGCCAGCAGCGACAAGAGCTTTCTTGTGCTCTTCAGCTTCGACAGGTGAAATGTGCTCTTTGATAGTGCTTGGAGCAGCATCAACGAGCTTCTTTGCATCCATAAGTCCAAGACCAGTGATAGCTTGAACAGCTTTGATAACAGCGACTTTTTGTGCGCCACAGGCCTTTAGAATGAGTGCGACTTCGCTTGGACCAGCTTTTGCAGCGCTTTCTTCTTCAGCAGGAGCGGCGACCGCAGTTGGAGCAGCAGCTGTAACACCAAATTCGGCTTCGACAGCTTTGACGAGATCGTTGAGTTCAACGACCGACATCTCTTTTAATGATGCGATAATTTCTTCTTTTGTTAATTTAGCCATTGTTTTATCCTCCTAAATGTAAGTGATTTGGCTTAATTTGCTTTTTCGGCAACGGCTTTAACAGCACATGCGAAATTGCGGATTGGTGCATTAAGCACCGACAAGAACATAGATATCAGACCTTCGCGTCCAGGCAATGTTGCGACAACTTTAATTTGTTCAGCATCAGCAAACTTTCCTTCAATCAATCCGCCTTTAATAATGAGTTTTTCATTCTTTTTAGCAAATTTCCTGACCGCTTTAGGACCGACAATTATGTCTTCAGAGAACACATAAGCATTAGGGCCGCATAGTAACGGATTGATATCCGAATGGCCTAATTCATCAATAGCTCTTTTGAATAATGAGTTTTTGTAAATACCCATCATAGCATTGTCCGCTCTAAGAGCGCGGCGAAGTTCAGTGAGTTCAGCAACTGTAAGTCCACGATATTCGACGATGACCAAAGATTTTGATTTTTTGATCGATTCAGCGATTTCGCTCACTTTCGATTGCTTAACTTTTAAGACTTCCTGATTCATAGTTCCACCTCCTTTTGTTTAATAGATATGTGTGAGGCTTCTAATATACATTGAGTTTTCTTATCTAGTAATTACCTCGGCAACATGATTAAGCCCCTTGGCCGTTGCTGTCTATGGTATATCAGAGCTTTCAACCAAATTAATGACTAGCGCCCATCAAAAGTGATTTTAATGGCCGGTCCCATCGTCGTATGGATAACCGCATTTTTTACGTAAGTGCCTTTGATGCTTGCTGGACGAATTCTAACGATGGTATCGACAATAATTTGAATATTATCCGCAATATTTTTGGCCGGGAAACTCACTCTTGCGACTGAAAGAGCGATATTACCTTCCTTATCAACGCGATATTCAACTTTGCCGGTTTTAATTTCGTGGATTGCTTTAGCAATGTCGGCCGAAACTGTACCAGTTTTTGGATTAGGCATTAATCCTTTAGGTCCAAGAATTCGACCCATTTTGCCAAGTTCACCCATCATTTCAGGAGTGGCAACAATAATATCGAAATCAAACCAGTTTTCTTTTTGTATTTTGTCAAGAAGCTCTTTTCCACCAGCATATTCAGCACCAGCGTTTTTTGCTTCTTCAACTTTGCTTGTAATCGCAAGAACTTTCTTAGATTTTCCATTTCCATGCGGAAGGATGAGAGTGCCTCTAATCTGTTGATCAGCTTGCGTTGGATCAACGTTCAAACGGATGGAAAGATCAATAGTAGCATCGAATTTTACAGTAGATGTTTTTTTGACGAGTTCGCTAGCTTCAGCAATCGTATATAATTTGTTCGCATCGACCAACTTTGCTACTGCTTGATATTTTTTACCAATTTTCATATTTTCCTCCTAGGTGGTTATAGCGGGCAATAAGCCCTCCCACGATTTTATTCATCGATTGTAATGCCCATATTGCGAGCGGAGCCTTCCACTACTTTCATAGCGGACTCCACATCGTTACAATTGAGATCAGGCATTTTATATTCAGCAATCTTCTTGAGTTGTTCTTTGCTGATGTGACCAACTTTTGTAGCCTTGGGATTTGCACTACCTTTCGCAACTCCTGCAGCTTTTTTTAATAGTTCAGCGACAGGTGATGTTTTAATAATGAAATCGTGGCTTTTATCTTCATAAGCTATGATGATAACAGGAACTACTTCTCCGCGACGATCTGCCGTTTTTGCATTAAAATCTGTGCAAAATTTTGGCATGATGACTCCGGCCGAAGATAGTTTTGGTCCTGGTTTTGCTTCACCACCAGGCAACTCCATTTTAACGACTTTTGCGATCTTTTTTGACACGTGACATTCCTCCTTTTTAAGTTGTCCGTGTTGTGGTCAAGGGACAAATCGTATCCTCCCACAAACGTACTTGCGAGCGTTCATGCTCTCATCACACGAAAACGCATGCACGTTAAATTATACTAGTGTGTGTATGCGAGTGCAAGAAATATTTAATGGTGATAAAAGATGCGAAAAAATCGGCATAATCAAGCTTATCAGCGATTCAATTTTTGATTTTCTTGTATAGTAACAGCAACGAATTAATAACGAGGAGACAAGTCAGTCCTGTGTCTGCTAAAACGGCGCCCCACATCGGAACTAAATCAAAGAAGGAAAGAATCATGAGTGTGAGTTTAACAGCAAGTGCGAAAACAATGTTAAATATAGCTTTCCTCCTCGTGAAATAAGCGATGCTCAAAATATCGGCAATTTTGATAGGATCATCATTCATGATGACAACATCGGCATTATCGACAGCTACATCGCTGCCGATGCCACCCATTGCGATGCCTATATCTGAACGAATAATAGACGGTGCATCATTTATGCCATCTCCAACAAAAACAACAGATTTCTTTGATGATGCAATGACGTTTTCTAAAATCTCAGTTTTTTGATTTGGCAAAAGCTCGGCATAATAGCGTCGAATACCGAGTTCATCAGCAACATATTCCGCATGTTTTTTGTTATCTCCTGTCAACATCATGCTCTCTATATCGTTTCTCGATAGATAATCAATCATTCGCTTCGAATTCTCTTTAATCGTGTCATCGAGAACGACATATCCAAAGAAAACGTGATTTACAGCTAGATAGACAATTGTGCCGACTTCAGAAGATTGTTCAAGGGCGATGCCGTTATTCCGCATATAATCAAAATTTCCTGCAAGAACCGACTTTTTTTTATAAAAAACGGTAATTCCTTTCCCAGCTTCCTCATCATATTTTTCTATTTGAGAACTGAAGCTTGATATATCACTTCCGTAGGTAATTGCTTTAGCAATAGGATGATTTGATCGCGACTCAGCTGCAGTCAGGTACTCATTGAATTCTTCGCCGGATATTCCTTTAATAATCTCTTGTTTTTTAATTGAAAAATTGCCTTTTGTTAAGGTTCCGGTTTTATCAAAAACAACTCTCTCGACAGAGCATAATTCATCTAGATAATTGGCTCCTTTGACAACGATGTTATTTTTAGATGCCAATCCAATGCCTGAAAAATAAGCAAGGGGTACCGAAATAACGATTGCGCACGGGCATCCAATGACAACGAAACACAGTGCTCGATATATCCATTCTTCCCAGACTAAAGCATCAACAACGCTGTTCGGAGCAATAGCAAGAAACAATGGAACTATCGCAATTATTACGGCGATTGAAAAAACGGCCGGTGTATAAATTCGTGCAAATCTGTTTATAAATTTTTCTGCTTTTGATTTTCTTTCACCACTGCTCGTAACTAACTCCAATATTTTTGAAGCAGTTGAGTCTTTGAAAGATTTTTTGACAGCAATAGTTAAAGACCCACTTTTTAGAATACAACCGCTTAATGCTTTGTATCCCTTTTCAGCATTGGAGGGAACAAATTCTCCCGTTAAGCTAGAAGTATCAACTATGCCATAGCCTTCAACAACTTCGCCATCAATAGGAATAATTTCACCTATTTTAACCAATATTTTTTCACCTATAATTAAATCTTTGGGATGGACGACCTTAATTCCATTTTTCGTTATTAAATTAGCTCTATCTGCACGCAAATCGACAGCGTTTTGAATAGCTTTTTTTGATTTGTTTGTCGCTACAGATTCAAGAATTTCTCCAACTTGATATAAAACGATCACAAGCACTCCTTCAAAAAACGATGGATGCCCAAAAAATACTAGACAAAATGAACCGATACCGGCAATAGTCAGCAAAAGGTTCATGTCAACAGGATTCTGAAAATGGATAATTTTTTTAAGAACTTTCCATGCGATATCATAAATAACGATTGCTAATCCGACACAATAAATGGGTATATAAACATAGTTTAATTCTGGTGCAAACACATATTGAATAAAAACGGCGAGAACAAGCAGAAAGGAAGAACCGATGATTCTTGCCAAAAGTATCCACAAATCTTTCGTAAAAACACTAGTAGTTTTAGCTGGTTCACTATTATTCCGAATAACAAAGTCACTATCGATTGAGGACACCTTTTTTTGCAGTTCCTCATCGGAATACGGATGTTTTTTATATTCAATATATAATCGACTAGATGTAAAATCTACACTTACATTGGCAACATTCGAGTCTTTGCTTAGACCTCTTTCAAGATTATATGCACAATTCGCGCAATGCATGCCTGAAATATCATATATTCGTTTCATGTTGCTTATCTCCATGCGTCACGTGCGCATAAACTATTTTTAACAATTGATTCACATGCTCATCGTCGAGAGAATAATAAACTTTTGTCCCTTCTTTTCTCCTAGCGACAAGTTTTGCATCTTTTAGCACTTTTAGTTGATGAGAGATTAGAGACTGACTGACCCCGACTTCATTTTGAATTTCATAGACACAACGCTCTTGATCAAGGAGGCAATACATGATTAGCAGTCTCGTGTAATCACTGGCTACATTTAGTACTTTTTCCATTTTTTCAATTGTTTTTTCGTTCGGTATTTTTCCCATAAATAACTCCATTAGAATGAACAATCATTCATATTTGATAGAGGTATTATATGAATAGTCGTTCATATTGTCAAATATAATAAAAAAATAGAAGAAATTAATCTCCTATTTTAAATTGACTAGAAGTTATACTTTTTCAATTTCAGAGAAATCAACATCGACTGGAGTCGTTCTTCCAAAGAAGACAGTCTCAACGCTACAAGCACCAGTCTCTTTATTTATGCTAGTAATATGCCCTTCTGTGCCTTCAAGAGGTCCATGAATGACTCTCACGAGATCGCCAACATTGTATCTATCATACATTGAGGAATCAATGATGCCCATTCTCTTCAGAACTGGCTCAATCTCTTCTTTCGTTACAGGGGTTGGCTTCTGACCACCACCAGATGAACCAGCAATACCGGTGACACCTGGAGTATTTCGAACAACAAACCACACTTCGTCGTTCATTACCATTTCGACAAATATGTAACCGGGGTAAAGATTTTTCATTTTCTTTTTTCCGGATGGAAGACCATCTTTCAAAATATCAACTTCTTGCTCCGCTATAATCACTCTAAAAATATAGGGTTGCAAATTGAACGTTTCAATTCGACGTAGCAAGTTTGTCTGAACTTTTTTCTCGTGTAATGAGTAGGTGGTAACAATATACCATTGTTTTTCTGCTAAATTCTCTGCCATATTTATCCTTTCAGCCCTTTGAATATCTCTTTAAGTGCATTAAGCAAATTTACCGCAGCTAAATCTTCTAAAGACAGAATAATGGCGGCAAAAATGGTAATGAAAAGAACAACAGCGATAGTAGGCCAAAACTCTTCACTCTTTGGCCAACGAACGCGTTTACCTTCACGAATAACTTCTCCAGTATATTTACCAAGTCCCATAAGTATCTCTCCTTATTTGCTTTCTTTATGCAACGTGTATTTATTGCAATGCGGGCAATATTTATTTATTTCTAAACGTTCAGTAGAATCTTCTTGACGCTTTGTCGTAATATAATTTCTAGACAAACATTCTGGGCAAATCAAAATAACTTTTTTTCTCATTTTAATACAGCCTCATATTGCTTATAAAGATTATCACGCAGCAATTATGTTGTCAAACATAAGAGAAGATTTTTATTTATTCAATAATTTTTTCACTTTTGGAAGAATTTTGCCAAGTATCGTTCTAACCCTTTTTACTGACAAAGATGTCTCTTTGGCGATATCGCGATATGAATAACCCATTAGACGAAGAGCGACAACCATTTTTTCTTGTGGTGATGGCAACTTGTTTTCCTCGTTTGATAGACACTCAGTTATTTCGTTAACACTCATCATGTCTTGGTACGATGAAGAATTGCTGTCAAACGTCACATCATGAAGGCACACATCGTCGCACCCTTTTAGAGGTGCATCAAGGCTTATGATAGAACTCAGCCTCTCACTTCTCGCAAAAACGACTCGCCGATAATCATTGATAAAAACAACCTTAAAATAGCATTTAAATATGACGCTTCCTACTAAATAATTCTCTAAAGCATTAGAAAAGGCGTGCTCAAAAACAAAAGCGAAATCACTTTCATCATATGCATCTCTACGCGTTTGAACAAACACCATGCGAGCCAAGTTTTTTGCATATTTTTCCATTCGTTCTTTAAGAGAGTAGTATGCGCAATAGTCACCTTGCTGAATAAGCAAAACAAGTTGCTCATCACTCATCTGAAATGATTGCATAAACCTCCTTGAGGGAAGAAATTAATGCGATGAAATATAAGAAAGAATAATTCCTGTTGCAACAGAGGCATTCAGTGAATTGACATGTCCCAACATTGGAATTTTGACAACGAAGTCACTTCGATCTAACACTAATTTTGAGATTCCGAAACCTTCGCTTCCAATCACCAAAACTATAGGCATATCATATTTTAGCGATGAATATGACACATCGCTTTTTCCATCAGATGAAACAATCCAAAAGCCATTGCTTTTCAAAACTTCAATTGCTGAACTTAGATTTGTGACTAGAGCTGTTTTGATAAAATCAGAAGCGCCAGTAGAAACCTTAATAACCGTAGCATTAATCAACACTTGATTGCGTTTTTTTATTATAAGACCCGATACTCCGAAAGCATCTGCGCATCTTATTATTGCACCAAGATTATGAGGATCTTCAATACCATCGAGCATCAAGATGATTGGACGAGATACTTTTTTTGATTCAGTGATAACCTCTTCTAAAGAAGAATATTCATAATCTTTGCACAAAGCAACTACTCCTTGATGAATTCCACCATTGGAAAGTTTGCCTAATTCCGCATTGCTAATAAGCACCGGTTCAATACTGTTTTTTTTGCATGAGTCTAAAACATCTTTACAAGGTTCGCTTTCCAGCAAAAATACCTTAAGCGTTTTCTTGTTGTTTATAGCAGTAAGGACCGGAATCCTCCCGTACATATATATTGACATAATGCAATAAGAAATTTTCTCAAATCGTATTATAGATGAGATTGAACTTTAAGTTCAAATGGGCGAATGTTGGTTCTAATTTCTTCAACAAAAACGTTCACATTTGCTTTGCTTGAAGGGACACATCGCATCGTTATTCTCAGCACTGATTCACCATCTTTTGTAATAAGTTGTGTTTCAATATCCTTTATGGAAATGCTATATCGATTTGCAATAGCCATAACATCTTTCAAAATTGGCTTATCAGCTGGAACAACAATCAATATATTTGGATTTTTTCGATTAGCCAATTTTTCGACATATCGCATGATCGTCAAAGAGCCTACAGCAAGAATTGTACCAATAGCTGCGAGAATGAAATTACCACTTCCAGCAGCTAGTCCAATAGCCATTGATAGCCACAATGTGGTCGCAGTTGTTAAACCTTTAACATCAGTGCCGGTTTGAATAATCGTTCCAGCGCCTAAAAAGCCAATGCCACTAACAACTTGGGCGGCTAGTCTTGCAGGATCGCGGTTCTCATAGGATCCGAAAGAGAAACCGTAAATTGAAATAACCATGACGATGGCTGAACCGGTAGCAACCAAGATGTGAGTTCTTAATCCCGCAGCATGACCATGATATTCTCTTTCATATCCGATGATGCCAGCGAGCAGGACTGCAGAGAGAAGGCTCAAGAGAATCAAAAGGAGATTCCCCCATCCATTTCCACCCCATAACGAATTGAACCAATTAGCAATCGATTGATCGATAGGCGTAAAACCTGTAGGCGACGTTAATGTAATCATAGTATGTTCCTCCTTACAAGATTCCTTCTTGAATTAATACTTGTCGATACTTATCACTCTCTTCGTATTTTTTCTCTTTCTTAAGGGTTAGATATTTAAAATATACATCTCGAAGTCTCTGATCGATCAATGGAAATTGAATATCAAATCCCAGAACAGCAAACATATCATGAAGGGTCTTGAAATCAACGGAAAGTGATCTGATGTCCAAATCATTGAATCGAAGCTTTTGATTCACATCTTTTATAATAGCAAACATTTCACTCATCGCGTTCGCGATATTAAGATCATCCGCTAAAGCTTCAAGAAATGTTCCCATATTATTCTCTTTTAACAAAGAGATGTCAACATTTTCTAATTGAAGACGCGAAGATAATTGTTTATACGAAATGGTTATTCTGTTTAATTCGTTTGCAACGTTTTCCATAATTGTTGACGTAAAATTAACCGGGGCTCGATAATGGGCTGAAAGCATCAACATGCGCGTCGCATTCCCACCATATCTTGCAATAACGTCTTTTGCCAAAGCGACATTGCCGATTGATTTGGACATTTTTTCATCGTCTATGTTAACGAAACCATTGTGCATCCATATATTTGCAATACGATTGCCGTTCTGAGCTTTTGCTTGAGCGATTTCGTTTTCATGATGGGGAAATTTCAAATCGAATCCGCCACCGTGAATGTCGATTAGATGATCAGGAAAAATCGAATCGATCATGACACAGCATTCGGTGTGCCAACCCGGTCTGCCTTTTGACCAGGGGGAATTCCAACAAATTCCCTTGTCTGTTTTTTTCCATAGAGCAAAGTCGAGAGGCGACTCTTTTTTATCATTTTCTTCAATTCTTGCTCCAATGATTAAATCGCTGACTTTAATTTTACTCAATTCACCATAATTTTTAATTGATGAAATGCGAAAATACACATCTCCGTCAGCAACATATGCAGCTTCTTTTTTTATTAAATCTTTGATGTACGAAATGATTCTCTCAATATATTCTGTCACACGAGGATTTAGTGTAGCGGATTCAACATTTAACTGTGAGAGAAGCAACTTATATTCGGCGATATACTTATCAGCAATAAATTTCTCGGAGACACCTTGTTCAAATGCGCGGTTGATTATTTTGTCATCAACATCTGTAAAATTGCTCACAAATTGAACTCTGTATCCAGAATATTCTAGAAATCTTCGCAACACATCGAAAATTACCACGGGACGCATGTTGCCAATATGTGACGAATTATAAACGGTGGGTCCACATACGTAAATAGAAACTTCACCTTTTTTAATTGGAGAAAGTTCAACAATAGAGTTTGATAAACTATTGAACAATTTTATCTTCATGATAACTCCTAGTTTTTGATTATATCATGATAGTATTCCTATTTCTACGAAAGGCACTACAACACTGCAAAAAAAACAAAGATTAAAAATGAATTTCATAATCGACTAGATCATCATAAAAGTCTTTTTCATGCGACACGATTATCACTGATCCTTGATAGCGTTCAATCGCTTCCCAAAGAGAATCTTTTGCTTTTTGGTCTAAATGGTTTGTCGGCTCATCAAAAATCAAAAAATTACTTTTCTTAAGGGTCATAAGACAAAAGCGAGTTTTTGTTATTTCGCCACCTGAGAGTTGCTTCATTTTTCGAAGGGCGAGTTCTTTTTTGACACCAACCGCTCCAAGAGCTTTTCTGATTTCGGTCTCTCTCATCAGCGGATAATACGATTTAATAAAATCAAAAGGTGTCAGTTCTGTGTTAATTTTCGCTTCTTGATCATAATAATTAATCATGATGCCATCAAGCCATTGAAATGTGCCTGATATAGGGGCAATTATTCCTAATATAGTTTTCAAAAATGTCGTTTTTCCTACACCATTTTGACCTAAAACAGCAACTTTTTCTCCTCGTTTTATTAAGAGCGAAAGTTCAGGTAATAGGGGTTTTTTATCATAGCCAATTACCAGATTTTTAATCTCGAGATTTTTTTCACCAACATCATGAGAAAACGGGAATGAAAAGTGAACTTTTCCTTCTTCTTTTCCTGGCGTTTCCATAACCTCAAGATGAGATAGACGAGCCCGATGAGATTTGGCGGCTCTCGAAGAAGTCGCACGAACGATATGTCGAGCGATGAAATCTTCTTCTTTTTTTATATATCGCTGCTGAGCATTATAGTTTTTCTCATATTGCTCTCTGTCTAATTTGTGCTGTTCTAAAAAATGATCGAATGATCCTCTATATCTGACTAGGGTTTTGTTTTCTAAAGAAAAAACAATGCTGGCAATCTGTCGCAGAAATGATTGATCGTGCGACACCACTAAAAATGCTTTCTGATAAGCGTTTAAATAAGTAGAAAGCCATTGAACTTGCGAAGCATCTAAAAAGTTTGTTGGTTCATCGAGCAAAAGAACATCTTTGTTCTCAAGCAAAATTCTTGCGAGCATAACTTTTTCTCGTTGTCCCGAGGAAAGTTTAGCTAATGGCATTTCTAGTCTATCTCTATCAATTCCTAATCCATCAATTATTTTGGCCACATCCGATTCCAAAGTGTAAAAACCTTTATTTGTCAATTCATCTTGAATTTTCTGAGCCTTTTCTAAAATTTTTTCATAATCTTCTTTGCCTTCAGAAACTTCGCTGTATAATCTTTCCATTTCTTTTTCTTTTTGAAATAGGTATGCATAAACACTATATAAGTAGTCTGACGTAAGAATGTCTTCATCCACATGTAAATTCTGATCGAGATACGAATAAGTGACGTGCGGTGTCCAAATAACCTTGCCAGTGTCGGGAGAAATTTTCCCTGCTAAAAGATTCAAAATAGTCGTTTTCCCAGAACCATTGACACCCACCAATACGCAATGTTCACCATGATTTATTCTCATGCTCACTGAAGAATACAGCTCTTTATCGCTGTAGTTAAATTCAATATTTTGTAATTCAATAAGAGCCATATCAGTGAAGAATAATGTCGAGAAGTTTTATTGGAGAAGAAGCTACATATTTTATTTTTGCATGATCTATATCTGAATAATCACCGTACCCATAAGTGACTAAGCACATGTCAATTTTCGCATTGATACTCGTCTCAATATCGGTGCTTCCATCCCCGATGTAAACAGTTTCTTCTTTATCAATTTTTTTCGCTTTCAAAACAGAGATTAAATTAAAAGGGTCAGGCTTTAAATGACCGTCACGACGATCACCTATAATCGCATCAAACATATTTGGCCCGAATATTTTCTGTAAAATTAAATTAGCATAAGGTTCAGGTTTATTAGAAAAAACCATTAAAGAAACGCCATTATCTTTAAGCAGATTTAGAACTTCTTTCAAATGCGGAAAAGCATTCGTCGTTTTTTCTTGAGATGATGCGTATAGTCGCAAATATTCTTCATAAAAAACATCGATGTCGTTTTTTTTGCTTGAAAATGGTGCAATTGCTCTTTGTGCAAGAACATACGCTCCATCGCCTATTAATCTCTTTGATTCTTCATATGTGTAGACTTTGTCATAACAAAGATTCTTTAGAGCGTCGTTGACAGCACAACAAAGATCTTGAAGCGAATCAATAATAGTGCCATCGATGTCGAATATTGCATATTTGTACATAAATTTAAATAAAGTGGCAGTCCTTCATGAGCTGCCACATTTCATTATTCTTTAGTAGGGTATTTCTCTCTTTTAGCATTATAAGTTGTATGAAGGAGTTCATGAGCTCGATGACCGCATGGCTCACCGAGATATTCCTCATATAGTTTTTGGATATCTTTATTGTTGTGAGATTGACGAGTCATTCTTTTTTCATCTTCACTATAAAGTACTTTTGCGCGCTTTTCACGATAAGTACTCAAAATATCCGCATCTTCATTCGGCAAGAAAACAGGTTTGACATAAGGCTGACCACCACCATTGATACAGCCGCCTGGACAACCCATAATTTCAATAAAGTGATATGGGGAAGATCCATTTTTGATCTGTTCAAGCAATGGTTTTGCGTTTTTCATTCCGCTAGCCACAGCAACTTTAACTTTTGTTCCATTGATATCAATAGAGGCTTCTTTAACGCCTTCTTGACCGCGAACTGCCTCAAAGGCAAGAATGTCAGATTCCTTACCAGTAAGTGCATGATATGCAGTTCTTAAAGCTGCCTCCATAACTCCACCAGTGACTCCGAAGATTACTCCGGCACCAGAATATTCACCCAACAAATCATTGTCGTATTCTTCTTCAGGCAAATCTTTCCAAATAAGTCCGCTGCGCTTGATGAGTCTTGCAAGTTCTCTAGTCGTTAAAACAGCATCGACATCGGGCATACCGCCAACTGCGGCATTTTGCGTGCGTTCTTTCTCACCTTTTTTAGCGGTGCATGGCATGATAGAAACAACAAAAATGTTTCGTGGATCTAACCCATGCTTTTCAGCAAAATACGACTTGATGATTGCCCCCATCATTTCATGAGGGGATTTGCATGTCGAAAGATTGGGAATCAATTCAGGGTAAAAATATTCGCAATAATTAACCCATCCAGGGGAACAGGAAGTAATTTGAGGGAGAACGCCTTTCTTTGTCATTCTCAAAAGCAGTTCATTTGCTTCTTCCATGATTGTCAAATCGGCAGCAAAATCAGTATCAAATACTCTGTTAAAACCTAATCGATGAAGAGCGGCGACCATTTTTCCAGTGCCACGAGTTCCGATTTTACAATCGAATTCCTCGGCGATTGTAGCTCTCACTGCCGGAGCTGTTTGAACCACAACAAATCTTCCTTGCTGCATGGCTTGATCAACTTTAATTATTTCCGTTTTTTCCATCAATGCGCCCGTAGGGCAAACATTGATGCATTGCCCGCATTGAATGCATGGAACTTCAGCAAAAGAACGATTTGCGCTCGGCGCAACAATTGTTTTAAATCCACGATTCTCATATCCCAAAATTCCGATACCTTGGGCTTTTTTACAAGCGACGATACAACGACCGCACAGTATGCATTTTGATGTATCGCGAACAATTCCTGGAGCTACATCATCATAAGTTATCGGTGTTTTTTCACCCACAAAAGCATTCTCGCGGGCGCCGACCAAGTTGGCGACGTGAAGCAATTCACAATGACCATTTTTTGCGCATTGCTGACAATTTTTATTATGATTAGAAAGCAATAATTCAACCGAAGCTCGTCGAGCAGCGACAGCTTTTGGAGATGATATTTTAATCTCTATCCCTTCGTTGACTGGATAAACACAAGAAGCGACCAATCCCCGCGCTCCTGTCGCTTCGACTAAACAGACTCGACAACTCGAATGCGTACATTCACCTTTGTTAAAAGCGCACAAAGATGGAATGTTATATCCACATTGTCTAGCCGCTTCAAGAATCGTGATGCCATCTTCAACTTTGTACGGCACACCTTCAATTTTAATGTTAATCAATTTATTCATGATTTATTCCTCTACTTTTTGATAATTGCCTTAAATGGGCAACCGGCCATGCAGGCGCCACATTTAATGCATTTGCTCTGATCGATAACGAACGGGACTTTTCCGAGTTCACCATGGATGCACCCAACAGGACAATTGCGTGCGCATTTGCCACATTTTTTGCATATCTCAGGGACGATTTCATAATGCATCAAGTCCTTGCAAACATGAGCTGGACATCTCTTGTCGACAACGTGAGCGAGATATTCATCATAAAAAGCATTCAAAGTGGAAAGAATCGGATTAGCAGCAGTTTGTCCTAAACCGCAAAGAGAGCCGACTTTGACCACTTCAGCGAGCTTTTTCAATTCATCTATGTCTTCCAATGTCGCTTTGCCCTTTGTGATTTTAATAATCATTTCAAGCATTCTTTTTGTTCCGATTCGACAAGGCGTGCATTGTCCACACGATTCATCACAGATGAATTCCATGTAAAACTTTGCCACATCAACCATACAATTGTCCTCATCCATGACGATTGCTCCGCCAGAACCCATCATTGAGCCCTTTGCGATTAAATTATCATAATCAATGGGGACATCGAGGTCTTTTTCAGTCAAACATCCACCAGACGGACCTCCAGTTTGAATAGCTTTGAATTTCTTTCCGTCAGGAATTCCGCCACCTATATCAAAAATTAATTCTCGCAAAGTCGTTCCCATCGGAATTTCAACAAGACCGACGTTCCGCACTTTTCCACCTAGAGCAAAAACTTTCGTTCCTTTGCTTTTTTCGGTGCCTAATTTATTGAATGTAGAAGCACCTTCTCGCATTATGAAAGGCACATCAGCCAATGTTTCAACGTTATTTATGATTGTAGGCTTCTGCCATAATCCTTTAACTGCAGGAAATGGCGGTCTTGGACGAGGCATGCCTCTTTGACCTTCGATTGAATTTAAAAGAGCGGTCTCTTCTCCGCAGACAAAAGCTCCCGCACCTAAACGCAGATGACAATTAAAGGAGAAATTTGTTCCGAGAATATGATCTCCGAGCAAGCCGCATTCTTCAAGTAACTTGATCGCAATTTTAATTCTTTTTACAGCGTTTGGATATTCTGCGCGAACGTAAAAATACCCTTCTTTCGCTCCGATGGCATAACCAGCTATCATCATACCTTCGATAACAGCAAACGGATTGC
>JBAZGG010000014.1:0-22267 GCA_041653015.1 Bacilli bacterium | reverse complement strand
GCTCCAGGCAAAGCGCTTAAGAGCACTCTTCTCAAAGAGTTCCCAATCGTCAATCCAAACCCTCTTTCGAGAGGTTCCATGACGAATTTGCCATAGTTTTCTTTTAAATCTTTTGCGATAGTAAAATTAATAATCTCAAATTGTTTTGGTAATTTATTAGCCATTGTTTTATCCTCCAATAATTAACCGCGGGGCATCTTTGGTGGACGGCATCCATTATGTGGGATGGGTGTCGTATCAGTGATCGATAAGACCTGCAGTCCTTGGGTGGCGAGAGCGCGAATGGCGCTTTCTCTGCCCGGGCCTGGGCCTTTAACATTGACATCGACTTGTCTCAAACCTTGTTCATAAGCTGTTTTAGCAACAGCCTCACCGACGAGTTGAGCAGCAAATGGAGTCGATTTTTTTGCTCCCTTAAATCCCAATACACCCGCGCTTGACCAAGCGACAACGTTTCCGTTATCGTCTGTTATCGTCACGATGGTGTTATTGAATGTGGAGTGAACGTGAGCAACTCCTTTGGTAAAGGATCGTTTAATTTTTTTCTTTCGTGATACTGCTGGTTTTGCTGCGGCTGCTGGTTTTGCAGCGCTTGCACCACTATTACTATTAGTAGCCATAATTTTCACTACCTCCTAATTAGCCTTGAACGGCTTCTTTCTTGTTAGCAATCGTTTTGCGTTTGCCTTTTCTCGTGCGGGCATTCGTTCGCGTCCTCTGACCGCGAACAGGAAGTCCTTTTTTGTGGCGAAGACCACGATAGCAACCGATTTCTTCAAGACGTTTGATATTTAAACCTACTTCGCGCCTTAAATCGCCTTCCACTTTTAATTTGCTAACTTCATTGCGAATAGCCGTCAATTGTTCTTCGGTTAAATTCTTAACGCGAATATCTTCGTTGACTTTCGCTTTCGCTAAAATCTTTTTGCTGGTCGTTATTCCAACGCCAAAAATATAGGTCAAAGAAACAACTACTCTTTTTTCATTTGGTATATCTACACCAACTATACGTGCCATAAATTCATTTTCCTCCTAAATGGATTAACCTTGTCTTTGCTTGTGCTTTGGATTTTCGCAAATAATCATGACTTTGCCATGACGTTTGACAACCTTGCACTTGCTGCAGATTGGTTTTACTGAGGGTCTTACTTTCATATTAATTTTCCTCCTGTAAGCCTTTAATTCTTGTATCTAAATGTGATACGTCCACGTGTTAAATCGTAAGGCGATATCTCTACTGTGACTCTATCACCCGGTAAAATGCGAATATAATGCATGCGGATTTTACCGGAAACGTGGGCCAGAATCACAACACCATTTTCTAGTTTCACTTTAAACATCGTGTTTGGAAGTGCTTCAACAACGGTGGCCTCTACTTCAATTGCGTCTTGTTTCGCCATTAAGAATCCTCCTTTTTGCTCATAGAGCAGTCAGTATCTCATAGCCATTGTCGGTTACGACGATGGTGTTTTCATAATGACTAGACAATTTGCCATCTTTCATCTTTGCCGTCCATCCATCACTCGTGGTGACAGTTTCAGATTTTCCTTCAGCGACCATGGGTTCAATAGCGAGGGTCATACCTGCTTTTAATGTAGGACCTGTTCCTGCTTCACCATAATTTGGGATATAAGGATCCTCGTGCAGTCGTGAACCGCAGCCGTGTCCAGTATAATCTCTAGGCAGTGAGTAACCATGCGATTCGCAATAAGTTTGAATCGCGTGGCTTATATCTCCTAGATGATTACCAGGCTTGACATACTTCATCGCCTCAAAGAAACTCTCTTCTGTCGTGCGAACCAAGTTGATCGCGTTCTCAGAACACCGACCGATCAAATAAGTTCTACAGGCGTCTCCCACGTAACCGTGAAGGGTCGCGCCAACATCGAGCGAGACAATGTCTCCTTCTTTGATGATGATGTGTTTAGAGGGGATTCCGTGGACGAGAGTATCATTGACACTAACGCATATCGCTCCCTTATAGCCTTCGTAATTGAGAAACGTTGGATATGCTCCTGCATCTCTGATCACTTTTTCGGCCAAGTCAGCGATCTCTTTAGTCGACATGCCCTGACAAAGTTTTGAACCGACTTGTTCAAATACTTTTGCCACCACTCTGCCCGCTTCTCTCATCAGAGCGATTTCGCGTTTTGATTTAATAATGATCATCAACGCTTTAATCCTTTGAGAAGCTTTTTAACTTCAGAGAATAGAACAGCGGAATCTTTGCTTCCATCGAGATCGACGACAAGACCTCTCGCCTTATAAAACTCTAGAAGCGGCTTTGTCTGTTTCTCATAATGATCAAGCCTGACCATTAATGCTTCCTTGTTATCGTCGGCCCTTTGAATCAGTGGTCCCCCACATAAATCGCAGATGCCATCGACTTTAGGTTTAGCAGTATCGATGTGATATGGCGCTCCACAGACCTTGCATACGCGTCTTCCGCATATTCGTCTGATGAGCTCTTCCCTGTCACACGATATATTGATAACAAGAGTTACCTCTCGGTCAATATCTTTAGCTAATTTCTCAAGCGCTTCGGCTTGAGGAGTGGTTCTTGGAAAACCATCTAATAAATATCCGTGCGCACAATCTTTTTTCGCCAAGCGTTCCTTGACTATTCCGATTGTGACATCGTCTGGAACTAAGTGACCTTCATTGATATATTTCTTGGCGAGCGTTCCAAGAGGAGTGCCCTCTTTCATCGCTTCACGAAACATGTCACCAGTCGAGATGTGCGGGATTTTAAATTCCTGTACAATCTTTTTTGCCTGAGTGCCTTTGCCAGCCCCTGGGGGGCCCATAAGTATAATGTTCATCAGTAACTTGCTCCTTGTACTTCTTCGAAAGATTTGCCGGCGAGAAGCCCATCGATTTGTGCTTTCATTTCGAGAGCGACACCGACGATGATAATCAAACCGGTTCCGCCGAGGGCTAACGATGAATCGGTTCCAAAGATGCCGCTCAGTGTTAGAACGACTGGAAGGGCGGCGATAGATGTTAAGGCTATCGCACCGATGCACGTCACTCGATTTAAAACCTTTCTGACATATCTCTCTGTTTCATTGCCGGGTCTGATACCTGGAATATAACTTCCATTTTTTTGGAAATTCTCCGCTAATTCTGGCGGATTAATCATCAAAGATGAATAGAAGAATGCAAAGAGAATGATTAAGAGCAGATAGATTATTAAACCCCAAGGCATCTGCCATGTTTGATCATTAAACCAAGGCATGGTCACCATTTTGCTGTAAGAGAATATGTTCAACCACTCAGCATTTGCGGCATCGCCTGATATAAAGGAGGCGATGACGGATGGAACCATCATGATCGAACTAGCGAAGATGACAGGGATAACACCAGAAGAGTTTATCTTGATAGGAAGAAAACTCGCCTTAGCCATAGACTGGGTTTGCCCACCACCTTTTCCCGCATGTTGCACCGGAATCTTTCTTTTTGAAAGTTCAACAAATGTAACAAAGGCGATGATGAGTAAAAACGCCAATATATATAATGAGAACTGGAAACTTCCGAGAATCAATTCGCTCGAGCCGTGATCTTTTGCCACCAGAATCCACTTTTGAAAAGCCGTTGATATCTGGATTGGCAAACTTCTAACACAACCAGCGAAGATGATGACAGAAATACCATTTCCCAGCCCTTTCTGCGTAATCTGGTCGCCCAACCACATGACGAGCATGGTGCCAGCGAGAAGAATCACGACGATATAGGCATATGTCCAGAAATTGAGAGCCATGTTAATTTTGATATAATCATTATTTTCCATGGTTTTGATGATGCCATAGGCCTGAACAGCGCCTAATAGCAATGTGAGATAGCGCGTTGCCATCTCTTGTTTCTTTCGCCCGATTTCGCCTTGCTTCGACAATTCAGTCAAAGCGGGAAGAACATCTTTGGAAAGTAATTGGATGATGATCTGAGCGGTGATATATGGGCTTACGCCTAAAGCGAATATTGAGAAATTTTGTAAAGCGCCACCACCGAGAAGATCCATTAAAGCTACAGCATTCGCGGTAGTCATGGCTTCTGATAGGGCTGCTTCAGGAGTGACTCCTGGAACAGTGATTGCGGCGCCAATTCTTATAATCGCAAGAATGGCGATCGTAAAAACAATACGACCCACTATTTCTTTATTTTTAAATACAGCCGCCAATTTCTTCATAATTAAAGTACCTCAATTGTGCCACCAGCATCTATGATTGCTTTTTCGGCAGATTTTGAGAATTTCTGAGCTTTGACATTAAGTTTTTTGGTTAATTTACCATCACCCAATATTTTAATTCCGCAGAATTCTTTTTTTACTAATCCGCTTTCAACCAAACGCGCTGTGGTGACAAGAGTACCATCATCGAAACGATTGAGTTCGCTAACATTGACGATAGCGTATTCAACATGGCCATAATTATGGAATCCGCGCTTTGGTAAACGACGATAAATAGGCATCTGCCCACCTTCGAATCCAAGCGCAGTTCCTCCACCGCTTCTAGCGTGTTGGCCTTTGTGTCCTTTTCCAGCTGTTTTTCCATTGCCGGATCCGATACCTCGACCTTTTCTAAAACGGTTTCGCTTTGAACCATCTGTTGTTTCAAGTTCGTGTAATTTCATACTCGCACCTCCTTGCTAAAATAATAATCTACTCTTTGCCTCTAAGAATCTTAACCTGCTTATATGATCGCATGTGAGCAAGCCCGTCATTGGTTGCGCGAATAACATTGATTGGAGCTCGTGAACCATAGACTTTAGAATAAACATTTTTGACACCAGCAAGCTCGAGAATAGCGCGAACTGGACCACCAGCGATGATGCCAGTGCCTTCAGGGGCTGGTTTCAAATAGACATTGCAAGCGCCAAATTTTCCAATGATTTCATGGGATAGTGTGTCGCCTTTGGAAAGAGTGATCTTAAACATGTTGCGCCTAGCAGCTTCTTGAGCTTTCTTAATCGCATCAGGAACTTCACCAGCTTTGCCAGTTCCATATCCATATCTCCCTTTACCATCTCCGATAACAACTAGAGCAGCGAAGCGAATGTGACGACCGCCTTTGACGGTTTTGCTAACGCGATTGATGTTGACAACGCGCTCTTCGAATTCCTTCGCTTCCTCATGTCTTCGATTAGGACGACCGCCTTCGCGACGAGGACGATAGTCACCGCGATGGTCGGCAGGTTTGCTATTTACTACAGGAGTTTTCGCTTTGGCTTCTGGAGTTGGAGTTGCACTTTTAGCAACAGTTTCAATTTTGTTTTTTTCTTCCATGCTGTTCACCTTAGAACTTTAACCCGCCCTTTCTTGCGGCGTTTGCAAGAGCTTCGACACGACCATGATATAAGTAACCAGCTCGGTCAAAGACAACTTTGCTAATTTTTTTTGCGATTGCTTTTTCAGCAAGATTCTCTCCAACTTTTCTAGCGGCTTCAACATCACCGCCATTAACGAGTTTGAGCTGAGTCGAAGAGGAGGAAACTAATGTGATGCCCTTTTCATCATCAATGATTTGGGCTTCAATGTTTCTGCTAGAGCGGAAGACGCATAAACGTGGGCAATCGGCAGTGCCAGAGATTTTTTCTCTAACGCGAACGTGCTTGCGAATGCGCACTTCGTTCTTTGATTCTTTTTTAATCATAAAATTACCTCGTTCCTACTTCTTTGCAGCGGCTGTAGCACGCTTGCCTTCTTTGTGAATGATATGTTCGCCTTTGTACATGATGCCCTTGCCATTATATGGTTCAGGTTTACGAACAGCGCGAATCTCTGCAGCCACTTCTCCAACCGCTCGGCGATCGATGCCTTCGACGACCACTGTTGTGGTATCAGGGCAAGAAAGCTTGATGCCTGGTTCTGGCACGATGACGACTTCATGAGAATAACCAACCATGAGTACAAGGTTAGATCCTCGTAGTTGAGCGCGATAACCAGTGCCTTTAATTTCGAGCTCTTTTTTATAGCCTTTGGTAACGCCAACAATGGCATTATTAACCAGAGCTCTGATCGTTCCATGAATTTGCTTTGTGGGCTTCTCATCATCACTTCTTACAAAATGAATATGATTGTCTTTAACTTCACATGAAATCTTGTTAGGCAAAGAAAATTCGAGATTTCCTTTTGGACCAGAAACTTTAAGAACTTTGCCATTAATTTCGAATTTAACGCCTTGTGGAATGGGAATAATTTTTAAACCGATACGTGACATGTTTAATTATCCTCCTTACCAAACATAAGCGAGTACTTCGCCACCGACGCCTAATGTGCGTGCTTTTTTATCGGAAATGATTCCTTTTGATGTGGAAATAATCGCAATGCCCAAACCATTAAAAACTCTCGGGAGATGCACGACATCAACCGTGGCGCGAAGCCCTGGTTTCGAAATTTTCTTCAATCCAGAGATAACACGCTCTCCTGAAGAGGCATATTTTAGTGAGATCAATAATTCTTTCTTAGTGGCATCGCCTGAGACTTTGTAATCAGAAATAAAACCTTCTTCAAGCAATATTTTAGCAATTTCAACTTTTGCTTTGCTTGAAGGTATTTTTACTTCGTCGTAACGCAATTGATTCGCGTTGCGGATTCTTGTTAGCATATCTGCTATTGGATCTGTCATCATAATGATACCTCCTTTTACCAACTCGACTTTTTCATGCCAGGAATTTCGCCTTTGTAAGCTAATTCTCTTAGGCAGATACGGCAGAGTTTAAATTTTGAATAGACAGCGTGAGGACGTCCGCATCGTTCACAACGGGTGTATTCACGGACTTTAAACTTTTGTGGTTTATGATTTTTAACCTTTAAAGATGTTTTTGCCATTGAATTTTGCCCTCCTTATTTATGAAACGGCATTCCGAGCTCTTTTAGGAGCGCAAATGCTTCTTCATCTGTTTTTGCGGTTGTGACGATTACGATATCCATGCCGCGAAATTTATTAACTTTATCATAATCAATTTCGGGGAAGATCACTTGTTCTTTTATACCAAGAGTGTAATTTCCATGCCCATCAAAAGCATTTTTATTAACACCGCGGAAGTCCCTAACGCGCGGAAGCGCAATAGAAACCAATTTATCAAAGAATTCGTACATCCTTGTCCCGCGAAGAGTCACTTTACATCCGATCGCTTGCCCTTGTCGTAATTTGAACGAAGCGATGGATTTCTTAGCTTTTGTGACAACGGGATGCTGTCCTGTTATCTGTCCTAATTCGCGAACTGAATCGTCGAGAGCCTTTGAGTTAGCGACAGCGTCGCCAACACCGATGTTGATAACGACCTTCTCGAGAGATGGGGTCTCCATGAGTGAGGAATAATGAAATTTCTCAATCAAATGCCCTCGAACTATTTTGATATATTTCTCTTTAAGGCGGTTGACACTTTTTGCTTCAACTGGGCTTTTGACAACCTTTTTTGAAGCAACTTTTGCTTCTTCCTTGATTTCAACTTTAACCGTTTCAGCTTTGGGAACTGCAATTGGTTTTGCTTCAACTTTCGCCTTTTCGGTCTTAGAAGCCGCTTTCACCACTTTTGGTTTTGCTTCTTTGCTCTTAGGGGCTGTCTTGGCGGGAGCTTTCTGTTTTACAGGAGCTATCTTCTTTGTATCAGCGACAACTTCTTTTGCTTTTGGTGAAGCCTTTTTCGCTGGTGCTTTTTTCACCGGCGCTTTTTTCGCTGTTACTTTTTTTGTTTCAGCCATAATTTACCTCCTAAATCTTACTCTTTGAGGCTTTGCTGATACGGACTTTTTTGTCTTTTTCAACAGAGTAGCCTACGCGAGTAGCCTTCTTTGTTTTGCTATCGATGAGCGCAACATTTGACGCATCAAAAGGAACGTATATTTCCACAACGCTTCCTTCTGGTGTTTGCTGTGTTGGCTTTTTATGTTTTTTGTGAACGTTCACGCCTTCGACAACAACTTTGTTAAGCTTTGGGTAAACGAGTTGAACGATTCCTTCTTTGCCTTTATCGCTTCCAGCAATAACGACAACTTTGTCACCTTTTTTAATTTTCATAAGCGTGACCTCCTTATAAGACTTCGGTCGCGAGTGAAACTATTTTCATATAGCCTTCACCCTTATCGCGAAGTTCGCGGGCAACTGGTCCAAAGACACGAGTGCCAATCGGTTGATTTTCAGCATCGATAAGAACAATTGCATTATCATCAAACTTGACAGTCGAGCCATCAGGTCGGTTAATCGCGTGTCTGGTGCGCACAATTATTCCTCTTACAATTTCGCCTTTTTTGACTTTGCCATCAGGGATGGCATCTTTGACAGCGCACATGACGATATCACCAATCGATGATGTCTTGCGGTTGCCTCCTCCAAAAAGGCGGAATATTCTCACGGAACGAGCGCCAGAGTTATCTGCAACGACGAGATTTGTTTCATTTTGAACCATGGCCTATTTCTCCTTTTTATCTTCTTTTTTTGCTTTTGAAGCTTTTGGTTTTGCAACTTCTTCATCTTTGATGATTTCAGTCGCGACCGCATCGGCGACAACTTCTTCTTTGACCGCTTCTGCAATCACTTTCACTTCGGCAGCAATTTCATCAACTTTTTTCACTTCTTTTTTGTTGAGATCAGCGAGACCGACCTGCTCTTCAAGTTTTAGTTCAGCTTCAGCGACCTTAATTGATTCAACAGCCTTTTTATCGACTGACACTAAGCGAAAACGTTTCGTTTTAGAAATTGGACGACACGCGATAATAGTGACTGTATCGCCAACATTAGCGACATCTTTCTCATCGTGTGCGTAATAGCGCTTGCCATATTTCACACGCTTGCCATATTTGGCATGTTTTTTGTGAGTCTCAACCAATACGACAATGGTTTTACTCATCTTTCTTGAAACAACAATGCCTTGAAATGATGACCTTTGATTTCTTTCCATATTGATTTACCTCACTTATTTAATTCCAAGCTCGCGCTCGCGAATCACTAGATTAACGCGTGCGATATCCTTGCGAACTTTTCTTACTTCTTCGCCACGCTCCAATTGACCAACTGCTTTTTTGCGGCGAAGATTGAACAATTCTTCCTTGAGAGAATAAACTTTTTCGTTTAATTCTTCGCTGGACATTTCTCTAATCTCAGAAATTTTCATTGTTTGTTCTCCTTTCTAACAAGGCGGCATTTGATTGGGAGCTTATATGCGGATAGTCTTAACGCTTCTAATGCATCAACTTCAGGAACTTCTCCCATTTCAAACAAGATTCGACCTGTTTTGACAACTGCGACCCAGCTTTCTGGATTTCCTTTTCCGGAACCCATACGGACTTCGGCAGGTTTTCTCGTTTTTGCTAGTTGAGGGAATATCCTAATCCAAATTTTTCCACTTCTTTTGGTGTATCTGCTCAACACGACACGAGCTGCCTCTATTTGGCGATCAGTAATCCAACCACCGTCGACAGCCTGTAATCCGTAATCGCCAAAAGCGATCGTTGTTCCAGCTTTAGACTTTCCTTCGTATTTTATGGAATGAGGACGTCTGTATTTAACTCTTTTAGGTTGTAACATACGTTATTCTCCTTTCACATTTGAATGTTCGTGAGAATTGGATTCTTGATCTTTCTTCTCATTATAATTGCCTCGACAAATCCACACTTTGACGCCTAATCTACCATAGGTAGTCCTCGCATCGCAATGTGCATAATCGATATCGCTCTTAAGAGTGTGTAGAGGAATGATTCCTTCTTTGTAACCTTCTCTTCGCGCAATATCGGCGCCGCCGAGACGACCAGAGATGAGAGTGCGGCAACCTTTAGCGCCAGCTTTTCTCACTCTTTGAATAGCTTTCTTTTGAGCAGCTCTGAACGAGGCTCTGTTCTCTAATTCACCCGCAATCCATTGAGCGACCAAATTCGCATCGAGGTCAGGTTGCTTAACTTCCACAACATTGACATGAATTTCGTCTCCGTTAACAAATTTTACAAGAGCTTTTTTAATCTGATTGATTTTTGCTCCATCTTGTCCGATAACAACGCCTGGTCGTGCCACAAAAATGAGAACATTGATATGGTAGCCTTTTTCTGAATTTTTCGCTCTTTCTATTTCGATATGCGAAAGCATTGCATCTTTGAGATTTTTAACGAGGTATTCACGAATTTTGATATCTTCGTGAAGAAATTTGGAATAATCATTTCCTTCGGCATACCAACGAGAATTCCAATCGCGGTTGATTCCGACTCTAAATCCTACTGGATTAACTTTTTGTCCCATGTTTATTACCTCATCTTTAACACGCACGTAATATGCGATGATCTTTTGACTAATCCAGACGCTGAACCTTTTGCGCGAGGAAGAAATCTTTTCATTCTCAATCCATCATTGGCGTAAATCTTGTCGATGTATAGTCTCGCTTCATCCATCTTAAAATTGTTGATGGCATTAGCGGCGGCAGAATTGATGACTTTAATAACTGGGGCAGATGCTGCCTTGTTCAAATTCTTAAGAATGCCCAGCGCTTCAGAAACGCTTTTGCCACGGACCAAATCGATAACCAATCGAACTTTTCTAGGTGTAACGCGAACATTAGCCGCGATAGCTTTTGCCTCAGTAACCGGAGGTTTTGCTGGCGTTTCAGGAACTTTAACTTCCTTTGATTCTTTAGCCTTGCTCGCCTTTTTGGCTTTTGCAGGCTTTTCTTCTTTAGAAGTAGGATCTTGCTTTTCGCGTTTAGCGATAGTTGTATCTACCATTTTGTGCCTCCTTATTTAGACTCAGCAGGCGCAGCAGCGGCTGGAGCAGGTGTCGCTGTAACAGCAGCAGCTTTGTCTTCCGTATTATTGCCCGTGTGTCCTTTAAATGTTCTTGTTGGAGCAAATTCACCGAGCTTATGACCAACCATATCTTCGGTGACATAAACCGTGATGTGCTCACGTCCGTTATAGACTGCAAAGGTATGTTCCACAAATTGTGGGAATATTGTTGATCGACGCGACCAAGTTTTAATAATCTCTTTTTTGTTAGTTTTATTGAGAGCTTCAACCTTTTTCATAAGGTGTTCATCGCAGAACGCTCCTTTTTTTAAACTTCGTGACATATATTTCTCCTTTCAGTCCTTATTTATCATTTTTACGTCTGATAATCAGACGTGACGAAGGCTGTTTTAATTTCCTTGTCTTAACCCCAAGAGCGCGCTTACCCCAAGGTGTACGAGGAGCATCGCGTCCGACAGGAGCTTTGCCCTCACCACCACCATGTGGGTGATCATTTGGGTTCATAGCCGAACCGCGAACAGTTGGACGTTTTCCAAGCCAACGATTCTTTCCGGCTTTTCCTTTATTGATTAATATATAATCTTCGTTTCCTACTTCACCGATCGTCGCTCTACAGTGCTCGAGTAATTTTCTCACTTCACCAGAGGCTAAACGAACGATGACGTGTTTTCCTTCTTTGCCCAATACCTGTGCGCTAGTACCAGCTGCACGACACATCTGTCCGCCTTTACCAGGTTGCAATTCAATGTTGTGAACCATACTGCCTTCAGGGATGTTGACGAGTTCCATGGCATTACCGATTTTAACATCGGTTTTTTCTCCAGAAACAATCTTGTCGCCGACTGATAAGCCTTTAGGAGCGATGATGTATCTTTTTTCACCATCGGCATAAACGATTAAGCAGATGTTAGCGTTTCTATTTGGATCGTATTCGACAGAGCTGACCACACCGACGACTTGGTCTTTATTTCTGCGAAAATCAATAATTCGATACTTGCGTTTGTTTCCACCACCGATGTGACGTGTCGTGATAACACCTTGATTATTACGACCACCAGTTTTTGAAATGCTTAGTAATAAACTTTTCTCAGGAGTGGATTTTGTGATTTCTTCAAACGTGGTATTGGTCATGTTGCGACGTGATGGTGATGTCGGCTTATAACTTCTAATTCCCATATTTCATTCTCCTATATTTATGAGCCAATTGGCTGGCTATTCCTTAAAGAGGTCAAGCGCTTCGCCTTCGGCGATAGTAACGATTGCCTTTTTATATCCAGAGATAACGCCTTTATATCGGCCACCTCTAGTCGTTTCTTTAGAAGGAACATTCAGGATGCGAACACCCTCAACCTTCACTCCAAATACTTTTTCAAATGTTTTTTTAACATTGGCTTTGTTAGCGTTTTTTTGAACGCGAATAGTGACTTGATTCTTCTCTTGAATAAGGGCCATCGACTTTTCAGTTATGATCGGCTCGATAATGAGATCGAAATCGCGGATAGTAGCTTTGCCAACAGCTGGCTTTTTAATCTCTTGCTTTTTGGATGCTGGTTTGGCTTTCTCTACTTTTTTAGTAGAGGTAGCTTTTACTTCTTCATCCTTTGCGAGAACTCTCTTTGTTTCCTTAGCCATTATTTGAGTGCCTCCTCAATCTTTTTGAGCGCTAGTTTGCTAATCAATATATTATCGAAATACATGAGATCGTAAACAGCGACATTATCATAGGCGGTTATGCCAACATTCTTTAAATTGCGAGCGCTTGAGATAAGATTCACGTTGTCTTCATCAATGATGATTAGTGACTTACCTTCCGCTTTAAGATTTTTTAATATTTCAACAAACTCTTTGGTTTTAATTCCATTGAGTTTCCACTCATCGACAACAATGAATCCTTTTTTCGCTTTTTCACTAAGAGCGGACTTGAGTGCGAGCGCGTGTTCTTTTTTATTCTGTGATAATTTGTGATTTTGAACCCCTGTTGGACCAAATACTCTGCCGCCTCCAACCCAAAGTGGAGAGCGGATAGAACCAGCGCGAGCGCGTCCAGTACCTTTTTGTTTCCAAGGCTTTTTACCACCTCCGGATACCTCATCGCGCTTTTTTGTTTTAGCTGTGTCTTGTCGAAGATTTGAATTGTAGACCACAATGGCATCGTGCACGGCTTGCTTATGCGGTTCAATCGCAAAGACACTCGCATCTAATGAAACGTTGCCAACAGCTTCGCCTGACATGGAATATACTTTAAGACTTAAAGATTTTTTCTCAGCCATAGTTATTCTCCTTTCTTCTCAGCAGGAGCATCTGCTTTAACTTCTTTTACTGCTTCCACTTGAGGAGCCACAGCAACTGGAGCTTCTTCAATGATTGTTTCCGCAGAGATATTTGATGCATCTAAATTGCTTGCTAATTCTTTCACAACCGGTTTATGTCTCTGTGCTTTAATGGCGCTTCTAATAGTGACAAGAGAGCGTCTTGGTCCAGGGATTGCACCTTTGATAAGAATATAATTTTTCTCATCATTTACTTCGATCACGACAAGATTGAGAATTGTCGATTGTTGATTTCCAGCGTGTCCAGACATTTTTTTGCCTGGGATTACTCTGTTGTTTGTACGACCATTATTTGCAAATGATCCTTGACCTCTATGGTATCCAGATCCGTGTCCTTTTGGACCAATCTTGTGACCCCATCTTTTAATTGTGCCAGAAAAACCTTTGCCTTTTGACGTGCCGATGACGTCGACGACATCGCCGACATGAAACAAAGATGCAGTAATTTTATCTCCAACTTTGTATTTGTTCATCTCATCGCCATGAATTTCAGCCAAATGCTTTTTGGGAGAAACTTTTGCCTTTGCAAAGATGCCTTTTTCACATTTGTTTAAACGAGTTTCCTTCTCATCTTCATAGCCGATTTGAAGAGCGGCGTGTCCGTCTTTTTCGACTTCTTTGACTTGAGTTACTTCGTTAGGTAAGACTTCGACGACTGAGACGGCATACATTGTTCCATCTTTTGCGAAGACTTCGGTCATGCCCATTTTTCGTCCGATGATTGCTTTCATGTTTATCTTACCTCCTTATAATTTGATATCGATATCTACTCCACTTGGTAAGTCGAGCCTTTTGAGTTGGTCGATCGTTTCCTTTTTTGGATCAATGATATCGATTAAGCGTTTGTGTGTCCTAATCTCGAATTGTTCGCGGGCATCTTTGTATTTGTGCACCGCTCTCAAGATTGTAAAGACTTGTTTCTCCGTCGGAAGCGGAACTGGGCCAACAACGCTTGCTCCAGTTGATTTCGCTGCAGTGAGAACTTTCTCGACTGATAAATCCAATAACTTGTGATCATAAGATTTTAAGCGAATCCGAATCGATTTAACTTTTGCCATGAATTTTCCTCCTTGAATATTTTTCAGGCTTTTGGTCTACCGAGCTCAATGCGAATTACCTGACCACCTCTTCATGACAACGCCTGTGGGTGTATCAGCAACCTCGCACATCTTCGCTGGGGCCAACGTTAATAACAATACCTCTGTTCATACGCTCGAGTCAACGTTTTTTTTGAAGAGTTATTTATAATAATACAAGTACATTGCGATTCATGCTGGCGATTACAATTGACAAGAACTAGACATAAATAAACAAAAAAACTACATCGCTAAGCATAAAAAATCAAGTATTAATTAATAGAAAAAATCGCTTTTTGAGATCATATAAAGAGAATTCACATCCACAATAATTTTGCATATATAGCCCATATCTATCGCTGAGTTGACGACCGATTAATTCACCATTATTTTTCTTGAAATCGCTATAGAAATATCTAACATTTGGATAACGCGACTCGAGCTCTCTGCCAATTTCATTAATAACTAAAGAGTTTTTATGGCTAGAAACAGTCATTACCGTGCTGACATATTCAAAGCCATTATGCATAGCATACTCAAAGGCAGATTCAATTCTCTTTGCATAGCATATCTCACATCGCTTCTGCCCTTCTTTTTCATCTTTGTACGGGGTGAGACTCTTGATATAATTTTCGTGGTCATACGGAGCGACGATAAGCGGAATCAAGAAACCATAGTCACGATTCATTTCCCTCAACAGTGTTTTTAGTGAATCAAGCCGCCTATTATATTCTTCTTCTGGATAAATATTCGAATTGTTGTACAAAATTGTCACATCAAAATATGGGCAGAGAAATGTGAGCGGAAAGCAAGAGCAAGGCCCACAGCAAACATGGAGCAACAATGATGGCTTTTTTCCAGCTTTCTTAAGCTCTTCAATCTCTGCTAATGACTCTTGGTAATAATTATTTTTCCTGTCCATAAATAAACATTGCATCACCGAACGAAAAAAATCTATATTTATTATTGATCGCAGTTTGATACACCTGAAGGGTAAACTCTCTTCCCATAAATGCCGAAACAAGCATTATCAGTGTTGATTTTGGCAGATGGAAGTTTGTGATCAATGCATCAATCGCCAAAAACTTGTAACCGGGAACAATAAAAATATCAGTCTCTTCTTTTGTTGAGGTAAATCGCTTGTATCTGTTCATATTCGCTTCAAGAGTCCTCGCCGAAGTTGTGCCGATAGCAATAATTCTTCTTCCTTCATGCTTAGCGAGATTTAGCCTCTCGGCAGCACGCTTTGAAATCTCGTAATATTCACTATGCATGTGATGATCTTCTACATTGCTAGTTTTAATCGGCCGAAACGTCCCGAGACCTATATGAAGGGTGACATCGATTATTTCAACGCCTTTTGCCAGCAACTTATCAAATAATTCATCCGTGAAGTGAAATCCTGCGGTCGGAGCGGCCGCACTGCCTTCGACTTTAGCGTAGATCGTTTGATACTGAGAATTATCATCGCATTGATGCTTGATGTATGGTGGCAGTGGCATCTTGCCTAATTGATCGAGTATCTCCATGAAAATGCCTCGGTATAAAAAATGGATATGCCTTATGCCTTCATCGAGCACCTCGACGCACTCACCGATCAGTTTTTTTTCTCCAAAATCGATCTGCGATCCTTCATGGATTGCTTTAGCGTTGCCCACCAGACATTCCCAAACATCATCGCCAAGATTTCGCAAAAGCAACAATTCGATTCTAGCATTTGTTTTTTCTTTAACACCGATGAGCCGAGCCGGTATCACTTTTGTGTTGTTCCGAACTAAAACATCGCCCGCTGATAAATAATCAGCAATATCGTAAAAATGTTTGTCTTCGATTTGTTTAGAACAGCGATTGACTATCAAAAGGCGGGAATTATCTCTCTTCTTACAAGGAGATTGCGCAATCAGTTCTTCAGGGAGATTAAAATTAAATAGTTCAATGTCCATTAGAAACCCCTTTTGTCACCATATTTTTTTATCATGGAATCTTTAAATTCCAAAAACCGATCTTCTTGAATGGCCTTTCTCGCTTCTTCCATCATTTTAATTAAAAAACGGAGATTATGGATCGACATGAGACGCTTTCCAAAAGCTTCATCAGCGACAAAGAGGTGTCTCAAATATGCTTTTGTATAGTTTTTACATGTATAACAATCACACTCGCCATCCAATGATGAAAAATCATCTTTATACTTTGCATCTTTGATGTTGATGCGACCTTTGCTAGTCATCAGCGCTCCATGGCGAGCTATTCTAGTCGGGAGAACGCAATCGAACATGTCGATACCTCTTTCAATTCCTTCGAGAATATAATCTATTGAGCCAACTCCCATGAGATAGCGAGGCTTACTCTCAGGCAGATATTTTAGAGAATAATCGACCATTCTTAAACAGACATCTTTCGGTTCACCGATCGATGTTCCGCCGATGGAATATCCATCAAAATTCATCTGGGATAAAGCTCGCGCTGAATGTTCGCGCAAATCTTCAAATTCACCGCCTTGAACTATGCCAAATAGGGCTTGATCACTTCGCTTATGAGCGAGTAAGCCTCTTTCAGCCCAACGAAGTGTTCTTTCAACTGATTTTTTTGCATATTCATGCGAGACAGGATATGGGATACACTCGTCGAAGGACATGATGATGTCAGCGCCCAATTTCTCTTCAATATCGATTACTTTTTCAGGAGAGAAAAATAACGTATCGCCATTCAGATGTGATTTAAAGGTCACCCCTTCTTCCGATATCTTCCTATTATCCTGTAAAGAAAAAACTTGAAATCCGCCTGAATCAGTGAGTATTGGCCCATCGTAATTCATAAATTTATGCAATCCACCGGCTTTTGCAACAATATCCTCTCCCGGCCGTAGAAAAAGATGATATGTATTCGCTAAAATAACACCTGCGCCGAGTTGTTTAACTTCTTCTGGTGAAAGAGTTTTGACAGTAGCTAATGTGCCAACGGGCATGAACATTGGAATTTCAACATTCCCATGTGGGGTGTGCAAAATGCCACATCTGGCTTTGGTTTTTTTATCAATATGTTTTATTTCTAAATAAAAATTTTCCATATGCTTTGTTATTTTATATTCAAATATCGTTTCTTACAAGAAAAGAAAGAGGGCTACCATTTGAAGTCGAGATTCTGATTCGCGCTGATGAGATTCTGAAAATATTTCTTTCTTCCAAAAATCATAAATATCGTATATCCGAGGACCATGATGGCAATCGCTTCACCAAGCGCCACAAAACCAACGCTTAGCCAAAATGGTTCTTCGAGAATAAAATATAATTCAGCGCCAACAACAAATCCGTTGACCACCACCGGAATAACAGATGCCAATAAAAGATTCTTCATGAACGCGACACCAATGCAGCTGATTAATGTTGCCATCGTGCCAAATAAAATATCAAATGGGGAAAAGGAAAAGCAATTAGCGATCAGACATCCCAACGTTAGTCCAACGATATAATCTCTTCGAAAAAAACATAGTAAAACCAAGGCTTCAGCAACTCGCACTTGAATCATCCCAAAAGCGATGGGATATGAAATCATCGTCAGAGCTACATATAACGCAGCCACAACAGCATTAATCGACATTCTTTTTATTGTGAAATGCATTTGCATCGACCTTTCGAAATCGTCCGTATTTTTAAAGGAGTGAACTCATTGATGAAATAGTGCTATCGCTCGTGTCAACAACTCGATTTGGAAAGAATATTGTCATGACAATAGTCCCAATTATCAAAAGTATGAGCAATGAAACGCAGACGATAATAATCACTTTCTCTTTTTTGGTTGGATTATTTTTCCTCTCGTTTGTTTCCATATCAATAAAAGGCCAAAATATCACTTGGTAATGGCTCTCCTTTTTCGGAGAGAGCGATGACATTTGCTATGAGAGGTCCAATCGATAATGTTTTAACATTTTTATGCTCTTTTTCAACGCTGTTAGTGACTATGACATCAGAAATTTTGCTTTTAGCGAGTTTCTCCAAAGCATTTTTAGAAAAAATACCATGTGTCGCAGCGACAGAAATATCTTTGACTCCCGCTTTTAAAAGCACATTGCTTGCCGCCACTATTGTGCCGGCAGTATCTACGATGTCGTCAATGATAATCGCATGTTTACCTTTGACATTGCCAACGATGGAAATCACTTCAGACTCATTCATTGATGGACGTCTTTTGTCGATAAGAGCTAAAGATGAGTCGGATAGATAACTAGCTAAATCTCTTGCTCGATGTGCAGAGCCGTGATCAGGAGAAACGACCACCACATCTTTTGTTGATATGTGGTGCTTCTTCAATTCGCGCAAATAATAATCAGCAAATAGGGGAATTGATGATAAGGCGTCGACTGGACAATCAAAAAAACCTTCAATTTGTGGCGTGTGCAGATCAAGTGTAATAACGTGATTGATACTCGCGACATTGAATAGATCGGCGACCAACCTTGCAGAAATAGGTTCTCCCAACCGAGCGATGCGATCTTGCCTGGAGTAGCCCATGTACGGAATGATGAGCGTAATCTCTTTGGCAAAACCATTCCTTAAACCATCAATAAAGATTAATAATTCCATAATTCGTTCATTGACGGGGTTCACGGTCGATTGAATGATATAAACGGATTTACCTCTGACATTTTCTAAAGCACGAACCATCACTTCTCCATCAGCAAAATGCTCGATTGAGACTTTGCCGATTGGAACATCGAGCAAAGAGGCGACTTCTTGGCTAAGAATCGGATTAGAGGTCAACGAGAATAACACAACGTTTTTCATAGGGCAATTATATCACACTACCAATAGGTAACACTAAGCAAAACTATCTTTTTGTTAGCGACCTCTTCTTTTAAAATGCGCTTGGGGTTCACATTCATTTTTTTCTCTTTCAGATATTGTGAAAATTCTGCTGTATATATCCAATAACGAATGCCCCAGTTCTCTAAATTCCTTTGCGGAGAGTAGTCTGCAACATCGTTTGAAACATAAAATAATTTGCCATTTTTCATAGAAAAATTTTCTGGTAAATAGTTTAAATTAATCTTCGAAAAACGACAGAAGCGATAAGCGAGGAAAAGCTCTTCAAAATAGTGATCGGAGAGATCGTTGATAATAAGTTCGTCGAGAACAGTTGGTCCGCCGATGTACTCTTTAACAACCAGATGTTCTTTTTTGTCATTAGCGATGATGCGAGGAACATTGATTCCAGCTTTTGCCAACCTTTTATAATCGTTCATGGCGAAATCATAATTTTTAAAATATCTCACTAAAAGATATTCTCTCCCCTTTGTATAAACGAAATGAATTGTGCTTTCATCAGTTTGGCAAAAAAGTTTACCAATTTCGTATCTTTTTCTTTTTATTGTGATTTCTTCCATATGTTTATTTTATCAAAAATAACCACTAAAACATAGTGACCCATAGAGAGCGATGACCGCTCTATTTCTTTGGAGCTTTAAAAATAAACGTTTTACGCGAGACGTAATTATAGAATAAAACGATTAAAGTTTTGACACAGAAAAATATTGTAAATGACCAAAATCCAATATTGGATAGAATGATAGCAGGATTTGAAATCACTTCAGAAAGATGCTCTGGTTCCCATGCATAGAGATTGATGCTTAAGATGCTCTCCGATAAAGCATTAAAGCCACCCATAAAAGCTATTCCTAAAACCAAACCGATAGTGCTGAGCAGAACAAACATAACAAAATTCTTCTTCGATTTTGCTTCCTTTTCGCTTTCAACATTTTGGAATACCCATATGACCGAAAGTATGTAATTTACAATTACACCACCGATAAAACCCATCGTTGTGCAAATGGCAACTTTTAAGTCATCATTCCAGCCGGATGGAACTAAAATAACAAAGAGGTAATTAAGAAATAAATCAACTAGAGTGGCGATGACTCCAACGACAATAAAACGTATTATCTCACCTGAGATTTTTGTTTTACTGCTTTTTTTCATTTCAGTCTTATTCATAAAATTGATTCTATCATTTTTGACTCGCAATTAGAAAATATAAATTATTCTTTAAAGAGAGATGTTTAGCGATTGTGAAAATCAAAAGACCCATCTGCGTTTAATATAGCGATGATACCATTATTATTCTATAAATACATAAAAAGGCGTTAACTTTTGATTAACGCCCCAGTATGTTGATCGTAAGACAGTTTAGCGCTTCGGGTTGTGATCGAAGACTAAATAGCGAGTATAGACAACATCGGCGCTCGTCAGAGCGTTTGATACTCTATAATAAGAACATCTAGAGATATTGTTTGTTTCAATTGATGTGATCTTAAAAAACGAAGCACTAATTATGCCATTAGTTCTAACGCTCAAAATAAATGAACCATCTGATGCATAGAAATTATTGGTATAGACTGATCCGCTCGATGTATAAGCATTGAGGATACCGAAATCATAACTGAAGACAGATGCATTTGCAGAACCGAAATATCTTTGCGAAAGATTTGTCAATTCACCCGTTTCAACATCGAGAGAATAATAGTCTGTGTCGCCTTTCACCATAACGATGAGACAGCCCAAATTTACTCCATTTGAGAGAATAGAAGCTAACACACCATTATTTATTTTAGTGAATGAACCATCAACAATAGAATATTCACCGGAAATCATATCGACAGCATAGTAACGATCCGTGACATTAAGAGCGATCAGTCCGATATCTCGTATCGAATTTATTACTTTTCCATCAAATCCGACGATATATGAGCAACCGTATGAAGAGTCATATATAGAAACCACACCCTCTTCAATGTTTATTCCAGTCACAGATACTGTGCTCGGGAAAAGTGGCTGTAACTTTTTATTTACCAGCATTCGATTGCTCGAGAATGTGTCTTCAATCACATAAACATCATCAGACACTTTGTACATGACGCCATCATCTGGAAATCCGATGGAACCAGATAAATCGTGGGTGATCTTTCCTTCGCCATTAACGATGACAAGATACCTTATTGGATCAATCATCTTGTACTCGTTAATCTTTGAAAGAGAGTACAATTCGCCAATTTGGACATTCTTGTCAGCACCAGCGGCGGCATTTCCAGAAAGAGAAGCGTATTGTCCGTTGATGAAATAAGGGAAACTAACTGTTGATAAATCACCATTTACTATATTGAGAGTGGAGATGACCTGAACATACTTATTTCCTGACTGAAAGAAATCGAATGTCGTCGCATCTGCAGGCACTTGATATGTTTGAAGGAAAAGAATATGCCCATTTCCAAATGAAATCATGTTCTGTGAATTCGAAAAAATTCTTTGCCATTTTAAATTATAGTTCGAATCGTAGACCTCGAATGTGTAATCGGTTGCAGTGTTTGTGTGCACAAGATATAAATCTTGATTGACTCCAACACCGATGTATTTTAAGTTGACAGCGTTGACAAGCTCGATAGGCATGCCGACAAAATCTTGAGAATCATCTGGCAAGACGACCCCTGTCTCAATCGTGTGATTTACGATATCAAGCTTTATATTGCAATCGACAAAATAATCGGAATTATTATTATCGCTGACTCTAACCTTTGCGTACGCATATTGATCATTCTCCAAAACAAAAGAGGCGATCTGCGAAGGCGAAACAGAACTTATATCAGCGACTGGTAATGTCAAAGAGAAAACTTGTGTCCCATCAAAAGTATAACCAGCCACTACTCCGTTTGGTGTCCCAGTGCTATACAGAATAAACGTTTTAAGGGGTGAGGAACCCGTTGAAAAGTTTTTTGTGAGCATCGTGTAGTTGACGCTGAAATTATAAATCGATGCAAAACCAGTATAAATTGCGGGAACTATTATCTCGCCTAATGGAAGAGAATATAATCCTACTTTTGAATTGTCAGTGAATTGATAGATGCCCAACGAAGCATCGACGGCGGCTCCCATAGTAACTGAGTCACTACCGGCATTTCGGTACTCCGGATCAACAAATGTGAAAGTATAGTCGTCTTCAACAGGTAAATATTTTATAAAATCTAATTCAGTGCTTGCGCCGCTGAAGATTTTGCTCCCACCACCGCAAGACGCCAATGGGATGATGAGCATTGCTGCCATAATCGGTATGACAAAAGAAGCAACACTTTTGATTTTTCTCATAGAAAA
>JBAZGG010000013.1:0-28120 GCA_041653015.1 Bacilli bacterium | reverse complement strand
TCGTTGACTTGGCAAAAGGGCATCTCGCGTCCTTAAAAGTAATTAAAGACAAGTCGGGGTTAAAGATTTATAATCTTGGCACCGGAAGAGGAACATCAGTTTTCGAACTTGTCAAGGCGTTTGAAAAAGTAAATAATATTAGAATTTCTTATGTCGTTGGACCGCGAAGAGATGGCGACATCGATGCAAACTACGCGAATTGTGACAAAGCATTAAAAGAAATTGGCTGGGAAGCCAATATGACAATAGAAGATTGTTGCCGAGATGCTTGGAATTGGCAGAAGAATAACCCAAATGGTTATGAATAGATCTAGAATAACCTATAACAGAAAAGAGGATTAATCTATGGCGAGAGAAAAATTGACGCTGAAGTTGAAAAACGGCGAGGAATTATTTGGCTATTCATGGAAGATAGACAAGCCGATCGCAAATGTTGTAATCCTGACAGGAATGGAAGAACATTCCCTGCGCTACGACCATTTCGCCAATTTCCTTAATGAAAATGGCTACAGTGCATACTGCGTTGACCATTATGGTCAAGGCGAGAATGCAGATGAACCTAAACAACTAGGTGTCTGGCCCTCCGATGCTTTTGCCAAGAGCGTCGAAAACACCAACGAGCTTGTTGGAAAACTCCATTACGATAATTTTCCCGTCTATCTTTTCGGACACTCAATGGGCAGCTTTGTTGTTCAGAGTTATATTCAAAAATATAGTAAAAATGTCGATAAAGTAATCCTGAGTGGGACGAATGGTCCAAACAAATTGATGATTGGATTAGGATATTTTCTATCTCGCCTAATCGTCAATAACAATAACCGTGAACAACCTTCAAAGTTCTTGCGGAGTTTAATGCTGGAGCCTTATACCAAAGCGATTAAAGACCACAAAACGAAAACGGACTGGTTAAGTTTTAACGAAGAGAACGTTCGGAAATATAACGAAGATCCAAAATGCGGCTTTCTTTATGAGTCAAAGAAGAGTTTCTACCGTGAATTCCTAAAAGGATTGAACGGCCTCCATAAGATGAAATCTATGAAAAATATTCGTGCAGATTTACCGATTTTACTCATAGCCGGAGCGGAAGACCCAGTTGGTAATAACTCCAAAGGAGTATTGAAGCTTGTACAATTATACAAGGACTTAGGTATCAAGGATGCTCAGCCCATCATTTATCCTTATATGCGGCACGAGGTTTTGAATGAGACCGATAATGTGCAAGTTTATCGTGATGTTATGAAATTTATAAAAGAAGAGCACGCCAACGCAAAAACGACGTTTTGATCAACATTTTTGATAATTGAGTTTTTTTCAACATCTTTCATTTGTCTTATTCGCATTATGGATCCTATATTACTTGAAAAGATTTCGCGGAGACTTTTCTTGTTTTCACACCCTCGTAAAAGACTTGTTTGGAAATATTACCTAGATTAGACAATTACTAATGCACGCTTTTTGATATTAAGCATTTTGGATTATTTGTTTATTATATTATGCTATTTGCTTTACAATATTAAGAAAGGTTTTCGAAAATGGAATCAAATACTCGAAAAAACATTAAATATGGTTCTATACTCGCCTTTATTTCTTTTTTTGCAAGCATAATCACTTATATATTTTTTACACCGTTTTTATTAAAACACGTTGGGGATAATCAATACGGAATTTATTCTTTCGCCTTGAGCATTACCACCTGGTTTACTTTTGCACTTTCATCCATAACAAGCGGCTATAACCGCTTCTATTCCGCTGGGACTATTGGGAAAGAGAAATACGATGGCAAAACAGTTAATTCGTCTTATTTTGTAATTTTTATCATTTATGGTTTTCTAATTCTTATAGCGAGCGGCATCTTCCTTGCCTTAATGATGACGAATGTCATTCCACTAAATGGATATACCGCTGATGAAAAGAATTTGATTTACTTGCTATTTGCTTTTACTATCATCGGAATTCTTATCTCTTTAGTTTTTCAGATATTCAAGATGAATCTTACGTACAACTCAAAGTTCATATGGATTCATGGATGTACAATACTTACTACAATTTTGAAATGTACATTGCCCATACCTTTTTTGCTGTCGGGCTCCAGCATACTAATAGTCGCAATAGTTGCTCTGCTTGCTAATACATTCGCGTTAATAATTGACTTTTTTTATGATTATTTTATTTTAAAAATTAAATTCTCATTTAAAAATATTATTGCTGACAAGTCTTTATTTAAACAGATTTTAGTTTTTACAGCGATTCTTTTGCTTGATGAATTCGCAACAAAAATCTCATTGAACATAAATGCTATGGCTTTAGGATTCAAGGCTTATACTATCGAAAATGCTCACTATTTATTGGGCTCTCAAATAGTTCCATATGCTACAGGAGCAGTGATTCTAATCGCTAAGACTTTTTCACCAACCGTTAATGATAATGAGACTCTAAAATGTCACGACAAAAACGTTGCCCTTTTTCAGAAAGTATCATTTATTCAAATGTCAATTTGGATGCTGATGGTCGGTGGCTTTATCGCCTTTGGCAAAGACTTCGTAAAATTGTGGTTAGGAAGCGGATATGATGACGTTTATTGGATATGCGGTGTACTGTTGGTTCTTAAAACTGTCCCGGTATGTTCTATATTGACGCAAGATATTGAATGGGCTTGTGGAAAGCATCTAGGAAGATCGATTATATATGTGATATCCGCTTCAATTCACGCGTTAATCGTTTTTATATTAATTAGTCTTTTGCCGCGAGAAATGAGCATTATTTTATGCTTAGTTGGAACCACATTTTCTATACTTGTTTTTGATTGGGTTGTTCTCCCAATTTATCATAAAAAAACAATCGGCGCCCCGATGGGGCTTTTTTATATTGACATTCTTAAATTCATTCTAATATTACTTCCGCTTGTCTCCCTTGCATTAATTTTTAATGTCTTGATTGCTAGTCCGATACTCTCATTTTTTATAAAAGCATTAATTTTTTCTTTGCTATACATTTTGATTATGATGCTTGTGTTTCCTAAGCAAATGAAAACTGTGTTTGCCTTTTTTAAAAGGAAGAAGTGATTGACATGAAGTATAATGTTGAGCATTTATTAGACCAAGATGCCTTTCATTGCACTTCTTGTTCATGCTGTTATTTATGCTGCCCGGTAAATGCAATTTCAATGCTACCTGACGAATTAGCAATTTTGAATCCAAAAGTTGATAACAGCAAGTGCATTTCGTGTGGCATATGTGTGAATAAATGTCCACAACTTAATCCGGTTCTGAAAGCATTAGATGATCAAAAAGCTTTTATTTGCTACCGCAATGATTCCTTAGAAAAACGGTTGATTTCACGGAGCGGGGGTGTGTTTGCTTTGCTAGCATCAGAATATATTCGCATCAATGGCGTTGTATATGGATCCATATGCAATCATTATGATGTCTCCCATTCTAGGGCCGAGACCGAAGACCAAATTAAGCATATGTTGGGTAGCAAATACACTGAGAGTATTATTGCGAAAACAATATTGATTCAACTTATCGATGATGTTGACAACGGAAGAGACATATTGTTTTCTGGGCTTCCTTGCCAAATAGCAATGATCAAATCTTTTCTGAGCTATAAAAAAGTGTCAACAGACAGAATTTTATTTATAGATTTAGCGTGTCACGGAGTGGTCGCGCCAAAAGTTTTTCACGATTACATTCTCGATTTAGAAAACAAGCATGGAACAATAAAAGAATTTTTGTTTAGAGACAAATCATACAAAGGTTGGAATAGCCACTATGAATCATTTATTGAGAAAAACGGGAAGAAAAGATATCAGAATAAATTTGCATCACTATTTGGATTTAGCATTGTATATAAAAGAAGCTGCTACGATTGCCAATACTCATCAGTATACCGTTTGGGCGATATTACATTGGCTGATGCATGGGGAATCGAACAAAAGAATCGTGATTTTTTTGATAACAATGGCTGTTCTCTTGTCTTGGTAAACACAAATAAAGGACGAGGCTATTTTTCAAAAATTATTCCATCGTTAAAATTCAAAGAAATACTAGTCGAAGACTATTTGTCATCTTCTTTCACCAAAAGAGTAGACTACTTTAACAAAATCTCAGCCCTAAGAAGAAAATACGTTTCAAAAGGATATAAATGGATTTCTAGGTACTGCTATATAAAATGGAATTTTTTGCTTCTATACATGAATCTCAAACACAAGATGGCTATTGTCTTAAAAAAAGCCCGCTTAATCAAATAGTGTCTATTTATGAATTCCAATAATTTCCGTTATTAATGAACTTAATAAAATCAAATTTGCTGTTAGAAAAACTTCTTTTGCCAATATGCCCAGAGTATTCAGTTATTATTCCTACAACGCCATTTTCTGAATATTCGGCCATATAATAAGCGGATTTATACTCATCAAAGACCTTACTAGTAAAGCAAACTTTATTTTTAAACGCGAGCCGATCAAAATCATAAATAATTGAATCCTCGCATCTTTTCGGATTATCGCTTATTACCGTTATTCTATCAGTCATCATGACGAATAAATTGTTTGTATTAATTCGCTTTAGTCTGCTGTACCATTTTTGCTTTGCTGCATCAAATGATTTGTAATGCATAAAATATATTTCTACATCGCCCAAACATCCTACTGGGTAGTTAAATTTTGGCGTACTAATATCCAATAAATCCAATGATAAATAACGGTCTAAGTCATTGCAGAACTTAACGAATTTAGATGGCTCAATGTAAAGGTCGATTGTCGGGCTAAGAAATTTCATTCCTAAAAGGTGATAAATTGTGCCACCGATACATGTATTGCATATAATCGAAAAATCATTATTTGTTAATTCTTTCCGATATCTTTTGGCCCAATACCAGTTTTCGAGGAATACGTTTAATTTGATGCCCAATTTTGCTTTGAATGATTGGAACTTATTCATATCTGTTTTTTTCTTACTCGTTTCTTAATGGTTATTGTAATAGTTATCATCAATAAAAAGAAATATTTTTATACATAATTGTATATAATAATTATCAAAGGAGATTTGCAATGAAAGGCATCGTCTTAGCAGGAGGCTCTGGATCAAGGCTGTATCCCATCACCTTATCAACGTCTAAACAATTATTGCCCATTTATGATAAACCGCTTATTTATTACCCTCTTAGTATTCTTATGCTTGCTGGAATTCGAGATATATTAATCATCTCTTCGCCACCCGACCTCCCTAATTTCAAAAAACTCTTAGGCGATGGATCAAATTTTGGACTTCGGTTTTCTTATGCCGAGCAGCCGTCACCAGACGGACTGGCCCAAGCTTTTTTAATTGGAGAGGAGTTTATTGGAAGCGACACGGTGGCGCTTTGCCTAGGAGACAATTTGTTTTATGGCGACGGAATGAGACGAAAGCTTATTTCTGCTGTTGAAAAAGCCGCCAAAGGAACTGCATCGATTTTCGGTTATTATGTTAATAATCCTTCGCAATTTGGTGTTGTGGAATTTAATGAAAAATCGGATGTGACCAGTATTGAAGAAAAACCTGCTTGCCCAAAATCTAACTACGCGATAACCGGTTTATATTTTTTCGATAATAGATGCATTGAATTCGCCAAGAAAGTCAAGCCGTCAAAACGAGGCGAACTTGAGATAACTGATGTTATTAATCAATATTTCCGTGACAATGCTCTTTCTGTGGAAATAATGGGAAGGGGTTTTTCTTGGTTTGACACTGGGACTATGGAATCGATGGCCGAAGCCTCTCAATTTGTGAGGATGATTGAAAACCATCAGGGTATTCAGTTATCTTGTTTAGAAGAAATATCTTATTTAAACAATTGGATTTCAAATGAGGCTCTTATTAAGCGTTCAAAGGAAATGGGAAACAGCCCCTATGGCAAACATTTGGAAAATGTTGCTTTAGGTAGGATTATTCACAAAATGGAATTATGAATATTTTAGTTACTGGTGGAGCTGGCTTCATAGGCGGAAATTATCTTCGGATTATGGTGAGGAAATATCCACAGAATAAATATATCTGTTTAGATGCTTTAACATATGCTGGAAACGTAGAAACGCTGTCTTCAATTTGGAATATGCCTAATTTCATGTTCGTAAAAGGGAACATATGTGACGTTCGATTTGTTGATGAATTATTTAGAAATGAGCACATTGATGTCGTCATTAATTTTGCTGCAGAAACGCACGTTGATAGAAGCATAATAAATCCAGGTTTGTTCTTGCAAACAAACATTTGTGGCACTGGCATACTATTAGATGCCGCCCTAAAGTATAAGATTATAAGATTCCATCAAATTAGTACTGACGAAGTATACGGAGATTTGCCTCTTGATAGGCCTGATCTTTTATTTTCTGAAGACACGCCACTAAAAACGTCCAGTCCTTATAGTTCAAGCAAAGCGGCTGCAGATTTGTTAGTGCTCTCTTATTATCGGACATTTGGTTTGCCCGTAACAATATCAAGATGTAGCAACAATTACGGACCATATCAATTTCCGGAAAAATTAATACCTTTAGTGATACAAAAAGCACTAAAAGATGAAAAGCTTCCAATATATGGAGAAGGGCTTAATGTTAGAGACTGGTTGCACGTTGAAGATCACTGCAACGCAATAAATGTAATACTGGAAAAAGGCGCTGTTGGTGAAGTTTACAATATCGGCGGTCATAGCGAAAAAACGAACATCGAAGTAGTAAAGACAATACTGAAGCAACTAGGAAAAACGGAAGAATTAATTACCCATGTTGAAGATAGGAAAGGCCACGATAGAAGATATGCTATTAATTCGTCAAAGATAAAAGAAATTGGGTGGGAACCCGAACATGAGTTTGAAGAAGGCATTCGCGAAACAATTGAATGGAACCTAGACAATAGCGAATGGGTCAAACACGTCATGTCCGGAGAGTATCTAAAGTGGCTAGAGATTAATTATGATTATCGAAAATGAAAATGGATACCCCATCGCTAAACACAATATTCTAGTTTTTTTTCCAAACATAATGCAAAGAGGCGGCATAGAAAACATTATTTTAAATTATGTAAAAAATGTTGATCGCAGTATCTTTCATTACGATGTTTTACAATGCGGTAATGCAAAAGGGGCATATGATGATATTCTAGAATCATATGGCGCCTCCTTAATCTATCTTAATGCGGACTTAAGTTTTTTTAGATTGGTGGATTACTTAAAAAAATTGCGAAAGAAAAATAGTTATCATATCATTGACTTTCATGCAGATAACTATGCTACTAAAGCAATTATCGCTTCGTTTCTCGCAGGATACAAAATTCGTATTTCATATTCGCACAATACTTCGCTTCCCGGGCCAAAAATCAAGACACATTTCAAGAATGCTTTAACGACTCTGTTTACTAATGTTCATATAGCCGACTCAAAAGAAGCGGGGGAGTGGCTGTTTCATTATGGGAAATTTGCTGTAATTCAACCCTCAATAAACGCGGCGTTGTTTGGTTTTGATATAGGCAATCGCAGCAACATTAGAGACAAATACAACATACCTATTGATGGGAAATTAATAGGATGCATTGGACATCTACTTGACTCACACAAATTTCAATCTTTTCTAATTGATGTTTTTTCGGTGTTAAGTAAACGTTCAGAAAAATATTATTTGATGTTAATTGGCGATGGTCGTGATAGATATTTCCTTGAAGAAAAATGTCGTAATTATAAGCTTATGGATAAAGTAATTTTTACCGGTACTGTTGAACAGACGGCTCCATATTTGTCTGCATTTGATGTTTTTGCTTTAACGTCTCACCACGAAGGATTACCAATCTCTATTATTGAAGCAGTTGCAAACGGCTTGAATTGCGTTATATCGGATCGCGTCCCAAAGGCCGACGGGCTGGAAAGGTATCTAGCATCCCATTCACATTCCGAAAAAATGGATATATGGGCCGATGAAATTGAAAGGCAAATTGCTCAAAGGAAGTTTGCTATGCCAAGCGAAATAATGGATTTTGAATATGATAACTTGCATAGTGCGAAAAAAATGGAAACAATATATAAACATAAATTAGAAATTAAGCGAGGTAAAAGCCATGATTCCATTTAACAAACCGCCATATGTCGACAATGAAATTGAGTTCTTGAAAGAGGCTATTTCAAATTTAAAATTGTGCGGAGACGGTCCATTTACTCACAAGTGTTCACAATTTTTTGAAGAAAAACTCGGAGCTCCAAAAGTTTTAATGACCAATAGCGGCACTTCTGCTCTCGAAATTGCCGCAAGATTATTGGACTTAACTCCTGGCGACGAGGTCATAATGCCTTCATATACTTTTTCATCTACCGCGAATGCCTTTGTTCAAGTGGGCGCCAAAATCGTTTTTGTTGATATTGAGCCACAAACTATGAATATTAGTCCTAACGACATCGAGAAGGCCATTAATCCAAAAACTAAAGCTATAGTTGTGGTTCACTATGCTGGCGTTGGCTGTGACATGGATAAAATCATGGAAATATCGAGAAAGCATGATATCCCTGTTGTAGAAGACGCCGCTCAAGCCGTCAATGCATTTTTTAATAATAAACCCCTTGGGACATTTGGCCTTTTTGGCTGTTACAGTTTTCATGAAACAAAAAACTATAGTATGGGAGAAGGCGGAGCAATAATTATCAATGATTCAAAATATATCGAAAAAGCCGAAATACTTCGTGAAAAAGGTACTAATCGAAGTAAAATGCTGAGAGGACAAATAGATAAATACTCATGGGTAGAATATGGCTCTTCATATTTGCCAAGTGAGTTGAATGTTGCTTTTTTATATGCCCAATTACTTTCTTTTGATCAAATCAACAATCAAAGGCTTAAGGCCTGGAATCGTTATTATTCTAATTTGAAGGATCTAAGTGAAAACAAAACAATTGAAATTCCCTTTGTTCCATCTAATTGTTGTCACAACGCGCATATGTTTTATATTAAGTGCAAAAATTTAGAAGAAAGAACTAATTTGATTTCTTATTTGCATATTAATGGAATCGCGTCCGCCTTCCACTATGTTCCGTTGCACAGCGCTCCTGCGGGAATAAAGTATGGGTATTTTTGCGGAGAGGACGTTTGGACCACCAAAGAAAGCGAAAAACTAGTAAGGCTTCCTTTATTCTTGAATATTAAAGATGATGAAATTGATTGTGTGGTGGATACAATCAAAAAATATTACCGGATTGTTTGTATGAAATAAGCATTCAATGGAAACCAATATAAAAACAGTAACCAAGAGTTTGTTAAATGACATAAAACTTAAAATTGTTTGCGTTTTTCAGAGATTTCTTCTGTTCTTTAGCGATTTTGGCCGATCATACAAGTATAATTATAAGAATCCTTATTACTGGCTCATAATTTTTAGTTATTGCTCAATTATGGTATTTGCATCTCTTGGGTTTAAAGATTCGTCCTTAAATATTGGACGTGGATTGCCAATATACATATCGAATCAAATAGCAGAAAATTCTTATAATTCTTTTGTTTTTGAAACTCAAACATTTTCGAATTCAGATGAAATTGAAGGCAAAAGAAACATAGCGAGTCGCCTTAATTCATCGTTGTATGGATATTCTATGACTGTGATGTCGTCTGTTGATGAGCTGTATCAACCATTAAAATTCAACATGAAAATTAACGGAAAGGAAATGCCGCCTATTTCGACTTTTGATTTTTTTCAATATAGAAGCGAAACAGTTGGGAATCCGAGCTATTCTGCCATCCCTTTAAATAGATATGATAATTCGCAGATAGGAGTAAATATAAACTCGTATACAGAAAAAGGCGCGGACTCGTTTTCTTTCATTTCTATGTCTTTAGCACAATACATAGTTGATGCCGATGATTCTTATGATAGTATCGACCAACTGTTAGGTGAGATTTATGAAATAAAAATCGGAGGGCTTGCTTACTCTTTTACTATTAATAATTTGTTTGATACTTCACCTGATAGCATTTTAGATAATACTCTCATCCATTCAGAACAAATAATCGAAAGCATGTTTGGCAAATATTGTATTGTTACTAATTTTAATGAACTATACTCAAACAATCAGAACGTTCTTTTTTGTAATGTATCCGCTCAGAAGGACTCGATTTCTGGAATGATTAAATCTCTCAATTTGGTGTCATCGCTAGACAAGCCCTTTAGAACTTATTTTTTGGGTTCAAATCGAACTATTATAAAAGATCCATTGCTGGAGCATTACTGTATAAATGCATCTTTAAAACCAGCCACTATTTGCGATGGACCATATGCTATAGCATATGGTATAATATCAATTAGTTCTGTTTTTTTACATTTTGCACTCATTATTATTTCTCTCCTTAAGCATAAAATTGCGAAAAAAGATTTCGTGTTTTTAATGTTATCCTTGGTGGCTTTGTACTGTGTCTCTAGCCTTTTGCTATATATAGCATTTGGTGACACTTTAGTCTTTGTTCTCCACAATAATATCTTTTTCGCATGTCTAGGTTTGCTTATCCCTTGCCTTGCAATATCCATTGTGAGCGCATATGGGAAAAGGATTAATGGGAACACTGTTTCTTTATGAAGAAATTGAAGGCTTTTTTTAACAACGGCTTTTTAACAATCTATAAAGCCAACATATCTTTTGTAAGAGAATCTTTCAAGTCTGTTGACTCGATTTTGTATTTTGTTAATTTGTGCTTATTGACTATTTTCGTTTTTTTCTCGCTTCTATTAGGGCGTAAGCCCTTCAATTATATTGCCAATGTCGTCGCTGTTTTATTATTCTTTTCTACATATTTGTTAGCCTTCATAAGAAAAAGAATAATTTTGAATAATTTTACGCTTTTTTGGATGTTTTTTCTAATCTTATCTACAATAGTCAATATTGTTCAAAAAACTAATGTTACTACTCACCTTGCAAACATTGTCACATTACTAACAATGTATCAAATGGTAATCATGTCTAGTAAACGCGAAAAGGACTTCGTTATAAGAGTGCTGTACTATGCCTTTTTTTCATTGGCAATATGTATGTGTGCAAAATATGGGGCAGAATATCTTCACACTAGGGACACATCCATATTTTATGATTCATTTTTTGGCAATATCGATGGTGTTTCAAATTATATGGGATTTGGTCTCGTTTTATCTCTTTTTTATTTAAGAAAAGGAGATGCAATCTCTCCTTTTGCGTCTTTATTGTTTATGCTTCTCATTATTTTATTGGAAAGACGAACTGCTTTTTTGTTGGCTTTTATAGCGGTTTTGATTTTTCTTTATTCGCTAATTGGAAAAAAACACCCGATTGTCCTCGCTTTAGTGGCCTCTGCCCTCCTCTTATTTACATTGTTGCTACTCATACTAATTCCGAGTCTAGAAGGGATTTGGACAAGGCTTTTAAATACTATTTCCGGATTGTTTGGCGGCGATACAGATGGTTCAACCGCAGAGAGAGTGAACATGGTTATTGATGGTTTGTTCTACTCGTTAATTTATCTTTTTAGAGCTGTGGGCAATGGCGGTTATGTATTATATTCTGGTGCGTTTCCACATGATGCGTTTGGCGATTTAGGTTATTCATATGGGGGTATTGTTTCTTTGGCAACAAACTTTGCTTTTATTATTGGGTCCATAAGCTTAATAAAACACAAAAACTATTATTCAAACATTACTTTGTCATGTGGCTTGTTTGTGATTATTTTTCTTTTGGTAAACACGTTTTTGAATGGGAGAATCGTTTGCATGTGTGTTGGAATGATTCAGGCGTTATCTACGTCAGAACGAGCAAATAACATCACGTTCGATAGCCAATTGCGCTTTTATCAATTAAAGAAAGTGACGAGATACTATGAAATCGCGATATAGTAGGAAAATATTAGTTATAACGGAATGCGATCTTAATAATTTTGGCAACAGATTGCAAAATTATGGTCTTTGCATCTTTTTGAAGAATTCATTTGACCACGAGGTTCGTACTCTTTGGGGACTTTTTCCACATTCGTTCTATCATTTTGTCGGGCATTACATAAAAAGTATGCTTTCGATTCTAAAAATGTCCTTACTCTTCATTTTTCGAAAAAAAGAATCAATCAGATATTTTAAATTTAGACGTGACAACAGATCTATCAGAAAATCATATTTGTGGCGACTGCCTTTTTGCTATAAGCAAATCATCAATCATTCTTATGATTATTTTGTTATGGGGTCTGATCAATTGTGGAGCATTGATTATGGGATTCCAGATGAAATTGCTTCTTTATTTTTCGTGAATAAAACAAAAGTGTCATTTGCTGCGAGCGGAGGTAACAGCCCATTCGATGTCTCAACATATCCGCTTTTGTGTAAGAATTTGGATGACTATGATATGTTGTCAGCGAGGGAAGAACTAACAAAAAATGCGATATGCAAATATACATCCAAAGAAGTGTATATTCATTGTGATCCGGCATTTTTGCTAACAAGAAGTCAATGGGCAGAATTGGCTAGACGATATGCTAGTCAGAAGGCTAAAAAGATTGCAGTCAAATCGTATCTATTGGTTTATTGGATTTTTGATCAAACCAAAGAAGTAAAAAACTCAATCAGAGAACTTGCAAAAAGATTACACTTAGAAATTATTACGATTAGGAGTGGTTCGAAGGATTTAGAAGATAACACCTATGTTGAATGCGGGCCTTATGATTTTATTTATTTAATTGAACATTCTTCTTTTGTTGTTTCTAAGTCTTTTCATGGAACAGTTTTTTCACTAATTTTTAATAAGCCGTTTTATTCATTTGACAGCGTTTATGAAAAAAGCAAAGGAGTCTCCCAAGATTCAAGGATTCTACGCCTTATCAAAGATTTTTCTCTTCCGGAAAAACATTTTTTGAATGACTTTTCGGTTAGTCTAGATAATTATTTTCCTATTGAAAAGAAACAACAAGAAATGATTGACGATGCCCATAATTACTTTATAAAAATGTTTGTTATTGGTAAAAACAAAACTATATAGAATAAACAGACAATATCATATCATCTATTATTAAGTAAGTCTTCCAAATCATATAGTTTTTTAACAGCATATTCTGCCGTTTTTAAAGACAACAAACGAGAGCTGTTGGCTCTTGCGTTTTCTCTATCTGCATTTGAAAGATAGCAGAGCTTAATGCACAATTTTGCAAGAGATAAACTTGTTGCTTCCTCGGGATAAAATAGAACAGAATCATATTCATTTGGAACCCCACCTAACTTATGACATGCCACAATGCCACAGTTTGAAAGATATTCCGTTATTTTCGAAGGGAAACTATAGTTCGTGTACAAACCGCTATCTGGCAATCTCGGGTTCACAACAACATCGGCTGCTTTCTGATATTCAATTACTTCCTCGGGAGATAAATATCCAAGAGCAATAACCTTGTTTTTTGGCATACTACTGAGTCTTTCGCAATCATCGCCTTTGCCCGCAACAATAAAAACCACATTATCGTCCATTAATGGCAATAGCGAAAACGCAAAATCAAAAACCGAAAATTTTGAATGTAAGGATCCAGTATAAAGAATTACCTTTTTATTTGAAGAAACCTGGCTGTCCTTAACGTATAATACCGCTTCAGAAATTGTTTCGATTGTGGTGTAAGGATGTTTTGGCAAGATTTTTGCCATTGCTTCGGCAAACAAAACGTAAGCATCAATTTTTTTAAGTTGTCTATATATAATAGAATTGTCAATTTTTTTTAAAAAATTAATAAACAAAGGAAGCCTCGATAGATTAGAATATTCCGGAAGGTCGGGGATAAAGGTAATTATTTGCGCTTTTTTGAAGTCTTTCTTTATTTCGAAAGCCGCTTTAAGATAAGGTCTTAATGGCTGATTTAACAATATGACAATTTCAGAATTTGATTTGTCTTGAAACGGCATTTTTCTATAGTTTTTAATTATCGCCCATTTTGTTTGTAATACTCTCACCAGCAAAGAATTTGATACGAATGATACAAAATAATTGCCCTCATTAAAGGGTTTTGCTCTAGGGTTATCGGTTTCAATTACTGAGTTTATAAATATTGTCTTTGTTTCACTTATTTTCTCGACCAGTCTGCGAAAATAATCTTGCCCACTTGATATATAATTAATCTGACTTTTATAAACACTTTTTCCTTTGTATTCAAGGCTCCCGATATGCATGTAGTATTTCATAAATTCATTTTTTCTGGAATTTCATTATTCTTTTGTGATTAGCGATATCTTCTTCGGATTGAAACCTCTTTTTGATTACTCTTGCCGGATTACCGGCAGCAATAGAAAACGGTGGGACATTTTTTGTCACAATAGACCCGGCCCCGACTATCGATCCTTCACCAATGGTTACACCCTTAAGTATTATTGACCTTGCGCCAATCCAAACATCATCTTCTATGATAACTGGAAGATCATCGTCAATATTTTTCTCGGCGTTTGTTATGGAATACATGGTTCTTCCAACCCAATCATATCTGTGGTTTCCAGTAATGATCATTACCTCTGGAGCAATGATTACATCATTACCGATAGTTATATTGGATAGCAGGGCTATAAAATTTGAGTATGGTCCTATATATACTCTGTTGCCACAGGAGACATTGGAAAAACTGCCAAAAGATGGAGCGGATACATATACATCCGTACCATGGCTCGTCATTTGGCGCAAATATTTCTTCCTTAAAATAAATAATTTGAGATTCGGAATTTTCACTTTTTTTGCCACCTCGTATAATCATTTATTACTGGTGAATTCATCATACTGATTAATCCTCTTTGAATCCTCGTCATAATATATTACTTTTGATCTTTCGCATCAATGAAGGCGCGTAAATATTGTTGGGCCATTCTTTCTGCGGAAAAATTCTTGATTAAATCCAATGAATTAAGAGATAAGCGATTGGATATGCTTTCATCATGAATAATTTTTTCCATAAAATTCGAAGCGGCATAGAGGTCTTTGCATTTAAATAAATAGCCATTCACGCCTTCTTTTACGAAATCGGAAACCCCATTAACATCGCTTGCAATAATTGGCAATCCATAAGACATTGCCTCGAGTATTACTATTGGAGCTCCTTCTCTTGAAGAAAATAAGACAAAACATTTTGAGTTCTGATATAGTTCTCCAACATCCATGTCGGCGCCATAGACATCAATGTTATTATTAAGTCCAAGGTGGCTAATGAGCCTCAACACTCTTTTCTTTGTTTTTCCATATCCGCATAAACACAGTTTCAAATTATTGTTGTTTTTGTAGACTAAATAGAATGCTTTAACGCAATCTTCAAATCGCTTAATCTTTGTCATTCTTCCAATACATAGAAAATCATATTTTGCTAAAGCAATATCTTTCTTAAGTATTTGTCTCGCATCAATACCATTTTGAATTGACTGTACTGGCACACCATAAAAGGCCTGCGATTCTTCAGCGACTTTTTTAGAGCAACCTATCAGTTTGATTTTGCCGCTCTGAATGTTTTTGCGTAAAAAAAGTCGATAAATAAAAGGCAAATCTGCTTGAGGCTTATTGTGTATCGTATGAAATAGATGCGTTTTATCGTAATCTAAAAATTTGTTGAGGTAAAATGTACAAGTTAAGTGGGAACTGATAATGTCAGGCGAAATGTCTTGTACAACTTTTTTCAATTGAATCTCAAAATCACGATCAATAATCTGTTTTTTATTTAAAATATATGCGTGAATTCTTTCATCGCGCAACAATGAAACATAGCGCTCATCGATAGAATTAAAAAACACAATAAGAAATAAATCGAGGTTCTTATTTGGTGCCAGTTGGGACAGAATATCGAAAACGACTTTCGAAGAACCTCCTACGTCCAAGGACTGAATGACAAAGCATATTTTATTATTCATATTCGCAACTCTCTTCTTTTATTCAATGCGTAAAATTAATAGTACACACTTATATAAAAAGTGGCAAACAATATAAGCGATATTTGTCATTGTTCAAATGCCAAGGAATTACTCAAATAACGAGTACAAATTTATTCCAATAATTTGTGCAAAATTGTATGCAGTATAAAGTATAGCGATTTGCAAAAGCTCATTTTTTCATTTATGCGATACACACGCCAATGATATTTTATCAGCGTGATTTTATTTGATGAAAATGACTTATTGTGAACTCGGTATGTAGCCAAGCATTCTCCAACATTATATGCAAAATCGACTTTTTTTAGAATGAACAGCCATGTTGCATAGTCCTCTCTTTTGGGCGCGTCAACCATTAATATTTTACCCAATTTTTCCGCATTATAAACAACCGTTAAACAGCCTATTCTATTTGTCTTGCATAAATCGCGATAAGACATTTTTGGCGGATTGCGATGAATAGACATTACTTTTTTCTTTTTTTCACCATAGACCCTAAAGTCGCTATAAGAAAAAGCAACATCATTGGACTTCATAAACATTATTTGTTTTTCTAATTTATTACTATCCCAATAGTCATCGCTATCAAGAAAAGCAATATACTGGCCGCGGGCTTCTTTTATTGCTCTATTTCTTACATCAATTGGGCCATTTTCCGATTTTGCGTCGCACATGATTAAGCGAATTCTTTTGTCGATCGCAACAAAACGCTTGGCAATTTCACTACTGGTGTCAGACGAATAGTCATCGACAATAATCATTTCCCAATTCTTATATGTTTGAGATATTACGGACTCAATTGTTTGCGCAATGTATTTCTCACTATTAAACATTGGCGTAATTATCGAAACCAAATCTTGTTCAATCATGATTAAATTGTACCTTAATTTGTTAATGCAATAAAGGGAGAATTAAGCGTCCAAAACTTTTGTCTTTTTGATGTTTGTATGTGCAAACAATTATAAGTTGTTATAATTAAAACGATTAGAAACATAGTCGGAAAAGGAGACCCAATGATGTCTATGAAAGGTAAAGTCTTATTAATAACTGGAGGAACTGGATCGTTTGGCCATGCTGTTGCATCGAAGTTTCTAGATTCCGATATCAAAGAAATCCGCATTTTGTCCCGCGACGAAAAAAAGCAAGATGAAATGCGAAAACAATATAATAATCCAAAACTTAAATTTTTCATTGGCGATGTTAGAGATTATGGTTCTATACGAGATGCGTTCAAGGGCGTTGACTATGTCTTTCATGCCGCAGCATTGAAACAAGTACCTTCTTGTGAGTTTTACCCTATGGAAGCGGTTAAAACAAATGTTATCGGAAGTGACAATGTTATTACTGCTTGTGTCGATAATAAAATCAAAAAGGCAATTTTTTTATCTACTGATAAAGCTGCCTACCCAATAAACGCAATGGGCACCACCAAAGCTTTAATGGAAAAAAACGTAATCGCACGGTCTCGCCAACTTGGAGAAGAAGACACCATTCTTTGTTTAACTCGATATGGCAATGTTATGGCGAGCAGGGGGAGTGTGATACCTTTATTTCTTGATCAAATTCATAATGGCAAACCTCTAACAATTACCAATCCAAAAATGACAAGATTTATGATGACTCTTGAAGATGCCGTTAATCTTGTTCTATATGCCTTTGAACATGGAGAGCAAGGAGATCTTTTCGTTCAAAAATCTCCGGCGGCAACCATCGATGTATTGGCTGATGCTGTTCTTTCGCTTACTAAATCAAAAGTAGGCAAAGCATATATTGGCACGCGACATGGCGAAAAGTTATATGAGGTTCTTGTAACCTCTGAAGAGATGCTGAGAGCAGAAGATTTGAATGGCTTTTATCGGATTAGAGCCGACAATCGAGACTTAAATTACAGCAAATATTTTTCGGAAGGCGATATCAAATATAACATGGATACTCAGTATACTTCGCATAACACCGATAGACTCGATATTGAAGGAATGAAAAAGCAACTGCTGAGGTTGGAGCTATTCAAATAATAATATGAATATATTAGTTACAGGTTCCGAAGGATTTATTGGACAGAATCTTTGCGTGTTGCTGAAAAGCAAGGGTTTCAGCGTTATGTCTTATGATATTAACAAGAGCGAAGATGATTTAATCGGTTATATTAATTCTGCGGATTTCGTAATTCATCTTGCTGGTATTAATCGTCCATTGAATTATGATGAGTTTTATAATGGAAACACTAATTTTACGAAAAGAATGGTGGATTTGATTGTAAGAAGTAAAAAATCTATTCCAATTTTGTTTTCTTCATCTACTCAAGCAGAACTTGATAGCGATTATGGCAAGTCGAAAAGGATGGCTGAAGAATATCTTTTTGAGGTCATGGAGAAAACAAATCTCCCAGTCATTGTCTATCGTCTGACTAATGTTTTTGGAAAGTGGTGCAGACCGAATTATAATTCGGTAGTAGCGACATTTTGTCATAACATTGCATGCGATTTGCCAATCGAAATTAGAGATAAAGACTATATCATTAAGCTCGTTTATGTTGACGATGTAGTAAAAGAATTCATGCGATGTGTTTCCGAAAGAAAAACCTCCTACACTAAGGAAATAAGGGAAGTCGGACCCACGTATAGTCTTTCATTAGGCTCGCTCGCCGACAGACTTTATGGTTTTAAAAACACGCGAAAAAGTTTGTTTATGCCTAATTTTGAAACTGACTTTGATCGCAAATTATACGCGACATTTTTAAGTTATTATGGCATAGATAAATTATCATATAATCTTGGAATGAACAATGATGATCGCGGATCGTTTACTGAATTATTCAAAACCTTGACTAACGGACAGATCTCTGTTAATGTCTCAAAACCAGGAATTACCAAAGGCAATCACTACCATCACACAAAGAACGAAAAATTTGTTGTCGTTAATGGCAAATGTGAAATTAAATTTAGAAAAATTGGCACCAAAGATGTATATGTATATCAAGTTGAAGATAGCGAGATACAAGTTATAGATATTCCGCCCGGATATGCTCATTCGATTAAGAATATTGGCATAACTGACTCCGTGACAATTATATGGGCTAGCGATATTTATGATAAAGAGAATCCTGACACTTATTATGAGGAGGTCGAAAAATATGAGTAGCAAATATAAAGTAGCAACTATTATTGGCACAAGACCAGAAATCATTAGATTAAGCGAGACAATAAAGGCCTGCGATAAATATTTCGATCACATCCTTATTCATACTGGGCAGAACTATGACTACGAACTAAATCAAATTTTCTTTGAAGATTTGAATCTAAGGGCGCCAGATTACTATTTAAATAGTGCAGGAGAGAATCTTGGGGAAACGATTGGAAATGTTATAGCTAAAAGTTATAAACTTTTGAGCGAACTTAAGCCAGACGCTTTATTGATTTTGGGCGATACAAATTCAGCACTTGCAGCCATCTCTGCCAAGCGTCTAAAAATACCAATTTTCCATATGGAAGCTGGCAATCGATGCTGGGATTGGAATGTTCCAGAAATGGTTAATCGCACGATTATCGACCATATCGCTGATATAAACATGCCTTATACTGAGAATTCGCGTAACTATTTGTTATCTGAAGGTATTGATGGGAAAACAATATTTGTAACCGGTTCTCCAATGCACGAAGTTATATCTAAAAATATTGAAATACTCAAAAAAAGCGATATTCTTAGTCAGTTAAAAGTTGAAAAAAAGAAGTATATTATTGTATCTGCGCATCGTGAAGAAAATGTCGATATCGAGGGTAATTTTGCAGAGTTAGTGAACTCTATTAATGCAATAGCCGAGAAGTATCAAGTGCCCATCATTTATTCGACACACCCCAGAGCGCGAAAATTTATTGAAAATCGCAAAATACAGTTTCATCAATTGGTGAAAAATGTGAAACCACTTGGATTCTTTGATTACGTCAAATTACAAGCTAATTCCTTGCTTGTTTTGAGCGATAGCGGAACATTAACTGAGGAATCAGCAATCCTGGGATTTCCTGGTGTCCTTATAAGAACATCTACCGAGCGCCCCGAAGGATTGGATGCCGGTACAATTGTTGTGGGAGGCATCAAAAGTCGTGATGTTTTGGCTGCAGCAGATCTGGCGATAAAGATTTCTTTGGACAAGCCCATTTCAATTTTACCTGCCGATTATGTTGCCACTGATGTATCGATAAAAGTCGTTAGAATCATTCAAAGTTATGTTCATATTGTTAACAAAACGACGTGGCTGAAATAAAATGAGCAGTTGTTATTAACATTAATTTCTTGATAGCAAAAAAGAATTGTTATAAAGTATCTCAAGTATGTCTAACAAAGGTTTTACAAAGAAACAAAAAATATACTTTCTATTCAAAAGGCTCTTTGACATTTTCACTTCTTTTTTGGCAATTGTTGTTCTCACTCCCTTCCTTTTCATCATTGGCATATTAGTGGTATGCACTTCAAAAGGTCCGGTCTTTTTTTGCCAAAAAAGAATTGGGAGAGATAAGAAGGTCTTTAGAATTCTTAAATTTAGAACGATGAAAATTGATGCTCCGGAAATACCGCCAAGCAACATGACAAAAGAACAGCAAAGGGCTATGTCAACGAACTTTGGCGTTTTTCTAAGAAAAACCAGTATTGATGAGCTGCCCCAAATATTTAATATCTTTGTTGGTCAAATGAGCGTAATTGGTCCGCGTCCCGCGGCGGCAATAAATGAAGATGACATAATTATTGAACGAGATAAGTATTTTCCAAATCCTACCTCTTTGCGCCCGGGTTTATCTGGATATGCGCAAACTAATGGACGCCACCATGAAGTAAAACAAAAAGCCGAGTTAGATGCATACTATGCTAAAAATTTATCTTTTTGCCTTGATATTAAAGTTTTCTTTTTAACGATCAGAAAGTTGTTCCTTTTCGAAGGTTCATAAAATGGCGTTTTAAGTTTTTGAAGTGATTAGATATTTACGCTAGTAGATCGATAATCAAACCGATGCTTATTAAAAATAGATATTAGTTAACTAATATCTATTTTGATTTGTGAAGATTTTTCATAGCGCATTTTGCAGAAGTCTCGATATTTTTGACTTATGAAATTTTCAAAATAGAATTTGCGCTACAAGTATATATTTGTCGCTGGAATCGTTTTTTGCGTTTGCTTGAGAAATTTCGACATGAAGTCCGATATTCCGTCGCTATTAATGCAAACACTAAAACCCGCTATTTTGCTTTTTATAGCGCCGAACTGATATTGTGTTAATATTGTTATATTAGATAATACTGGAAAGCATGAATGGGGTTTATGAAAGTAATTAAACTTAAGGGTGGATTGGGTAACCAAATGTTTCAATATGCATTTGCAAAGGCACTTCAAAAAAGAACAAGAGACGTTGTTAAAATCGACGATTCCTATTATAAAGTTCTAGTTGGCGACAATATTCGGAAAGTTAGAATTCGCAGATTTAACTTGTCTATCCCCTTTGCTTCGAGAGAAGACGTGCGTTCATTGTGTAAGGTACCCCATGAGAGCAATCCGTTATCTTTTATATATAAATCCGGCTTAATCTTAGAAAAGATTATCAACCGCAGTTATTATTTTGAAAGAAATAGAATGTTTGTGGACTTTGATAAATTGACAAAATATAAATATTTTGATGGCTATTGGCAATCGTGGCGCTATGTCGACTCTGTTCGCGATGAATTGGAAAAGGATTTCCTTATTCCAAAAAATATAGACTTGCGAACTCAAATGATGATTGAGCGTGTTGCGAGCCAAAATTCTGTTTTTATTGGTGTTCGCAAGGGAGATTACGGCAATAATACAAAAAGGTTTGGCTGTTTTGATCAGGAATACTACGATAAAGCGATGAAAATAATCGCTGACAAAATCGACAATCCCATTTTTTATGTTTTTTCGAACGACATTCAGTGGGTAAAGGAAAATATGGAATTTCAAAAATGGAATGTCGTTTTCCGCGAGGATTATGTTGATGATTTCGATGAATTGATGATTATGGCTAATTGCAAGCATGCTATTATTATTAATAGTACCTATCATTGGTGGGGTGCTCGATTGAAAGAAACTAAAGACAAAATGGTAATCGCGCCAAAGAAGTGGTTTTTCGATACCGACAAAATAGATATTTTGCCACCCAACTGGATAAAAATTTAGATTATTATCGGAGGATATATTATGAAAAAAGCCCTAATTACTGGATTAACCGGACAAGATGGATCATATCTTGCTGAATTTTTGCTTGAAAAAAACTATGAGGTCCATGGTCTAGTGAGGAGAACCTCGACCGAAAAAAAAGAACGGATTGATCATTTAAAAGATAATAAAAACCTCATTATACATTATGGCGATATGACCGATTCTTTAAGCATTTTGCGTATTGTTAAAGAGGTTGTACCCGACGAGATTTATAATCTCGCGGCCCAAAGTCACGTTCATGTTTCCTTTGATGTTCCGGAATTTACTGCTAATGCTGATGGAATCGGTACTCTTCGCATTTTAGAATCAGTTCGGTTGTGCGGACTCGAAAAAATATGCAGGATTTATCAAGCATCAACTTCTGAACTGTATGGTAAGGTTGAAGATTGTCCTCAAAGCGAAACAACCCCGTTCCATCCTTATAGTCCATATGCTGTTGCCAAACAATATGCCTTTTGGATTTCGAAAGAATATCGCGAGGCATATGGAATGTTTGTTTCTAATGGCATTTTGTTTAATCACGAATCAGAACGCAGAGGCGAAACTTTTGTTACAAGAAAAATCACCATGTCAGCAGCCAGAATCGCTAATGGCATTCAAGACAAACTATATTTAGGCAACCTAGATAGTCTTAGGGACTGGGGATATGCAAAAGATTATGTTGAATGCATGTGGTTAATATTGCAGCATGAAAAACCTGATGATTTTGTGATAGCAACAGGAAAACAACACAGTGTTCGTGATTTTTGTTCACTAGCATTTAGGTATTCTGGCATAGATTTGAGATGGGAAGGCAGCGGGATAAACGAAAAAGGCATTGACCAGAAAACCGGAAGAGTCATGGTTGAGGTATCGCCTAAATTCTTTCGTCCTACCGATGTTGTTAATCTTCTCGGCAATCCTCAAAAAGCCAAAAGCGTTTTGGGCTGGAATCCAACAAAGACATCTTTTGAAAAATTAGTGAAAATGATGGTCAACCATGATATCGAGTGTGTAAAAAAGGAAATGATTTATGGAAATAAAATATAGTTTGTCGAACGATACTTGGGATGAGCTTGAATTGGCAGCTATAGAACGCGTCATAAAATCTAACAGTTTTACAATGGGCGCCGAAGTCAGAAAGTATGAAAGAGAATTCGCCGCCCGCTTCGGATCTAAATATGCCGTGATGTCCAACTCAGGATCATCAGCAAATCTATTGATGATGTTCGCCCTTATCTATTCAAATAGACTCCAAAAAGGCGACGAAGTACTCGTTCCCGCCATTTCTTGGGGAACGACATATTTTCCAATCGAACAATGCGGGCTCAAGACCCGTTTAGTTGACATCGATAAAAACACGCTGAACATCGATGCTAGCAAACTTGAAAAGGCCATTACTTCTGACACAAAAGCATTGCTTGCTGTCAATTTGCTCGGCAATCCAAATGACTTTGACCTATTAGCATCTATGTGTAAAAAACACAACTTGATTTTGCTCGAAGACAATTGCGAGTCAATGGGCGCTAAATACCATGGAAAAGAAACCGGGACTTTCGGACTGATGGGAACTTTTTCAACTTTTTATTCACACCATTTATCCACGATGGAAGGCGGAGTGACAATTACAGATGACGAGGAAATGTATCATTATTTGCTTTCTATTAGAGCCCACGGATGGACTCGGCAACTTCCACAAAATAGTAAACTATGGACGAAAAGCGAAGATGAATTTTATGAGAGTTTCCGGTTTATTATGCCCGGATTTAATGTTCGACCACTAGAAATCGAAGCAGCCATCGGCTCTGAGCAACTAAGGAAACTTGATGCCTTTTTGAAAGTCAGAAGAGATAATGCCGTTTTTTTTCTTAAGGCGATGCAAAACAACGAACGATTTTCAGTGCAAACAAATACTGACGATTCTTCATGGTTTGGTTTTGCTTTGGTTTTGAAAACTGAATATGTCGGTCAGCGCGACAAATACATAAAAGCTTTGAGACAAGCCGGAATTGAAGTCAGGCCTATCGTAACAGGGAATTTTGCAAAACAGCCAGCATTTAAATATATGAATGCTTCAATTAGTGGCATTCTTTCAAATGCCGATTACATTCACGACAACGGTTTTTTCGTCGGCAATCATTCGATTCCGATGGACAAACAGATTATTTTGTTGCGGGATGCGCTTTCGAAAGTTGAATGAGGTTATAGAGAAAAATCGATTTATGGAAAAGAACGCAAAAATCTATGTATGCGGCCATTCCGGAATGGTTGGATCAGCAATTGTAAGGGGGCTTAGAAAAGCTGGGTTTTCGAATATTTTGACCCGAGAAATCCACGAACTAGATTTGACCGATCAATCTGCTGTTAGACTATTTTTTCAAAACGAAAAACCCGATTATGTCTTCTTAGCCGCCGCGGCAGTAGGCGGAATCAAAAAAAATATCGAAAAGCCAGCTGAGATGCTTTATATCAATCTCTCCATTCAAAACAATGTGATTGATTGCGCATATCGTAATGGTGTCAAAAAACTATTGTTTTTGGGTTCGTCTTGTGTCTATCCTCGCTTGTGCAAACAACCCATGAAAGAAGAATACATCTTGACTGGCCCTTTTGAACCGACAAATGAAGGATATGCCATCGCCAAAGTCGCCGGTCTTAGAATGTGCGAGTATTATAATCGACAATATGGCACTAATTTTATTAGCATCATGCCGTGCAACCTTTATGGCCGGAATGATCACTACGACGAAAACGCCCACGTTCTCGCTTCTTTGATACGCAAATTTTATGAAGCAAAGGAAAGCGATCAAAAAGAAGTCTCGGTATGGGGTTCGGGAAATCAAAGAAGAGAATTTCTATATGTCGATGATGCAGCAGATGCCGCTTTGTTTCTAATGGAACACTATAGCGGAAATGAATTCATCAATGTCGGATACGGGTCTGATGTTTCGATTCGTGAATTAGCGTCGATTATCGCAGAAACAGTCGGCTATAAAGGCAAGATAATCTTTGATTCGTCTAAACCAGAAGGTATGCCGCAAAAACTTTTGGAAGTATCAAAACTCACTGATTTGGGGTGGAAGTACAAAACTAATCTCGGAGAGGGAATTAAAAAAACTCTTAGTGACTATTTGTTAAGATGTAAAAAAGAACACTAGTTGGTTATTTATCAGAATTTGTATCGCGAATCATGTTTGGAAAGGGAAGCGCAATGAATATTCTTTTACTATCCGGAGGATCGGGAAAACGACTGTGGCCTCTATCTAATGAAATCCGTTCAAAACAATTTATTAAGCTGTTTAAAACTGAGGATGGTCAATACGAATCGATGGTTCAAAGAATCTATCGTCAAATAAAAGCCGCCAATCCAGACGCATCGATAACGATAGCTACATCAAAAAAGCAGGTATCTATAATACGCAATCAGCTTTGCAATGATGTTGGTATATCAGTCGAGCCTTGTCGTCGCGATACCTTTCCGGCTATTGTTCTCGCCGCTTCCTATTTTCGCGATGTCAAAGGATTATCAGAAGATGAATCGGTTGTCGTTTGTCCAGTTGATCCACTCGTTGGCAGTGACTATTTCGCTTGCCTTCAGCAAATGTTAGATGAACTCGGAAAAAGCGATTCCAATCTCGTTTTAATGGGCGTTGAGCCCACATATCCAAGCGAAAAATATGGGTATATAATACCCAAAGGACAAGATATAGTCAGTGGCGTTTCGGCTTTTAAAGAAAAACCCAGCGAAAGAGATGCAAAAAAATATATTTCTAAAGGAGCTTTGTGGAACGGAGGCGTCTTTGCCTTCAAATTGAAATATATAATGAAAATAGCCCACGGAATGTATGACTTCAGTGACTATCGAGATTTATATTCAAAATATAACGAATTGACCAAAATCAGTTTTGATTATGCTGTTGTCGAAAAAGAAAGCAAAATCAAGGTTGTAAGATTTTCGGGAAAATGGAAAGACCTCGGCACTTGGAACACTTTGACCGAAGCGATGGAAGAAAACGTTATCGGCAAGGCCATCATCGACGGTACTAGTTCCAATGTCCACGTAATAAATGAACTGAACGTTCCAATTCTTGCGGTAGGTCTTAAAAATGTTGTTATCACCGCGAGTCCTGAAGGCATACTCATATCTGATAAAACTCAATCTAGTTTTATTAAACCATACGTTGATAATTTCGAACAGCAGACCATGTTTGCCGAAAAGTCGTGGGGCAGCTATCTAGTTTTAGATGTTGAAAATGAAAGTTTGACTGTTAAAGTCACATTGAACCCTGGTCAAAAAATGAACTATCACAGCCACAATCATCGCGATGAAGTATGGATCGTTATTAGCGGTAGCGGTAGCGTTATTGTTAATGATGCAAAAAAAGTTATTAAAGTCGGTGATGTCGTTTCTATTACTGCCGGAATGTGCCACACAATTATTGCAGAAACAGAGCTGAAAATCATTGAAGTTCAAATTGGAAAGGACATAAGTGTTGAGGATAAAGTAAAACATACTTTTCCTGCGACTTAATTTGTAAAAAATACTTCATTTTTGCTTATATTGATAATGTTTATTTCTTTTGCCTTTATGCATTTATGAATAAGTGCAACGAATCCATTGTCATAAATTCCATTAGAATCCAAATTTTTAACGCCGCATAAGTATTGCTAAATTCCGTTCAAAATTTGTGGTTTCTCTAATTTCTTTGAACAAAATATGACTATTATAATGATATTGATAGATACTTTTGTCGTATTTTACGTACATTAATACAAACCACAAATGGCATTTCCTATTATTGGAGTGATAATATATAAATGCTATTGAAACAATGCAAAAACAATGCTTACTAAACATAGAAATGTATTAACTAATATTCTTTTTTGGATAGCGATGATTTTCATGGCATATTTTGCCGAAAACGTCGTTATTTTTGATTTGAGCAATTTTCAAAGAGGATTCACTCTTCTTGAATATGCTCTTTTATGCGCTGGAATAGTCATCATACTGGGTTCTTACTTTTATGGTGAGCATAAATACAATGGCTTGAAAACACATTGGTTGTTAGCCCTAATTTTATTACTAATTGTAATAAGCGCGACCATCGGTATTTTTTTAACTCCTGAGATTCAATATTTTGAAGCAATCGAAATTGTTGATGAAGTTGAGACATTAGTTGTTAAGGAATTTGTAACAACCTTTGCTGGCAAAACAAAGAGTCTTCTTTTCGTTTTAATTGCAGCAGTAGGAGTATATGTCCAAATTATTGTCCTCCCACGGCTAATAAGTTTTAAACGGTATATTTTATTTTTGATGTATATCATAGTAGCGGTTTCTTTAATATCAGCTTTTGTCAGTTATTTTCTAGATTTTGATTCATATGTTCATTTATATCAACATGGACTCTCAGGTTACATTCACCCGCAATCTTTTGTTTTTAACCGGAATATGTATGGCTTGATGCTCCTTTTGGGAATGCTGTCACTATATGTAATCATCTCGTATCTACCAAAATGGTATAACTATGTTTTTTTGATTTTCCTTTTCGTCAATATCTTTTTTACTTTTTCAAAGGCGTCTTTTGGTATAGCACTTGTCACCTTCATCGTGCATTTTATCTATCGCATGATCGCGACTTTCAAAAAGAGCAAGATTCGAAATATCATCTTCTTGGTGGTGGCGGGTATTCTGGGTATATGTGGCATTTTGTTAATACCTTTTCCATTTTTCATGGATGTTCAATTGTTTAATGAAGCGCGCCGCTTTATCCTTGAGTATTATGTTGAACTAGGAATCGGCTCTTATGATGGGAGAACGGAAATCTGGGATAGCGTAATCTCTATTTCAACCGGTGTTCATCTCTGGTTTGGAAGAGGTCTTTTATTGTTTAATAACACTTTGTTTTTCTATAGTGGCGAAATAGCTGTTCCTTCTAAAGTTGCTTTATTCTCACACAACGGTTTCCTTGAGATACTTGGCCAGTGGGGCATCGTCGGCTTGATTCCTTATTGCCTCGGTATTTTAGCC
>JBAZGG010000012.1:0-29872 GCA_041653015.1 Bacilli bacterium | reverse complement strand
ATCTTCTCGCTCATTGGATGCTTTTTGGTATTATTTCGCCAACGCTTCTGAATTTGGTTTTAAGAAGCATTCGGATGCTTTGAATTATATTCAATCTCTTGGTTTTAAGACGAATAGAGAGAGAAGAATTTGTCACGGTGTGGAAGAGGTGATCGCCTATATCGCAGAATATGCCGCAAAAAGGGGCTCTCTCGATTATGACATCGATGGCATCGTCATCAAAGTTGATGATATGACTTTATATGACACTTTAGGATATACTGCCAAAACACCTCGATGGGCTATCGCCTATAAATTTCCTCCAGAGGAAGTGACGACAAAGCTTCTCGATATCATATTCACCGTTGGAAGAACGGGCAAAATAACGCCAAATGCTGTTTTGGAACCTGTTCGCGTGGCTGGATCTCTAGTGCAGAGAGCCACTCTGCACAATGAAGATTTTGTCTTTGAAAAAGATTTAAGAATTGGCGATATAGTCACGCTGAGAAAAGCTGGCGATGTCATCCCAGAAGTTGTCAAAGCGATGATCGAACGGCGCTCTGGAGATGAGAAACCGTTCATCATGATCGACAGATGTCCTGTCTGTGGAGAACCGCTCGTAAAAAAAGATGCGATGCATTTCTGTGTGAACCCATCTTGTGAAGCTAAAGCTATCGAAGGGATTATTCACTTCGCCAGCCGCAATGCGATGGACATCGATGGGATGGGAGAAAGAGTCGTTGAACAATTCTTTAATCAAAGATTTATCAGATCTATTCCAGACATCTATCGCCTGATGGCGCATCGCGATGAAATCACGAATATCGATGGTTGGAGCGATAAATCGATCGACAACTTGCTATCTGCCATCACGAGATCCAAAACGAACTCGCTAGAGCGATTATTGTTTGGCATCGGCATAAAAGAAGTCGGTGAAAAAATGGCGAAGGTTTTAGCCAAAAAATATATGTCATTAGATGCATTTAAATCTCTCTCTGTTGAAGATTTGCTCATGGTTGATGATGTCGGTCCAGCAACCGCTGAATCCATCGTTAACTTTTTCCATGATGATGAATCATTAAAAATGATTGACGAACTCAGAGGCGAAGGCCTTAATTTCGCTTATTTAGGATCGACCTCCAACACCCGCAATTCCTATTTTGAAGGAAAGACCGTTGTGCTGACTGGCTCGCTATCGAAATATGGGCGAAAAGAGGCGACCGAATTGCTTGAGAACTTAGGTGCAAAGGTTACTGGGTCAGTATCTAAATCCACCGATATTGTAATCTATGGCGTTGACCCGGGTTCAAAACTCGACAGAGCGAGAGAGCTAAATATTGAAGTAATGGATGAAGATGAACTTTCATCTCATCTATTAAATGCTGGGAAAAAGTGATAACATACTCTATGTATTTGGAAAGATTATGAAAGAAATTAATAAAACGGTGCTAAAAGATGCTGCGAACAGATTATTTTTTGATATGTCAGAAGAAGAATATGACACTCTTTTAAAAGAATTTGACATCATCGTTAAGCAGATGGAACTAATCGGTAAAATCGAAGGCTTAGAAAGCGTTGAACCGATGACTTTTCCGTTCGACTGCACAACTTCATATTTACGAGAAGATGCTTCAACGCGCCCTCTCAATCGCGAAGATGCGCTTAAAAACGCTCACAGCGTGAAAAATGATCAGATAAAATTGCCAAAGGTGGTCGGATGATGGAACTGCTCGATTTGACGATAAAGGAACTTCATCGCGAATTGGTCAATAAGACCATCACCCCTTTAGATTTGGTTGAAGAAGCTCTCAAACGCGCTAGACAAGATAACAACAATGCTTTCGAAGTAATCATGGAAAAAGAAGCGCTTGAAGCGGCTTCTAGACTCACTAAACCGGAAGCGAATAATCCCCTTTGGGGCATTCCATTCGCCATCAAGGATAATTTTTCTGTCAAAGATGTTCCCGCAACGGCGAGCAGCAATATCCTTTCTGGCTATGTTCCCATCTTCAACGCGACCGTGGTCGATAAACTATTGGCCAAGCATGCCATTTTGATCGGGAAAACAACGCTGGATGAATTAGCTATGGGCGGCAGTGGCACAACTGGACATTTAGGAAAAACGTATAATCCCTATGATCCTTCTCACCGACGAATGATCGGTGGTTCTTCTTGTGGCAGCGCAGCTGTTGTCAGCGGTTCAATCACCCCCTTTGCACTAGGCTCAGATACGGGCGATTCAGTTAGAAAACCAGCCTCCTATTCTGGTTTGGTCGGTTTTAAAGCGACATGGGGAAGAATCTCGCGCTATGGTCTTTTTCCCTTTGCTCCATCTCTCGACCATGTCGGCTACTTTACACGAAGCGTTTATGATGCCGCATCACTTTTAAATGTTTTAGCCGGTCGCGATGAGAAAGACTCGACCTCATCTTTTGAAAAAGTGATCGATTTCACATCTCTCTTAAATGAAGGCATCAAAGGCAAGAAAATTGGCATTATAAAAGAGATTGTCGATTCTATCAATGACAAAGTCATTTTCGAAAGATTTCAGCAGCTCATCGTCGCCCTTCGAAACAGAGGAGCTCTCGTTCAATACGTGTCCTTTCCAAAGCGACTTTTAGAAACTATTTATCCGACATATATCGTCATCTCCTGTGCCGAAGCGACATCGAACAACGCCAACTTAGATGGCATTAAGTTCGGACCTTTTTATAATGGCAAGACTTATCAAGAGGTGATGATGAATGCCAGAAGCCGAGGCTTCTCTGAACTGATAAAGAGAAGATTTGTCATCGGCAGCTTCGCTCTCATGAGAGAAAATCAAGACGTTCTCTTTTTGCGAGCACAGAAGAATCGAAGATTAATCGTCAACACCCTCAATAAAATCATGGAGCAATTCGATGTTCTGCTCTTGCCTGGCGCTCCGACACCAGCTCCGCTATTTGAAGGATCAAGCGATAGATTATCAGATGAATATCTGATCGCTGATAACCATTTGGTGCTAGGAAACTTTGCTGGTTTACCATCTCTCACCATTCCTATCGGTTTAGAAGATTCGTTGCCTTTCAGCGCTAACGTCATGGGCAAAAAATTTCGCGAGGCTGAAGTCTTTCAAATCGGTCAGACCATTGAAGACATCACCGGATTATATAATCTCAGCGCAAAGGCGGTGCTCAAATGAACTATGATGCCGTGATCGGCTTAGAGATACATGTGGAGATGAAGACGAAGAGCAAGATGTTTTCATCCGCGCCGGTTGAATTCGGCGCTCAGCCCAATACTCTAGTAGCTCCCCTTGACATGGCTTTTCCTGGAACTATGCCGGTCGTTAACAAGCAAGCGGTAATCAATGCGATCAGAGTATCAAACGCGCTCAATATGCAGATCGATGACACGCTATATTTTGACAGAAAGAACTATTTTTATTCCGATTTACCAAAGGGTTACCAGATCACGCAGAACGCTAGACCTGTTGGCCGAGAAGGCTATTTAGACATCGACACTTCGAAAGGCAGAAAACATATCCGCATCGAACGGTTGCACATGGAAGAAGATACCTGCAAGCAAATCCATTTTGCCGATGCGACACTTCTCGATTATAACCGCGCTGGAACTCCTCTTATCGAAATCGTTTCATGCCCCGATATCAGAAGTGGCGAAGAAGCGATGAGATATGTCGAAGAGATCAGGCGAATTGTCGTCTATGCCGATGTGAGCGATGGCAAGATGGAAGAAGGCTCGTTGCGTTGCGATGTCAACATTTCGATCAAGCCTGAGGGCTCAGAGACACTAGGGACAAAAGTTGAGATCAAAAATTTGAACAGCATCGCAAATATCGAACACGCGATCAATTTCGAAATAATTCGTCAGCAAAACGTTTTGGCTTCGGGCGAAAAGATAATTCAAGAGACGCGTCGCTTTGATGAGATGACAAGACAGACGGTAACGATGCGCATCAAGACAGATGCCGTCGATTATAAATACTTTACTGAGCCGAATATTACTCCGATAAAACTAAGCGCCAAATTTATTGCTGATGCTATTGCATCCTGTCCAGAATTGGCCAACCAAAAGAAAGATCGATATGTTCAAAAATATGGTCTTGTTGAAAGCGATGCAGAAAAGATTATTGCTGACCGCTCATCAGCCTTTTATTTCGATGAGTGCGCCGCCTCTTCAAAGAATTATTCGATGATTAAGAATTGGCTGCTCGGAGATATCGCTGGGTATTTGAATAAAAATGGAATATCACTTCGTGATTTTTTAATCACTCCTTCGATGCTTATCGAACTTTTGAGCATGATTGAAAAAGGAATGATTTCTAACAAGCAGGCAAGAGATATCTTTGCCCATATGGCGGAGAATGGAACACCCGCTTCCGAGGCAAAGCAGAAGTTGGGCATCGTTGAACAGCTCAACGACGAAGAAGCTATCCGAAAGATAGCCGATCAGGTTTTAAACGCCAATGCTCAGTCGATTATCGATTACAAAAACGGCAAGGATCGGGCTATTGGATTCTTAGTTGGTCAAATGATGAAGTTGAGCGGTGGGAAGGCCAATCCATCCCTCAGCAATAAAGTGCTCGTTGAAGAGTTGAAAAAAAGGTGACCATCACCGATGATGAGCTCATCATTATTCAGCGGTGGTTAAACGAAATCGCTGATGAAATTGTTACGATCGCGGCGAATATCATGCAATACTTCTGATAATCGACGCCGCTCAAGAGAATTATTGCAGCTGAGTCGTAGAGAGCGAGCGGAGCAAAAGAGCATCGCGAAGAATTAGATGCAAAAGCAAAGGAGTAAAATATGTCAGTATTAGTTACGGGTGGAACAGGCTATATCGGCTCTCACACAGCAGTCGAACTTCTTAAGAATAAATACGATGTGGTCATCGTTGATAATTTTGCGAATAGTAAAAGAGATGTTTTAAATCGAATTAAAACCATTTCAGGAATCGCTCCTAAATTTTATGAGATCGACGTCTGCAACAAGGCGGCCTTAGAAGAGGTTTTTAAAAAAGAAAAAATTGATTTTGTCATTCATTTCGCTGGCTTAAAAGCTGTTGGAGAGTCGGTCGCTAAACCGCTTCTATATTATCGCAATAATTTAGATTCGACGCTCACGCTTTTAGAATTGATGAGCCAATATCGTGTCAAAAATATTATTTTTTCGAGCAGCGCCACCGTCTATGGCGATCCTATCGGGCGCGCTTTTGACGAAAATGACAAAACGGGTGGCACGACCAATCCGTATGGCACGAGCAAATATTTCATCGAGAGAATTTTAGGCGATCTTCAAAAATCCAATCCGTCACTCAATGTTATTCTGCTTCGATATTTCAATCCTATCGGTGCGGATAAAAGCGGTCTTCTCGGCGAAGATCCACAAGGCATCCCCAACAATCTAATGCCCTATATTTCCCAAGTCGCCATCGGCAAATTAAAACAGGTGCGAGTGTTTGGAAATGACTATAAAACGATAGATGGCACTGGTGTTAGAGATTATATTCACGTCTCCGATTTAGCCTCTGGGCATGTCGCCGCCATTAAAAAATTTAGAGACAATCCCGGGTTTGAAATTTATAATTTAGGCACAGGCAAAGGCACATCTGTATTAGAATTAATACATGCTTTCGAAAAAGCCAACGACATCAAAATTCCATATGTTATCGTTGATCGAAGACCTGGCGATATCGATATTTCCTTCGCCGATGTCTCAAAAGCGAATCGAGATCTTCATTGGATAGCGAAAAAAAGCATTTTAGATGCTTGTCGCGACTCATGGAATTTTCAAAAGAAGAATCCCGATGGTATCAGATGACAAGGAGGCTCACATCATGGGCAAAGATTTAATTGACATTCATTTAAAAAATGACGAAGTGCTCTACGGCCGTTCGTGGACGATTGGCAATCCTAAAGCCAATATCATCATCGTGACGGGAATGCTCGAACATTCCAATCGATATGATGATTTTGCTCGCTTTCTAAATCAGCATGGCTATGATGTATTTTGCTTTGATCACTATGGTCAAGGTGAAAATGTCAAAAAGCCTGGTGAATATGGTGTTTGGCCAAAATCAGGATTCTCAAAATCTGTTAAAAATCTCGACCTAGTCGTGTCGCGTTTACGCGTTTCTTGTCGGCCCACTTATATATTGGGTCACTCGATGGGATCATTCATCGTCCAAGATTATATTCAGCGCTACACGGAACACGTCAACAAAGTGGTTTTGTGCGGCACTTCTGGCAAAAAAGCCGGAGTTAATTTCGCTTATTTATTGTCGAGAGTGATCGCGACGAAGAAGCGCCGAAATAGACCTTCTCCATTTCTATCAAAACTATGTTTAGGAAATTGTGTCACATCGGTTAAGAATCGAAAGACTGATTGCGATTGGCTTTCATATAATGAAACCAACGTTGAGAAATATAATGTAGACCCTCTGTGCGGCGGGACAGCTAGCGGCGGGTTTTATCGCGAGTTTTTCAAGGGTTTAAATCGATTGTATAAGCGAAGGTTTTTGAAGAAGATTAGAGACGATATCTCAATTCTGATCATCGGAGGGGCGCAAGACCCTGTCGGCGAGATGTCAAAAGGTCCTAAAAAACTCTATAATCTCTACAAGACGATCGGCATCAAGAGTGTCGATTTGATCATTTACCCTCATATGCGCCACGAAATTTTGAACGAAACCGATCACGAGATCGTTTACCAAGATATTCTGAAGTTCTTCAGCGAGGATACAGGGGTGGCTGAGCAGATGCTTGCTCAAGAAAAAGAAGATGCCGAAAAATAAAATCAAAGTTGCTGAGATCGTCGGTAATTTTTCATCGGGTGGCGTCGAAGCCGTCATCATGAATTATTTTCGTAACATCAATAAAAATGAATTTGAAATCCATTTTATTTGCGATAGAGATTCTTCGCTCTTTTATAAAGATGATGTTGAAAAAGATGGTGGTCGCGTCATCATTATCGATTCATGCAAGAAATTTAAAAATCCTGAGCTCGAAAAAGTTTTAAACGAGAATAAATATGACATCGTTCATGTTCACATGAACACATTGAGTGTTTTTCCTTTGCGAATCGCTAAGAAATGCGGAGTTCCAGTGCGGATTTCGCATAACCATTCCACATATGGTCGCGGTGAGTTTCTTCGCAATATCGCCAAAGTGATGCTTCGACCTTTTGCGAGAAGATATGCGACATGCTATTTTGCTGTCAGCGCCTACGCTGGCATCTGGCTCTTTGGCAAAAAAGCTTTTCAACAGGGCAAGGTTATCATCATGAACAACCCTGTCGATCTGCGCAAATTCCAATACTCTGAATCAGCGAGAAAAGCCATTCGCGACGAACTGGAGATTTCAGCTGACACGATATTGATCGGCCACATCGGGCGCATGGTTAAAACGAAAAATCAGAAATTTTTAATAAACGCCTTAAAAGATGCTCGAACAAAAAACCCGAATGTAAGAATGCTCGTCGTCGGTGATGGACCGCTATTAAAAAAACTTAAAAATTATTCTTGGAAACAAAAAGTCCGAAAATACATAGTATTTATTGAGCCTAATAAAAATGTCCAAGGATATTATAGTGCGTTTGATCTATTCGCCCTCCCTTCGCTATATGAAGGATTTCCAATGGTGGGTCTCGAAGCGCAGTCAGCGGGATGCCCGTGCCTGTTTTCTACCGGAGTGATACCAGAAGCTGTTTTCAATGATAATGTCTACCTCTTGCCGATCGTCGATCATGCAAAATGGGGAGATGTTTTTTCTATAAGACAAGATCGCGCTTCTCCGAATTATGATGCTCTTGAACACTTTTCGCAAAACGAGATCATTAAGAAGCTTGAAAAGCTTTATCGAATGTATACAAACAAAGCTAAACAAATTTAACAAAAAGGAGAATGTTATGAACATCGCATTGTTGCTCGCAGGTGGAATCGGTTCACGGCTCGACGCTAGTAAACCGAAGCAATTTGTCAAAGTTAAAGGGAAACCTATTATTGCGTATACGATGCAAGAATTTCAAAGACATCCTCTCATCGACAAAATCATCATTGTTTGTTATGAACCATATATTCCAGAACTAGAAAAGATTATCAAAAAATATCGCATTGCAAAATATGCTGCCGCTATTCCAGGTGGCAAGAATGGGCAAGAGAGTTTATTCAATGGTTTGAAATATCTTCACAGCCAGAAATTTAGCGATGAAAATTTGGTGATAATTCACGATTCTGTTCGACCTTTTGTTCCGATTGCTGTTCTGGATGATCTGATATCAGTGGCGAATAAAAATGGCAATGCCTGCGCCTCTCTTCCGTGCCATGAAACTTTGGTTGCGACATCCGATCAATTGTCTGGCAATCAATCGATTGAGCGCTCCACGGTCAGGCGTGTTCAAACTCCCCAAGCCTATCATTTAAAAGAATTGTATGACGCTTTGCTCGAGGCATATCGCAAGGGTATTGATAATTCGGTGTACGCTAATACGCTCATGCTCGAACTAGGGCACACCATATATTTTTCGAAGGGATTTTCTGACAATATTAAAATAACCACAAAAGATGATGTCGCTCTGTTCAAAGCTCTGCTGACACTGGACGAAGAAGATTTTGTCTAAATCTTTATTTAATAAATAGGGTATTATATCGATATATGGCAAAAAAGAGAATCTACACCAAAGGACAGATTGTTAGCAAGATTATATTTGCGTTAATTCTATGCCTTTCCTTTGTGTCGATTTCAACCGCTCTTGTCATCGCGTTGAACACCGATGATTATGTCGTCATTCACAATCAGGCTGAATTTGAAAACATAAGCCGAGGCATGGATAAAAAGTACAAGCTTATCGGCAATCTGCAATTCACTCGACCTATCAAAATGATCGGTGACCAGAACACTCCTTTCACTGGCGTGTTCGATGGGCGCGGCGGAATGATTTTGGGATACACCGTTTCGGAAGATTCGCTATCCGAAATCAGCGGAGTGTACTATAGCGCCCTTTTCTATCAGAATGATGGCATCATCAAAAATCTTGAAATCAACACCGCTTCCATCGATGTTTCCAAAACATTTTCTGATGTGACAATCTCAGCCTTTTCCATCATAAATCGCGGTACCATTTCGCATTGTAATTTCGTTTACTCAAACGCACAAATATCGGCAAAAAAGACTAATTATGCTGCTATCTGCTATGAAAATAATGGCGTAATAAACAACGTTCATGTTAAATCAGATACGATCATTTCTTCTCTATCGGACCTCTGTCTCAGCTATGTTACGATCAATAACTTCGGTTTGATCAAAACGAGTTATATCGAAGGGAGCATAAGCGCTTCAGCAGTCAGCTCTTCCACCTCTAATTATTTCGGTGGTTTTGCCTGTTTTGATACGGAAGGACTATACATAAATTGTTTCACCGCTTGCTCTTTTAGTTATGTCTCCTCACCGAATGCTTCAGGTGTTTTGGGCGGCATCGTCGCCTTTTCTATCGATCAAACACAGATCTGCGATTCTTATGTCTTCAACGTTTTTGATGTTGAATATTTTAGCGGGAACAACTTGGCCATCGGCGGGTTTATTGGAAAATTGAATAAATCATCGATCATAAATAACTGTCTCTCTCGAACTGTCATAGGCTGGAAGAATCCAACTCCTCTTTTACCTTTTATCGATAGCGCTGGTGAATTTTTAGGCATCTCAAGCGATCTATTAGCGATTTCTAACTCGTACTATTGTGGGAATGTATATAACGTGCGCAATTGTGTTGTTTATGGCCTTGTTATCGAATTTCAAAATGTCACGATTGAGACGATGGGATGGAATTCAGCTTTTTGGTCGATAAATGGTGGTGGAGAAATTGTTTTAAACTATGTTACAGAATAGATTTTGTACTTTTGTTTTTCAGCGAAAAAACATCGATTCGTTGATGTGGGTGATTTTAGTTTCTCTATTTTCAATTTCTACTGTTTTTCAAGTCTTGTCATTATCACAAATATCATCAATTTGTTTTTCGCTGATTATTTTCTCTTTTTGCCTGTGGCTTGTTCTGCGCATGATTTTAAATCTCATCGCCATATATCTGAAGAAAAAAAAGAAAATAGTGGTGTATCAGGCGGCATCGCCTTTGAAAAATACCATCGTCCTCATCGGATCTTGGATAATCATTTTTGTTACAGTTGTCAACTTAGCCGTTGTGACGATTCCAAATCTTCCGATCTATGATCATGAATACTATCTATCCATTTTGTTATTCATGTTAACAATATTCGCGATCGGTCTCGCTTTTACGAGTGAAACTCATAAATGGTGCCTTCAAGCGATGTGTTTGATTGCGACCGCTCTCGCCTTATTTTTTGTACTAGCATATGCATCTGGTTTTGGTCGCGTTTATATGGAGATTGATACAGAATTTGCTAATGGTCGGTTTCTATCGATGAATTATTCAAATCCAAATGCTATCGCGACCGTGCTAGTCGCCATATTCGCAATGCTTGTTCTCGGTGTTTTCTCTATTCGTTCGTGGATATATAAAAGCATAAATCTCGCTCTTATTGTCTTCATATTGTTCTTGATTTGGGAAACATTGAGTCGAAACGCGATCGTTACGGTTGCTTTGATCGCTATTTCGGCAATCGTTACTCTTTTAAGAAAGAAAAAAATAGTTATTGCGCGACCCATTCAACTTCTCTATATAATCATGCCTTTCTTTATCGCCTCTCTCTACATCATTGCTATATTTGCATGTAGACAAAATCCAACTCTTCATGAAATATTGCACAACGTCGGTGTTAAGACTGTTGATTCGAGATATGATCTATGGATTCATAGTTTAAACTTAATCAGCGAAAATATTATTTTTGGCAATCACGCAGCACTATATTTCGGCGGCTATTATAATTTGCACAATTATCAGTTGGATATTTTAGCGAATTATGGTTTGTTTCCATTCCTGCTGTTCATCGTCTATTTGTTCTATATCGTTTCCTATTATAATAAAGGTGGAGTTTATTCTAGAAAAAGTCAGGTTATTGCTCTGTGTGTTTTTCTTGGAATTATCGCGAGTGGTACGCTCGACTTTGGAATTCTTACCGCCGGTAACGGAATAGCTGCTTTCTCGCTCGCACCATTAGCGTTTATTAGCTATCCATTTTCAAGAAACACCATCGATGAGAGCAACGCTCTTAACCGCTTCACCGAGACAAATCCAAAAGGTAGCAAATCCATCCTTGTTTTTTCGGATGAATTTTCTTTTGATTTTGAGCCAGAATTAAAAACTGTCAGGAATCTTCCAATCTATTATCTTTTAACGAAAAAACCATTGTCTCCTATGAAGGATGTTGGTCATCTCTCCTCGCCGATATCATCGAGTCGAATAAATTCTATGCTCTACTCCATTGAAATAAAGAGAATCATCAGGCAGAACCATGTCACTGTCTTGGCGATTAAACAGTTATCATCCTTCAAAATGTCATATAATTCCCTTTTAAAATATGCTGATAAACGCGCGATTAAGGTTGTTGTTTTTGGAGATAATAACCGAGTTCTGAATAGTCTTTTGTATGATGGAAGCTTTTCATATAATGAGATTGAAAGATACAAAAAAACGATTAAGGTTTTGAATATCAAATAGTGTATATTTGAAAGATTATTAGTTTGCTGCGCGTTTGTTGTATAATGTTAATATCATTTTTAAAAAATGATTTAATTTCATATGCTTAAAGTCACTAATTCATTTGTTGATGATCAGCCGATTAATGATTTTTCTATTGCCGAAAATGGTCACTATGTTCTTTCGGGCAAATATGCAAAATCTTTTTGCAATTTGATAACGGGACAGACCATCGGTGAAAAATATCAAGGTTTCATCATCGTTAAAAATATTAATGTTCTAACTTTGAACGATATCACAAAGCCCTTCTTTCGCCAAAATGTTTACGTTTTAAACACTTCAAGTTTTGAGAGAGTTGAGCTATCGCTGCTTCCCATTCAGATTGAGAACGGCGTTTCTTTTGCGATTGCAAATGGATATTCCTTTTGCATCGCTGATCTGTCCAACTCCTCATCCAGCGTTATTGAAACCTACACCGAGATTGTTGAAAATTTTAAAAATCAAATCGTCATCTTGACTATTCTCCCTTCTGAATCATTTTCTAGTTTGCTCACCTGTCAATCATTTACATATTCGATGATCGAGGACAAAATCGATAAAGTTTCTTTTGCCTCATTTGAGACAGTGAGCAATTCGTCTGATCTATCTCTCAAATCATATTTTGCCATCCTCAAAAAATACATCATTCATTTTCTTTTTGTTCTGCTCTTTGCCATATGTTCGTGCGTTGGGTGGTTTTTATATGGCTTTTACAAGAGCCCATATAACTATTATGCTGCAGCCGAAGCACAGATGAGCGAGAGCCAGATTCAAGCTAGAATTGCGGCTGGCGAACCGATGAGTTGGGATTTCATGCCCGGATGGATCACCGCTCTATTTGTCTCCGTTTTCTTAACGCTTGTCTGCTTGTATGGCATATACAATTTTCGAAAAGTTATCACGCGTAGCAAATCATATACAAAAGACTATGAAACGAGGACGCAGTTTTTGATGTTCGTTCTCATCATGATCTTTGCTTTTTTCCTTACGGGCGTTGGTATTTTAGTCTTTTATCAACTATTTAAAACGTTGCCTGGCTTCCTCTATGGAAACACCGATTCATTTGTCATGCTTCTAGTTTCGGTTTTGCTCATGATGATGATGATTTTTTTGCCTGGCAAACTATTGTTTTTTAGAAAAAAGGAGAAAAAGAAATGAAAGGTATAATAATGGCCGGAGGTAGTGGAACAAGACTTTATCCTGTGACATTGGCGGTGAGCAAACAGCTCTTACCTATATATGACAAGCCTATGGTCTATTATCCCATGAGCATTCTCATGCTGGCCGGGATCAATGACATTTTATTGATAACTACGCCTAATGAACAGTCGCGTTTCAAAGAAATATTCGGTGATGGTTCGAATTTAGGAATCAAGATCTCTTATGCTAAACAGCCCAAGCCAGAAGGATTAGCGCAAGCTTTTATCCTCGGTAAAGATTTTATAGGGGACGATTCGGTGTGTTTTATTTTAGGCGACAATATTTTTTATGGTGGTGGCCTTCGCAAGCGCCTTGTTGACGCCAAAGAGTTTGCGGAAAAAGGTATCGCATCGATTTTTGGCTATTTTGTCAATGATCCGGAACGATTTGGAATTGCCGAATTTGATTCAAACTTCAAAGTTCTCTCTGTCGAAGAAAAACCGAGCAACCCAAAATCTAATTACGCTATTACCGGTTTATATTTCTTCGATAACAAAGCAGTAAAATACTCATCAAAACTTAAACCATCTAGCCGTGGAGAATTAGAGATTATTGGCGTTATTGACCAGTACTTGAAATCAAAGAGATTGCGAATTGATCTTCTCGGAAGAGGTTTCACTTGGCTCGATACAGGCACCCATGATTCATTATCTGAAGCCTCGGAATTCGTCAAAATGATCGAGCAAAGACAAGGGATTCAAATCGGCTGTCTCGAAGAGATCAGCTATATCAACGGATGGCTCTCTAAAGAGAAATTAATTGAGCGCGCATCAGTCATGGGAAATAGTCCTTATGGAAAACATTTAATAAATGTCGCTAACGGAAAAATTATATATTGAGGTGTGAGCATGAAAATACTTGTTACAGGCGGTGCAGGCTTTATCGGTTCAAATTATTTGTTGTTGATGTGCAAAAAGCATCCTGAAGATTTTTATGTCTGCTTGGATAAATTGACTTATGCTGGGAATCTATTAACGCTGAGCCCATTGAAAACAGCTAAAAATTTTAAATTCGTTAAGGGCGATATCTGCGATGTGGAATTTATCGATGAACTATTTGCTAAAGACAAATTTGATATCGTGATCAATTTCGCTGCTGAGACTCATGTCGATCGTTCGATCGAGAACCCGAGTTTATTCATCTTTAACAACGTCAGCGGGACGGCAAACTTACTTGAAGCCTCACGAAAATATGCTGTGAAACGCTTTCATCAAGTATCGACTGACGAAGTGTATGGCGATTTGCCATTGAATGATCCAACCGCTCTTTTTAAAGAGACAGACGTTCTTCATCCATCAAGTCCATACAGCGCTTCAAAAGCTTCTGCTGATCTCCTTGTTCTCTCATACGGAAGAACTTTTAATCTGCCAGTCTCTATTTCTCGCTGTTCCAATAATTACGGCCCTTATCAGTTTCCGGAGAAACTTATTCCGTTCATGATCGATCGCGCCTTGACCAATGAAAAACTTCCAGTTTATGGCGATGGAAAAAATGTTAGGGATTGGCTGCATGTCGCCGATCATTGCGAGGCCATCGATCTGATTATTCGCAAAGGTATTGTCGGGGAAATATATAACATCGGCGGTCACAACGAACGCGATAATTTGTCGATTGTTCGCACTATTTTAAAGCTTTTAGGAAAAGATGATACGGCGATTAATTTTGTCAAGGATCGCGCTGGTCACGATAGAAGATACGCTATTAACCCGACCAAGATTGAAACTCTCGGTTGGAAAGCTAAACATAATTTTGACACTGGTATCGTCGATACGATTCAGTGGAATATGAAAAATAGAAAGTGGATCGATGATGTGAAATCAGGCGAATATCGACGATTTACCGATTTGTATTATAAAGGAAGATAAAATGTCGCGAGACGATAAACAATTTCCAAATATACTATTTGTTTCAAGCAATGCTTTTTCTTCGCGAAATGCTAATGGAAGAGTCATGGAACAACTGGCACATTCTATCCCTGATTCTAATCTGTCGATGATATATTTTTCTGGACCGAATCCAGATGTTAAAACCGGATGCCGATATCTAAAACTCAGCGACAGAGAGAAGATGAAAAGTTTTTTCAAAGCAAAAAATATCGGTCAGTTTATCACCTTTGATGAATCGAGCATCACGAGGCCAACCTTTTCAAAAAAAGCATCTGGCACGCATTCCGCTCTTTCGCTTTTGCTTAGAGAATTTATATGGAAGCATGGCAAATGGGATCGAACAAACGTTGCAGATCTAATAATCCAAGCAAAACCCGACATCATCGTGTTAAATGCTTCGCGCAATGTTTTTGTGATAGACTTGGCGATATATTTAAAAGAACAATACGATTTGCCCATCGTTGTTTACACGACCGAAGACGAGTATTTTCATCGCCCATCATTCTTCTCATTTCTGTCACGAATTTTTTATGCAAAAGTGCGAAGTGCTTATCGAAGGCTCTACCGATGCGCAGACGAGACGATTGTCTTTCATAGCGGATTAAAATCCCTCTATGATAAAGAGTTCAAAATTGATTCAAAGGTCATAATGATGTCGACAAAAATCGATGCTGAGACCAATCCACAGGATGTGCATCTGTTCACATATGCTGGGAACATTGATCGAGGACGCGACATGACGATTATCGAGATTGCTCGAGCATTAAAAGAGATATCGAGCGAAAATAAACTGAGAGTTATTTCACCGAATTTTAAACTTGCAAAAAAATCGTTTAGAAATATTGATAACATAATGCTTTCTGGCCCGCTTTCATACAGCGAGTTTCAAAAAGCGATTCACTCCTCGCCAATCGCGTTTAATATTGAGTCATTTCGCAAGCGAGATAAAATGCTTATCGGAGCGACATTTTCATGTAAGACGGCTGATTTACTCGGTGGATTATCTCCTCTATTAGTGGTCGGTCCAGAATATACTTATGTCATCAGATACTTTATCGCTCATCCTGAATGTGCCGCAGTTGTGAAGGATATCAGGGAACTCAAGTCTGCTCTCGTCAATTTGTTGAATAATAAAGTTGAATCTGCTCGATATGTGCAAAACGCCCACTCATTAATCGAAGCTGATTTTAATTTAGATAAAAACGCAAATAAATTTTTGATGGTGATAAAAGGCACCCTTGAAAAAAGGAACAAGATATGAAAGTTATTCAAATTAACGCTACATATGATAAGAGTTCGGTTGGGAAAATCGTTCACGATATCAAACTCGGACTCGACCAATTAAAAATTGATAATTATGTGATATTTGGTCGCGGCGAAAATTGTTTTGAAGACGATTCTCATGTTTTTAAAATTGGCAGCGAGTCTGCTGCCCACAGATCACATATCAAAGCTCTTTTTACTGGTTTGTATTATTCCTGTTCCGTCAAAAATACAAAGCGAATTTTAGCAAAAATCCATGAGATTAAACCCGATATTATTCACATTCATTGCCTCAATGGTTTTTTCATTGATGTGCCATACTTTATTAATGAAATTAAACGCGCTGGAATGGCTTCTATTCTAACTCTTCACGCTGAATTTATGTACACTGGGACATGCGGTTACGCAAACGATTGCCAACGATTTATAAAAGGCTGTCATGATTGCCCATATCTGCATGATATCGACAACAATTTCATGAAGGATAATGTCAGTAAATCAAACACTTTATTCGCTAATGCATTTTCCGAATATAAGAAGTTTATTGCGGTGGGAGTTTCACCGTGGGTGAGTAGCAGAGCATCAAAATCTTTAATTCTTTCTCATAGCAGACACAGCGCTGTTCTAAATGGTGTCGACTGTGATATTTTTAAGAGATATGATAGGACTCATTGGTCAAAAAAGTTTGCGAACAAGCAAATTATTCTAAATGTCACCTCAAATTTTTCTTTTCCCGAAAAAGGAGGTTCGACTTTTTTAGAGATTGCTCGACGTCACATCAACAATAAGAGATTAATCTTTGTCGTTGCAGGAACCGCTAATTTTATTAAAGCCCCAGAAAATGTCATCTTTATCGGACGTTTAAATTCACAAAAAGAATTAGCCCAACTCTATTCAGCCAGTTCATTAACTCTTTTACCGAATAAGCGCGAGACGTTCTTAATGGCTGTTCCTGAATCTCTTTGCTGCGGAACGCCAGTTGTCGGCTATTGTGCTGGTGGGCCAGAATCAATCGCTTTGAGCAAATATTCATCATTTGTCAAGTATGGGGACATCGACTCATTGTCAAGTGTGGTTGACAAATGGATTGCAAAATCGAAAACTGTTTCTCATAAGCGAATTGAAAAAGAAGCGCACGATAAATATTCCAAAGAAGAAATGGTGAAGAACTATATTCAAGAATACGAAAAATTAGTGAAGTGATCTTTTCTCGTAAACTTGGAAACTATTCGGCAAAATCACTAGGAAAGAACAGATTACCATCGACAGAGCACTCGTCGATAAGAATGAAACATCTTCAAAGAATCCATAGATGAGCATCAAGCCGATAAATGAAAGGAAGTAGATTAGGGATTCTTTTTTATTTATCGATTTTGTAGCGTAATAGATGCAACTTATAATGAATCCGAAATATAAAAGCAGTTTGATTAATCCGCCTTCAAGAAGCGTTGAGATATAAACGTTATCAGCGTTTTTGTATCCTCTTAGCGCATCGATGACAAATAGAGAAGTTCGCTCCCCATATCCAACAATGACTAGAGGAGAAGAGAAGAGAGAGGAGATATTATTCCATTTTTCAAACCTTTCGGTGACAGTCGCTATTCCATCGTTAATAAAAGTGCGGGTGATGTAATAATAAACTTGATTTGCAACGCCGCTTTGATGAATCGCAGGAATTAGTAAAAACAAAACGAGCGATGTGCTTAATATAACTAGCAAAGACATACACGTCACAACTGTGATCCTATGTCTTTTCCAATTAGTGATGAGTTTATATATGAGAAGAGTCAATCCAAACAATGAGCATAATAAAATTGCAATTTTGGCCCTCGATACGATGAGTAGAAGAATGAGCGGAATCATAAAGAAGTAATAGCGACTTTTTTTAGATAGCTCCGCTAAAAAGAATGCGGCGATCATTCCGATCATTAGCAAACAGCCGAAAGCGTTCTTATCATTAAAAAAGGATGTGACTTGATAAAGCGTTGCGTGCTCAGCAAAGAAAGAATTGATGATGACATCGAATTGAAAACAAAGCGCATATGCGGCAGATAATAATGATAATAATAATGTCATAGCTAGGCATATATGTATCTGTAATCGCGAAAATTTCTTCCTGATAACAATAAACGATATGAGAGCAATAGTCATAATTCCTAATACTTGAGCAATTCCGCTCAATCTTGTGATGACGGAAATACTGTCTCCATTGCCGGCATTAGTCCATTGTATGAGAGAGACTACTAAGATATTTGAAAGACCATATATGGCCATGCAGATAAACAAAATAATGTTTTTCAATTTATTTGTGATGCAAAGAATGAAGGCAAATAATACGAGCAACAATAATACGGCCGCACGATAGATCAAACCAGGCAGAGACCCAGATGAGAATGATGGTATTATCAGGGTGCCAAAACAAATAAAGGCTAATCCGAAATTAAAAAATATGGCATTTCTGTCTATAAAATTAAAAGCCTTATTCAACTGATTCATCATTCTTCTCACACAAAATTATATTATGTTTCTTTTTTAAATACACAAACTTCTTTTTTATTCGGACAAATTTCAGCTGTCTATTTTGACTTTTTCCGATTCATTTTTTACAATATGATAACATTATTCAAAACTTCGCACGCGGTTGCGCAGTATGATATAATTACAAAGATATTATTCCCATTTATACTTATGATGAAATTAATTAACTTTATTAGAAATAAACGGCAACTATTTGAAAAAATGTTTATTCCTTTCATTATTGCGTATTTTATTTTGGTCTCTTTGCCATATTTTGCATATTCAGTTCCGATTCTCGGAGACTTTGTTTCGAAAGGGACCACTCAGCTCATCTATCGCGGGATGATCGCCTTAATTTTCGTTTTATATGCTGTTTGCATTTCAATATCGTATCGAATACGACCGAATTACCCTTGGATAATATTATTCTCAATACTATTGACCACTTCGATGCTCGTTCCTTTATTTTCTCCAACTTTTCTTGTCACATCTTATACCGATCCACAATTTTTATATACGACGATATCGAGTATTCAAATCGGTATGGAAGATAACATTTCAAGTACTGTTTCATTGTTTTTTGATCTGTCATTTGCCTATTGCTTTCTCTTTATTTTTCCTTACTGTGTGCGAAGTCGTAAACACCTCATATATATTCTTTTGCCCGTTATTTTCTTAATGCTTGCCGAATGTACGTATTCAATTATTTTTGAGCGTGCTGAGTACATGAAACTCTTGAGTTATACGGATGGTGGATATAGCGGTTATGATATCATTATTCAAGCCACATTTGGTTCCAAAAATGACTTTGGCGATTTCTTGTTACAAGCCATTATTGCCAGTTCGGTCTGTTTTATAATCACGAGACAAAAATATCACAAGATCATATACGGTATATGTGTTGGTCTGTTCTTTATTTTCTCTATTTTATCGCTGTGCAAAACCGCCGTTATAGGTGCAGTATTACTTTTCTTTGTAGGCTTTGTTTTTTGGATTGCGTTTTCTTACAAAAAGCACCCTATTCGAAATTCGATTATTATCGGTTCTCTCGTCGTTGTGTGCGCCGCCGGAATTTTTGTGGTACTCGCTGTTCCTAAACTCAATTCGATGATGAATAGCTTATTTATTAATGCTTCCATCAAAACATTCGAAGAAAGAACCGAACTTTGGAACTTGGCTTTCTACATGATGAGGGGACCATCTCTATTCTTTGGCTACTCAAAGACTCTCGCCAATTACAATCTGTATTACATGTCTGGAGAGACTAATCGATGGTTTCACAACGGCTTCATCTATATTTATTGTAGCTATGGAATAATCGGGCTCAGCATTTATCTGCTGCTTTTGAGCTACATTTTCCTCGTCATGGTGCGAAATATTAAATTTAATAAAAATGTCGCCGTTGTCTCTATCGCAATATTTATATCGTTCCTCGTTCTAACGATGGCGGAACAAGTCATACTAGGCATTTCTGGATCTGCCAGCATATTCATTTACAACTTCGCTGTTGTCCTGACGCCTATCGCGCTTGCGAAATCTTACGAAAAGAAAGGTGAATTGTATGAGAGCTTCAGTTAAAAAGTTTACTGTGTTGTTCTTCAGTGCGATCGCTTTGGCCTCGTGCCAATGGGATACGGTGACAATCCGCCACAATTTCTTTGAGGAGAGATTTAATCTTGAGCAACTTTGGGATAATACAACCTGTACCACAGTCAGCACTAGCGCTGGCGACTCAACAGCGTGCGGACGAGATTTTAAGAATTCAGGTTATTTTGATGTGCCGTCCAAACTGACTTATATTCAAATGCATATACCTGAAATCACGAATGAAAATCCAGCACCTCAATTAGGCGTTTTTGAGTTCAATTATCAGAGAATAGGAACAGACCACCCTTTGATCGAATCGAAAGGAACATATTACGGAACAGGAATCCCACATTCCGATACCGGGATGTATTACTTCACTATTACAGAATCAACGGATTCTAGAATGATAGGGGAGTACACCCTTCAATTAATCAGTTATTTTCAGCTTGAACTCACCGTTAATAGTTTTGTTCTTGATGATGGCACGACCATCTCGCTTAAATTCACTTTTAGAAGCGTGCGTTGGGGAGGCTAGTTTTTAACCGAAGCATCTATGGAAAAATTTGAAAAATATTCCGTCCTTGAATGCGTCTATGCAAAGGAAGACCCTTCTTTTTTTGCAAAGAGTTTAGAGAGTATAGTCACTCAGTCGCTTCCCCCTGATCAATTTGTCATCGTCCTCGATGGCCCTTTGACCGATGAATTGAATAAAATTGTTCATGATTACGAGATTAAATATCATGGAATGATCGACATCTTGCCTTTAAAAGAAAATGTTGGACCGGGTCGCGCCGCCCATAAAGGCTTTGCTATCTGCCGCAACGAAATCGTCGCGAGAATGGATTCTGATGACATATCGTGTCCAGATAGGATGAGGCTTGAACTCGAAAGAATCAATGAAGGGTTTGATGTCGTCGGTGGGGCGATTATTGAATTCAATGAGTCGATTGATAAACCATTGTATACAAAATATCAGCCTCAAAGTCATGATGAAATAGTCAAAATGTCAAAAAAGCGCAATCCCATCAATCATGTCACGATCATGTATAAAAAAAGCATGGTGCTTTCCGTTGGCGGATATAATACATTTCGACTTGGAGAGGACTATTCGCTCGTCATCTCCCTGATTCAGGCTGGCGCTCGCTGTTCAAATATACAACAGCCAGCGGTATGCGTTCGAGTCGGCGAAGGACAGATTTCGCGGAGATCGGGCAAGATGCTTCGTCAAAATCTCAGAGCTCTTCGCAAACACATGTACCAAACGGCTTATATTTCGTGGTGGCAATATAAATTTTATTCTCTAGAGACAGATCTTTTTACTCTGCAACCGGCGTGCATGAAAAGATGGATGTATAAGCATGTTCTTCGCAAAAGGAAGGCCAAGAATGAATGATGCGATATTGAGAAAAAAGACAAATGGATTTTATAATCATTTTGTAAAACGTCTTTTCGATATTCTGTTGTCCATGTTGTTAATCATCGTCTTATCACCATTGATTTTAATTCTAATGTTTCTTGTTTTACTCACATCTGGAGCACCAGTTTTCTATGCTCCAGAGCGCGGTGGATACCACAACAAGCCCTTTCATATCATCAAATTTCGAACCATGGTGAAAGACGCTGACAAAATCGGTGGAGGAACGACAGCGTATCGCGATTCTAGAATCACAAAAATAGGAAAGCTATTAAGGGCGACAAAATTTGATGAGATACCTCAATTGTTTAATGTTCTAATGGGCACTATGTCTTTCATCGGGCCTCGTCCAGAACTTCTGAAATATGTCAACGATTACCGAGGTCTTGAAAAATACATTCTTGAAGTGAGACCGGGCATAACTGATTTTTCTTCGATGAAGTTTGTTGATTTACAAAGCGTAGTGGGCAGTTCTAACGCTGATGAGGCATATGAAAAATATGTTCTTAAGGAAAAAATTAACCTGAGATTAGAGTATGCGATGAAAATTTCCTTTTTCACCGACTTGTCAATATTTTTTAAAACAGTAATCCTCGTCATCATGAAGATTTTTCATATAAGACGAAAAGATCACAATCATGTTAGATTAGCCAATTCATCCTTAAAAGTTTCAAGGATCTGCTTTGGTGGATGCCCGATGGGTGGATATGGATGGGGCAAAACCAATGAGGATGATTTCATCGAGGCTGTCCACGCCTCATTGGATAATGGCATTAATTTCTTTGATACCGCGGATATCTATGGTTTAGGTGAAAGCGAGATCGTTTTAGGCAAAGCCATTCAAGGCCGGCGAAGTGAAGCTATTATAGCTACTAAATGCGGTTGTCGAAGAAAAGATGGCAAAACATTTTATGACAATTCCTTTGAATATATGAATGAAGCCCTCAATGAGAGTTTAAAGAGATTGCAAACCGATTATATCGATTTATTTCAAGTTCATTATCGCGACGAAACGACACCGCTTAAAGATGTTATAGGCACATTGGAGTCATTCAAAAAAGATGGGCGCATTCGCGCCTATGGTTTTTCGAATATTCATGGCAAAGATCTCGAAGAATTAAAAGAGTATGACAAGCAAATCTCTTCTTTGCAAAATGAATATTCGCTCGCCACAAGAGAGAACGAAGACGATTTCTTTTTCTTGAATAGAATTGGCATCACACCTTTGACGTGGGGGAGTTTAGGCCAAGGTATTCTTGCAGGTCGTATCGACGAGAACACCATTTTTGAAGAAGGGGATCGCCGATTGAGGCCAGAATATGTCAATTTTCATGGCGAGCGATTTAAACACAATATGCAGATGGTGTGCGTTCTAAAAGAACTGTCGAGCGAATATAACAGAAGCGTCTCATCGATCGCGATGAGATTTATTCTTGACTATATTCCAAACTCAATCGTTCTCGTCGGTGTAAAAAATACCGAGCAATTGCTCGCAAACAAAGAAGCCCTTGGCTGGCATTTGAAAAAAAGAGATCTGAAAAGATTAGAGAAGATTGCACATTTTATTGATACAAAAAAGTAATAAATGATAAAATGTTGCAAGACACATATGGAAAATAAAGTAAAAATTAACTCGGGAAGAATAAGGCGCGAAGTGATTCACGCAGTGATTGATTTCGCCATCATTCTTTCTTGCTATACTCTGTGGGTTTGTGGCTCGATCAACTTCACTCAGACATGGAGCGGAACCGAAATATTGCTTTTGATCATCAGCGGTCTCGTTCTCTCATCGATCACCGTAATTCTGTTTGCCATATTGCACATCTATCGAATTTTGACTGCCAACTTTGGGATTATGGATGCTGTTCAAGTGGCGATCGTGTCCTTTTTAGTCTCACTCGGCTGTTTTGCTGTTTTCGTCCTTCTTCACTATTTGACCGGAAATAATATTCCACTATTGGGATATACAGTTGACGACTTGGGGATAAAGCACGCTTATGTTCTGCCTCTTCTCAATCCATTTACATGGATCCTATGCATTGTTTGTCAAACATTTATACTCATTGGAAGCAGATATGGGAAAAGAATTTTTGAATCGATTAGCAACCGCTATGGAAGACGAGATAAAAAACTGGCTAGAACTCTTGTTATAGGTGCAGGCGCGTCCGCGCGCATCGTAATTGATGAATCGCGTACGAACTCAAAATCTGATACAGAAATTGTTGTGTTTGTCGACGATGATCCCATCAAATTTGGAACGACATATTCGGGAATTCCTGTGACTGGACCAATCAATAATGTCGCCCAGGTCATCAGCAAATATAAAGTCGATCGCGTCATCATTGCGATAAGCGATATAAGCAAAACGCGCTTGAGAGAAATTTTAAGTCTTTTATTCAATTGCAACGTTCAAGTTAAACGACTCCCGATTCTCAGCGAAATGAACAACGCCAATGATATTCGAGTCATGAATGTCGATATTGAAGAATTGCTGGGCCGCAGCATTGTTTTATTAGATAATAGTGAGACGACTACCATGCTCAAGAACAGATGCGTGTTGGTGACAGGAGCTGGCGGTTCAATCGGCTCTGAATTAGTTCGTCAGATCATCAAGTGTTGTCCTTCGGAACTCGTTCTGTTCGATATCTATGAACACGGTGTCTACGATCTGCAACAGGAATTGAAGAGAATAACTAAAGAAGACAAGAGTTTATCCTCGGTCAAGATTCACGTTCTAATCGGATCCGTTTACAATCCAAAAAGACTGGAAAAGGTATTCAAAAAATATCTGCCAAACTTCGTCTATCACGCTGCCGCGTATAAGCACGTTCCTCTCATGGAGGATTCTCCAGAAGAGGCCATTCGAACGAATTGTATCGGAACATATAATGTTGCGATGCTATCTGATAAATACAATGTTTCGAAAATGGTTTTAGTGTCGACTGATAAAGCGGTTCGACCAACGAATGTGATGGGGGCGACAAAGCGTTTTGCAGAGATGGTCATTCAGTTCTTTTCTATGAAGAGCAACAATACGAAATATGCCGCCGTAAGATTTGGCAATGTTCTCGGATCCAATGGTTCAGTAATCCCTCTTTTCACCAAGCAGATTGAGAATGGTGGACCGGTGACGGTTACCGATCCTAAAATCACGAGATTCTTCATGACGATTCCGGAAGCGGTTAGCTTGATTATGCAATGCTCGCTCTACGCTGTTGGTGGAGAAATATTTATTCTTGATATGGGCGTTCCAATCAAAATACTCGATCTCGCCAAAAACATGATTCGACAAGCGGGTTTTGTTCCTGACAAAGATATCAAAATTGAGTTTTCTGGGCTCCGTCCAGGAGAGAAACTCTACGAAGAGATTCTGGTCAATCCTGAAGAACAGATTAAGACTTCTAACTCAAAAATATATATCGAAAAGAAATCAGAAATTTTTGATGTTGAACAATATCTGCATCAGTTAGATGTTGTCTTTGACATGGAAGATGATGACGAAATTAAAAAAGAACTTAAGAAAATTATCTTGACATATAAATAAATTTGTCACATCTTATTTAAACGTATTTATCGATTAAACCTGAACTTTATATCAGCAATCTTACAAATTGATGTCAATGTAAAAAAACTTTTCTTTTACATCTTACCATTAGCGTGTTATTATTAACAACGATATCGAGTGCGACGTGCGCTTATGTCTTTTAATTAAGACACATACGTGTGCGTAACGCTTGAAAGCTTCACGAACCCATATTCGGAAGCGAGAACCTATTATAAGGAGGTCTTTATATGAAAAATTTATGGAAGAAAGTAACAGGCATTACCCTCGGAGCAGTTATGGCCCTTGGTGTTGGTGTCAGCGTTGCTGTTAGTGCGGATGCTCTACAAGCGAAAGCTGAAGATCAGGTTCACTATACTGCAAATTATTCTGCTGCCAGTTATATAAGCAGTGGTAGTATCGGTAGTTCTTATACCGCTACCTCCACGTATTCATTATCTGATGGCACAATAACTAAAGGCTGGTCTTGTTATGGTGGCAACCCAAATAATTATGCAGTTGCTGGCACTCGTTTCGGTGGCAAAAATGGAGGCACTTTAGCAAGTGCTCTTGCCAATGCCCCAACTGGTATTACTGGTACATATTATGTGAGCTATTTAAACACCACAGCAACTATGGAGCAAGCAATTTCAAAAGTTGAAGTTACTTCTATTGGCACTTTTGGAACAGCTTCATTTGTAGTTGGGAAAAAGATGTTTTTACAAGTCTCATCTAATGCTGACTTTTCCAGTAGTACTACATATGAAAACGTAATGGCGGCCTCAACGACATTAACGTTTGATTCCAGTTCAACTTGGGCAGCTGCGAGTTATTATCGAATCGTGTTGGAAAGAGCTTCTACAAGTACAACAAACTCAGGTCTTATTATTAGTAATGTTAAGTTCTATAAGCAGCAAGCAGCTGCTGGTGATATTGTTACTTCCCTTTCTGTTTCACCTACTTCCAAATCATATACGATAGGCGACACTATTTCTTCAGCCGCTTATGCTGTAACAGCGAATCTTAATGGAACGCCTAATACAGAATATGCGAACTATCACGCTGAAGTCGGTTCGAAATCCGGAGAAACATTCACAAGCCGCTCTAGTGTTATATTTGATTCAACTACTATAGAGTCTGCTGATAATTGCTTGAGATTCTATGCGAATGATCCTACTACAGATGGTGGTGCGACATTCGCTACTGCTGATGTTGCATTAACCGTTGGTTATGCAACGCTTGAATCGATCGCTATTAGTCCAGAGTCAGCTGAGTTAGTTGTCGGTGGAACTCAACAACTATATATTGCTGTAACACCTTCAAATGCTGATCCATCTGTTTCGTGGTCATCTACAGATGATTTAACCGCTTCTGTATCATCTAGTGGTTTAGTTACCTCAGTTAAAGAAGGTAGCGTGACGATTACTGCTACTTCGACTGTCAACTCTGGTATTTCTAATTCAATATTAGTTACAGTTGTTGCCGTTACTTCTTATACATTAATTACAGATATCAGCCAATTGACTGAAGGTTTAAAAGTCGTCATCGGTGGTACAAAAGTTTCGACTTCTACATCGTATGCTATGAGCGCCACGCAGAATACTAATAATCGTGCTGCTGTTGAATCAACATTAACGAGCGGCCTTCTCACTCCAGAAACTGGGTATGCTGAGTTTACACTTGGAATAACAACAAAAGGTGAAGCAACTGTTTACACATTCCATGATGCTTCCGGATATATTTATGCCCCTGGAGGAACCACTAATAACTACCTACGCAGTCAAACAACACTTACAGATGATGGAAAATGGTTAATCACATTAACTGATGGTGTGTTTTCTCTTGTAGCACAAGGGACACAAGGATCGGGCGTAAGAAATATAATGAGATTCAACCTTGATAGCATTAGTAATCCTTTATTCTCTTGTTATTCAACTGGTCAAAATCCAGTTGCTCTATACGGAATTATAAGTGATCCACAGGCTGAACAAGATGCTGCGGCTTTTGCTACATCATTCATAAGCGCAACTGAGACTTGCTCAACGAGTGCTTCAGGTGCCTGGGCAGCTCAAAAGACTGCTTTCCAAGCCCTCTCTAGCAATGCGAAAGCTGTTCTCGTCAATGCGACATATGTCGCTTCTAACTACGCCGCAAATACTTCTGTGCAGAAATGCGCTCAGAGATATGACTTAGCCGTTTCTAGACAAAGCCTTGAAAACTTTATGGGACGCGCGGCGATAAGTTCTGCTCCGCTTGTTAATTTCAACTATATCTCAACATCGGGCTCAGTCATCGCGATCATCGTCATATCGATCATCTCCTTATCCGCACTCTCATTTGTGGTCTTAAAAAGAAAGAATAAATAAAGACTATCAATATTAACAACGACCATCAGTTGATGGTCGTTTTGTTTTATTCATCGAAATGAGAATAATTTTTTTGTGCATCTAGTAAAATATTTTAAGGTTAATAATTGAATTGTTTGATTTGAAGCGTCACTGTGCTATACTTAATTTGTTCAAAAAACTTGAACTAAGGGGTAAATGCAAAATGATTATCATGAATTTAGAGCTTCACAACATTCTCGTTTTTGATGATTTTAAAATTAATTTTTCGTATCCTAAAAAATTGGTCAAAACATCAATTGAAAATGAATATTTAAAAGGTCATCCGAATTTTCGATATAAAAAGCTGAATATATTCATCGGTTCAAACGCCACTGGAAAGACATCAATCGGAATGGCCATTTGGGATATTTTGTCTCTTTTCACTTTTAAAAATCCATCTCGTCTATGTCGAGATATAGCATATGGCAAAAATAATGCTTCCTTTTCGATTGATTTTGTTGAGAACAAGACAAATGTTGGCAAAAATGTCCTTCATCGAATTTCTGGGAAAATTGGCAAAACAAACAAAGATGCAGGTTCATTTGATGGATCCGTGTTATTGGCGCATCAAGAAGTCGCATTAAAAAAAGATGATTCATACGAATCAGCGATCAAATCATTTTCCAACAATGTTCAGTTTGATGATTTTTCTATCGTTTTAAAAGATTTTTCGATGGCTGGATGGAGAATAAATTTGCCGATCACAGAAACCGGATTTGACAAAGTCGATGTGGACTTGCCTTTAAAGGCAAGAGATAAATTTGTTATTTGCTTAGAATCAGTCTTAAGAACTCTAGATCCATCTATTCAGAGAGTTTTTTTATCTCAAGAAGCCAAAAATGGATATGTTGTTCAACTAGAGAATGATTGTCGAGTCGTTGTTGAAGATGGAAGGCTTCTTTCTTCCATTCCTTATTTATCTAGTGGCACAAAATGTGGTTTTAATATCGCTCACACCATCTTTTCTATGAAACATTGTTTGAACGGCTTCTATTATATCGATGAGCAATTCACATATATCAATTCAGAGATAGAGTGTGCGGTGTTGGCGTTGATGGTCTCCATGCTCGATGATTGTGAACAGCTATTCTTTACTACTCACAATAATGAACTGCTCAGTATGCCATATCCACTCCATTCCTATTGGTTTTTGAGAAGAGAGTTTAAAAATGGTAATCATTCAATCGAATACAAAAATGGTTCCGATGATGAAAAGCGCAACAATGTTTCGGTCAGAAACATGTATGATAATGACTACTTTTTAACATATCCAGATCTGAGCAGAATCTATTCTTTGGGAAAGCAGCATTGATGAAGATCTATCGATATTTTGTTGAAGGTGAATGCGAGAAATTCTTCGTAAAGGTTTTTTCACACGGTGAGAAGCAATATTTCAAACCTGGAAAGGTAGATGTTCACAATGTCGTCAATGAAAGTTTGAGCTCTGCGATGTTGAGGACTCTAAAAAACGATACCACGCTCATTCTCATCTATGATGTCGACAAGTACAACTCTGATCTTCTTCAGCAAAATCTCAAATCGATTAGAAAATATGCTAGAGTGCGCGAAATCATTCACATCCAATCCGTGAAAAATTTTGAAGATGAATTAATTCGCTGCAGCAAAATTAATAATCTTAATGAAATATTTTCCACAGAGTCGACCGAAGAGTTTAAAAAGAAATTTCTGGCATGTAAAGATCTGTGTGCCAAAATGGAAGAAATTGAGTTGAATTTCAACGAGCTTTGGAACAAAATCACAGATCAGAAAGAGTTACAAAAATTCAGGAGCGATCCTCGAAGAATTAAGAAAAGCTAATGCTTTTGCACATTCTGCTTGTTTTATTTATTAAGTATTCTATTTAGTTTATAATAAACTTACGGATTTTCTTTATGGGTAAATGTCGAGATAATTGTGAATATAATCGCTTCTTCATTAAAAATGCTAGACACGTTTTAGCGTATAAGTTTTTTCATCGCATCAAAAGAGTGGATCGATTTATGGGCCAAAAGGGCATTACATTAGAGTATTCTAATGAAAAGCTGATAGATGCCTTGAAGGGCGATAAGCCTTTCTGTGCGATTCGTTTTGGAGCGGTTGAACTATCGTGCTGGAATAATTATCGAAAGATAGAACTAGGAAGAAAAAAGACATATAAAGAGAAAGTTAAATATTCGATTAAAAATAATGCGGGTGTCTTTCCGATCGACGACGCGACATTGACGAAGTATTCACAGGAGTCATTAGGACTTCTTAAACACGTTGATTATCTCGCTATTTCAGGCGTTCATATGGAAGACTATTTTTATAAGCGATACGCTTCTCAATCCACTGTCATTCAGAATTGGTCTTGTGAACCTCTCTTAGGGATGTGGAGCGAGGCTTTAAAAGGAAAGAAGGTTCTCGTCATCTCCCCTTTTGCGCGCGATATAGAGAATCAATATGAGAAG
>JBAZGG010000011.1:0-34534 GCA_041653015.1 Bacilli bacterium | reverse complement strand
GGGCTTTGCTCTCGGCAACGCCAATCTCATCTTTCGCTATCTCGGCTTTGGTGTCGCTCTATTATTGATTCCATACGCGATTTTATTCGTCACTAAGAAAGATATCCTCACCATCTTAATATTCGCTATCCCCTTGGTGGGCTTTATCGCGATCATGAGCCTGTCAAACTTTCAGAGGTCGGCCTATGCGTGGTATGAGAATCTATCGATCGGTTTAGGCTTCATTTCCTTTTTCTTCTTAGGCGTGATGCTACGGAAGATTAAAACGGCAAAGCCGGAGATCATCCTTTTGGTGATCGGAGTCTCAGTCGGTTTGTTGTGTTTAATAAGCGCGCTTATTACCATTTTTCAATACGGCCCATTCTATGCGGCGATCAACAGCGATAAATTCTACTTTTATAATGGCGAGCTATTCCCCGTCTTTAGCGAGGCGCGATTCCTCTATGGTTTCACCTCGCAAAAAGTGAGCCTTTCATACTATGGTCTATATGAAACATTGCTCGCCTCAACTCTCTGCGCATTACCTTTTGTTTCAGTCAAAAAGAATGAAAAGATGTTCTATGTTTTACTCCTCATCGGCGCGATTGGTCTCCTATCGATTTTGCTCGTTCCTTACTGGCAAGGCCTTCTCTATTTAATTCCTGCGTTGGCGTTCTCACTATTATTCAAATTTTTAAGGTGGTCGAAGCCAGTTAAGATAACAGTGGCAGTTATACTCGGTGTCTTTGCTCTCTCGCTATTCTCTTTCTTTATTCTCGCCTTCATCAATGCGTCGAGCGCGACCGGATTGACAGATGTCATCAAAAACAACGCTCTATTAAATAAGTTATTTAATAACGAATCTGTGATGAAACCGATCAATACCGTTTTATATTCGATGACCTATGTTCAGAATATGTTCGGCTTTGATTTATCAAATCTGAATTACGCGGCCAATAGCGCCATCAGCCAAAAGACAGGTGTCGTGGAGATAGAGATATTAAAAGAGGGTGGGCTATTAGCTCTATTCGCTCTTTTGCTCGTGATTGGAGTGGCGATCTATGCCGCTATCAAATATGTCAGGCATAGCCAAGATCAGGATCACATCAAAGCGATCATCATCTCTTTCCTCATCACCTTCATCGTTTATGAGACATTCTTTGGCTATGATTGCGAGCCTCTCGTTCATGAGACATATTATTTTCAATTCATTGAACAGATGCCTATCTTAATCGTTATTCTCTTGCTCGGATATATCATTCTTCCCAATCGAGGTAACAATAGCGAAGATGTTTGGACAAGCGATAAAAAAGAAGAGAAGGAAGGGGCATCACTATGAAGAAGAAAATAGCTATCATCATCCTCCCTTTATTAGCTCTGTCTCTTTCGAGTTGTATGGGCGATGTCAGTGAATTATACACGAATAATCCTTATAACACCGGAACCTTTTTAGGAAACTACTATGAGACGTGGTCGGATAAGCTAGCGAGCGATAACCTGCTCGCTCCTAAAGCCTATGATGTCGATTATTATACTAGCTTTGCCGAATTTAAATCCGCGACTCCTGACCTAAAAGAGTTTAGCAATTCTAAAGGTGAAGCTCTCGTGTGGAACATGGCCGGCACAAATGTGTCCTATTCCGCTCCAGAAGGCGCCGACATCTTCTTCGGTGCGACAAAGTCGCTCGCCTATGGCGAAAATGGTAGACAGGAGTTTGCCAATGGCGTGGTATCTAAACTGTTTGATGGTCGCGTTTCATGCAGTGGTGGACAAGCGAAGTCGCGCATTCAAATAACGGAAGATGGTTTTGGATCTCTACTGCCTCTTGAACTCTCTACATACACTAATTCATATATCGCTTTAGCCTTGCGCGCTGCTACCGATTGCGAGAATGGTTTTGGCCATGGATTAGATAATGATAAACGCTATACAACCATCGATATCAATTTGACCTTCTATGTCTACAATTACTCTTTGAGTAAGTACCAGCCTTATACCTTCACCTTAAAAGATTTAGATCTCACGACGGACAATTATAATATCCCAGGAGTATGCGAATCGGAAGGTTCTGCTTCAGTCGGCTACTCCGATACGCATATGATCTCTTTTTATCTCAACAGTATAACTGGTTTAGAAGACAAAGCTTTAGCGAGAGCCACAGCCTTTTCCTTCACCTACACTCTTCACGACAACCTTTTGGGCATTCCGTTAAGCGCGAATACCGAAGGTAGTGGCAACCATTACGCTCTCATGCTCTATGAGATGATGATGCCGCACAGCAGCTGGAATTAATGATGGCTTTGGTATTGAGTGATATCGAGCCATTTTCCCATTTCAAAGTCGCATTGATCATCATCGAAAATCAATGTTCCTTTGGCTGGGGTAAATGTCATTTCGCCAAAATAGATCTTGCCGTTGATGTTATATAGATCGACGCGAACAAATGGAAATGGCTTAGCTAGTTTTTCGGCGATTTTGACCATCTCATTCCAATTGCTTGGAATCGGCAGTGTGCCCTCGCGTTTTTTCCAGCCGTTGAACTGCGATCCATCAAAAGGCGTCCAATCGATATAATAGTTGTTGTAGCGAATTCCTTCGTTGCGTCCCGTGACGACATACATGCTTTTGGCCACGCCATTGAAGACGTGAATCTTATATTCGACGGGTAGATGTTCGATTTCACCGATATATTTCTCAATTATTATCTGTGGCTTAATCGGAGAGTAATGCTTTTCAAGCGTCTTGTTTCCATAATTTGTTTTAAGCCATTTCTGGAATTGTTTTTTGCTTTGAAGGATATCTAAATCATCCTTATTTTTGACTATTTGGTTGAAAGCGCAGGCATGCGAGCATTTCATGACGAATTGATCGGGTAGTTTTGTGAAGTCGATGTCGTCAAAACAATCGAAGGTGCCATAGATGGGAATGAGGATATCTTCAAGGCCGCTCTCTCTCACATATTCTCTTGCGCCAACGCGTCCAGCACAATTGATGACGAGATCATCGTGAGGATAGACAAACAATCGCAAATACTGAAGTTTTTCAGTATATCTGGCCGGATTCTTGAGATCGCATCGATGATGAGTGATATATTTATACTGCTGTTTGACATATGAGATGGGGAAAAGCCTCTTGATCATTCCGCGGAATGGACGATAGAGGGCGCGCTTGAATTTATTCTCGTGCAAATTGGGATTTGCCATGAAAATAGTGTAGCACGCAAAATGCTTTTTATAAACTTTCAATGTGTGATAATATATTCGCACGATGAAAAATGCATTTTCTAAATGGTTTAACTATGTTATTGCGATCGTTTTGTTCGCCATCGTCTTCTTAGTGGGCCTTCTTCCAGCGTATGCGATAAAGTATTCCTGGTTTTCGGTCAGCACAGGTGATGCGACATGGAATCCAGAATATCCAACTCTATTTGGCGCGGCCTTGTTCTTGCTCATCGGTTTCGTTTGGCAAGATCTCTATAAAGCCAATTATCGCCGCAAAGTAAAGAATTGGGATGGAACCCTTCCTCAAGACATCAAAGATAAGGCTTGGATGAGATGCACAGCTCTATTTGTCGCCGCTGGTCTCTGCCTTGTTTGCGCGCTTGTTTATTTAGCCATTTGCGCTATAAATGGCGTTGCAACAATTTATACATTGCTATAAAAAAAGTTTCATTTTTAACCGCATATATGCGGTTTAAGTGTTATGAAAAAATGCAACCGCTTACAATAAAATAATTGTTTGATATATATATTGAATAGTGATAATATTTACACAATCATTTAATGATTGAGAAGAAAAAGGAGGTAAATAAGATGACTTTTTCTAAAAAATCGTCATTTTTGCTCGTAGCAGTTGCCATGCTTATGTCAGTCACTGCTTGCGGGGGTGGCGACACACTCACAGTAACAGGCCCATATTTTAGTGGGTATGCTGCAAAATCATCATATAACGCATTTCTTAGTTCCTCAATCTCCACTCTTAACTATGCAAAATCACAAAATGCCGCTGACGGTAGACACGTCGCTAATTTTGTCGATGGTTTAGTTATGAATGACGAGTATGGAATTCTAAGAAGGAAACTCGCATCATCCGCTTCACATAGTGCGGACTATAAGGAGTACACATTTGAAATTCGCGAAGATGTTCCTTGGTTGATGTCCGATGGCACACAGTTTGTCGCCAATGGCGAAGCACAGGTCGTCATCGCTGATGACTTTGTAAACTCGGCTGAAATCATTTTGAATTATGGAAATAGTTCAGAAGTCAGCTATTTAGTCGCTCTATTCTTACAAGGTGGCTGGGAATATTACAGCTATACCTTTATGAACAGCTTGATCAACAAGAAAGGCTCTCAAGCCTATTATCCAACCAATGGTGAATTCTGGGATGAAGTGAATAGAATTCCTTATTCTATCGAACATCCAGCTACTACCCCAAATCAATGTTTCAACTATGGGAGTTTAAAAAATGCCTCTGATGCTCAAAAAGCTGCTCAGTTGACACTTTTAACCGCTCACGAAGGTGGACTTGATCCGAGCAAGACGATCGTCACCGGTTCACAGCTCGCTGATGTTTCAACTTTTAAGAGAGTTGGAATCAGGTCAGATGTAAATGATAAATATAAACTAGTTTATACTCTTTCAGATTCGATGGCCTTTTTTCCAACCGTTTTGACCTACGGTCCTTTCTATCCGATCAACAGAGCTTTCTTCTCACAGCAGAAGATGGCCGGTTTCGGAACGAGCAAAGACAAGATCCTCTACAATGGTCCATTTCTTTGCACCACTTGGGAAGGCAATGACGTCAAGTATCTCCGAAATGAGCAATACTACGATTTACAAGATGTCCATATTCAAACCGTTAATTACAAAGTGATCGAGAGCAGCGCTGCTGCTTCCTACACGCGTGATCAATTCGATGCCGGAGCCGTTGATGGATTCGCCTTGTCAAGAGACGATGAAAAAGGATGGAGTGATTATATCACCGGTCCTAATGGCGATGGGACGATTCAAAGCCCATATTCTCCATTGGTGAACTCGCGTGAGCTCAATCTCATCGATTTCTTATTCTGTTTCGATGTCAATATCAATCGCGATTCGAGCGTCAACGCCACGAATGCGAAAGTAATGTCGACAGAAGCTGAGATTGATAACGCAAATCAAGCCCTAAAGATTAAAGAAGTGCGAAACCTCTTATTGAATGGTATCGACCTCTCTGTCTATAACAAAATATTCGTTGAAGTATCCGGTGCTGAAGAGCGCGATCAATATCAGGTCAACACCTTTGTTCCTCGCAACTTCGCTCGCGATGCAAATGATAAAGATTATGTCGACTACTTTATCGAAGAGTATGCTCAGCAAACAGGCGTTTCAGTCGAAACGGCTAAAGAAAAATATGCTCAACAACAAATCGACGGAGTGAACTATTTCGATCCGCAATATGCTCAGATTAAATCTGAACTAGCTGATCCAGCCAAGAATGCCGTCGCTAAATATAACGAAGGCGTCGCTGATAGTTCTATCGGTGACGATGGTGAGACGGCGATCACTCTTCCGATTACGGTTGAAGTCTTAGGAAATTCCAACGAGCTATATCGCCAATACGATCGCGATTGGATCGAAGGTTTCAATGAGCGCGCTAATGGATGCCGTATCTATACTTCTAATCCATACACCGCCATCGAGCTTCCTTCTTGTGAATCGCTATATGGCCAAGCCAAATATCCATTTATTCAACTCATCATCAATACGAGGGCGACCGATTCTTCATCTTGGTCAACCTTAGCTAATAACGCGAGTTATTCATTTGGTGAAGTATGGGGATGGGGTCCAGATTATGCTGACCCATTAACCTATTTCAACCAATATGTTTCAAATGGTGATCACGCCAAATATGGTGGATGGTCAACTGGTGACTTCTCTTATAAAGTCGGCGGCGATAATAAGATTTCGAAATACCAGATGCTCAGCACCTATGATGGACTCATCGATCTAGCTAAAGCCGAAACCGCTTCGACACAAAAGCGTTATGAATACTTCGCAGAAGCGGAGTATGAATTGCACACCAATGTTCTGATGAGCAAGCCTTCCTACATGGCTTCGCAAGGTTGGACCGCTAGCGTGTCTCGCGCGATAGGTTATGAAAACCCTGACGCTCCATATGGTATGGCTTCATATCGACTCGATGGAATGTGGGTCTTAGTAGATGTTCCTACTGGTGCCGCTCGCAAAGAAGCTCGTGCTACTCAAGCCTCTCTTAAAGAGCAAGCCTTAATCGAGACAGGTCACTCGCTAATTGCCATCTATGATTGATAGTTGTCGATAGAAATTGATTAGGGCTAGGTTTCATTAAACTTAGCCCTAATTCTGTAATCATCAAGTAAATATTTTTTGAAAAGAAAGGAGTGAGAGATATGTGGACTTACCTCATCGGATATAGCGTTATATTCTTTGTTATTATCTTTGTGGTGTTTGTCGAACTCGTCTCTCATCGCGTATTATTTGCGAATACTCCCGCTGTTCAAAACATATTTGCTCATCCCTTGCTTCGCTATTCACTTCGCCGCATCGGAAGCGCTCTAATCTCAATATTGCTCGCCGTGACTGCGACCTTTTTGCTCATCCGCTTCAAATCTGAAGGCGATACCTTGTGTGCTCAAGCGATTTCCACTTGGAACAAGCTTTCACCAGATGTTCAGCGTCTCAAATGCGATGCTCTAAAAGAGTCTTTGGGCGTCTCTGGTAATTGGTTTGAGCAACTAGCGCTCTATTACTATAAACTTCTTCCTTTTCCGAAGACGATCTGCCAATCTACGCTCGAAGATGTGGTCATCGATGGGGTTATCACCTATCGCATGTCTGAACAAGGCTGCCGCAACTTCATCATGGACTTAGGAACTGTTTTCTTTTTAGCGGGTTCTTATCAAAATCAATTCGTTCTCGATGTCATCATAGCGAAGATGGGCATATCTTTTAAAATTGGTATTATAGCCTGTATCATCGAAGTTGTTTTAGGCTACCCTATGGGTATCATTATGGCTAAACACAAGGATGGCACATTTGATAAAGTAGGCAAAGCCTATATTATCTCTATCGATGCGATTCCTGGTGTGGCTTACTACTATATCTGGATGGCCTTATTTATGCTTTTAGGTCTTCCGGTCATCTATTCAAAGGATAATTTTTTGAGCTATTTGGCTCCAGCGTTGACGCTAGGTCTTACCGGAATGGCTGGCATCGCTTTGTGGGTCAGACGTTTTATGCTCGATGAATTCAATTCGGACTACGTTAAATTTGCCCGATCTAAAGGGTTGTCTGAAAATAGAATTCTATACACGCATGTTTTGCGCAATGCCATCGTTCCGTTGGTGAGATCTATTCCCGCTGCTGTTCTCGGCGCATTGCTCGGAACATTCTATGTTGAAAAGATTTATGGAATCGATGGTATCGGCGGTCTTCTCGTCGAAGCTAATACTTTTAACGATTTCTATGTTTTACAAGGCATCATCGTGGTGAGCGCTTTGATCTCGATCGTTTCTTATCTATTGGGCGATATCGTCACTGCAGTAGTTGACCCTCGCATCAGTTTCACGAGTGAATAAGGAGGTAAAATGGCCATATCTAATTCCATTAAAGATATCGATTCGGTTGTCTACCATAACGTAGAAGACCTTTTTACCGTTGTTGGTGCTTCTGAGGAGAATATTGAAAAGTTAAATAGCGCTCCTTATTCATATTGGAAAGAGACGATTAAGCAGTTGCTTAAACGGCCGTTAGCCATCATCTGTGTTGCCATCATCATTCTCATCATCGCTTTAACGATAAGTGGACCTCTTATCAAATCATATAATGTCGATTTATCTAATCCAGCGATTTCCGTCGATCGTTTCGCCCCTTATATTTTGCCTAATGCTAACAATTGGTTTGGCACTGGCGGTAGCAAAATGGGTGTCTTTAAAGGTCTCGACCTTTGGACATGCGTTTGGGTCGGCGCACGCCTGTCGCTTATTCTCGGCACTGTCGTCGCTTTAATCGATACCTTTCTCGGCATTCTCATCGGCGCCTTATGGGGATATTTTAGAAAGCTTGACCCGATTTTGATCGAGGTCAGAAACTTTGTCGATAACGTCCCTTCATTGCTCCTTTATTTCTTGCTCATGCAATTTCTATCTCCAAATTTTTGGACGATTGTTTTCCTTCTCACGATGTTCGGCTGGCTCGGTTTAGCTGGCTTCATCCGCAATCAGATCATCATTATTCGCAACCGAGAATATAACATCGCTTCGTTGACATTGGGTTCCAATTCACGCGCGATGATCACACATAACTTATTGCCGTATTTGATCTCTGTCATCGTGACCGTTGTTTCCACGGCGATTCCCGCTGCGGTCTCAAGCGAAGTCGGTCTAGCCTTCTTCGGTCTATCTTTCAGCGCCTCACAAGGCGATATAACTTTGGGTCAAATATTGACGGTGGCTGCTCAGGATGACTGGATAGCCTATCCTTATCTATTAATCGCTCCAATGGTGGTCTTAGTGCCTCTTACGATCACATTCTTCTATTTGGGATTAGTGCTTTCAGATTGCACCGATCCGAAAAATCATCGATGAAAGGAGTAAGACATGGGTGTTTCTGAGAAAAAAATCGTTCTTAAAGTATCAAACCTCTGCGTTGGATTCCTTTCGCATGAACGAAAAGTCAATGTTATCAGAGACATCACCATCGATGTTTACGAAGGTGAGACTTTAGCGATTGTCGGCGAGTCTGGTTCAGGAAAATCTGTCTTCACGAAGACATTTACTGGAATGCTCGATGCGAATGGTTATATTTCCGATGGCTCGATTATTTTCCATGGTCGAGATCTCGCTAAATTTAAATCTCCGGAAGAATGGAAAGGCATTCGCGGAAAGCAAATCGCGACGATATTCCAAGATCCTATGACTTCTCTCAATCCTCTTTTCTCCATCGGTTATCAGATCGAAGAGGTCTTAGTTTTGCATAGCAAACCGACAAAAGAGCAACTCGAATCGTGGGAAGTTCAACATAGAAATGATGAAAAAGCTTTGCAAGACAAACTCGCAAAGTTATCTAAAAAAGAGCAAAAGCATTATCTCATCTCTTTAAAAGAGAAGTGCGCTCGTCTAGCTAAAGAGTATTACGAAGAGACTATTGCGAAAGAGGAAAATCCTTCTTCGCTGTATATAAAAGTGATCAAAGATCGAGCCGAAAAACATGCTAAATCGAAAGTCTATGGCGTGCAAAAACCTTGTGGTATGACTTCTAATGAAGCTAAATTGGAAGCGATTGAATTGTTGCGCAAAGTCCATATTCCTGAACCGGAGCAAAGGATGAAAGATTATCCTTTCCAGTATTCAGGTGGTATGAGACAGAGAGTCGTCATCGCTATCGCTTTAGCTTGTCATCCAGAGATACTTATCTGCGATGAACCGACGACCGCTCTAGACGTCACCGTGCAGTCTCAAATTCTTGAACTCGTCAAGGAATTACAAAAAGAATATCATTGGACGACTATTTTTATCACTCACGATTTAGGCGTTGTCGCCAATGTCGCTGATCGAATCGCCGTCATGTATGGTGGTCAAATCGTCGAATATGGCACCGCTGAAGATGTCTTTTATCAACCGGCTCATCCTTATACCTGGGCTCTATTATCTAGTCTGCCTCAACTCGGCGCAAAGAACGAACCTCTTGTCTATATCAAAGGCAATCCACCTAGTTTTGTTGAAGAGATCATCGGAGATGCTTTTGCGATTCGAAATGATTACGCTTTGCGCATCGACTTTCTCGAAGATCCACCTGTTTTTAAAATCTCTGATACGCATTATGCGAAGACGTGGCTATTAGATCCCCGAGCACCAAAAGTTGAGAAACCTTTGATTATTCAGAATCTTCGCGCTCGCATGAAACAAGCGGCTGAGGAGCTCAAAAGGGAAGTGGGTGATGATTGATGAAAAAGCATGAAGACCGAAAAGTCAAACAGCTCGATAAATCACCGAAAAAGATTCATTTCTTTGGCATGAAGTCGTTTAAATTTGCGAAAAAGATTATCGAAGGTGGCGATGCCAGCAAGAAATATGCTGAAATATTTAATTTTGAATCAAAGAATTATGAAGAGTTCAATAAATTGTCGCCAATTTTCTCTCTTGAAATTGGTGAAGTCAAAGATATCGTCCTCTCTTTTAATGATCGACCGATCAGAAAAAAAGAGAACCGCAAATTGAGTTATTCTTTTGTTCCAGTTGGCATCATCGCTTTTGAAAAAACGAATCGCTTTGATCGCGACGGAAACCGCATCTATAAAATTACGGGACTTGCCGATGGTAGAGTTAAAATTAACTTTCGCATCAATGATATAAGCGGTGAATCTATCGTATCTGTTGGCAGTGGAGTAAATTTAAAAACTGATAATATCGTCGAATTGAACAATGTTCGCATCGCTTTTAAAAGAGGCAATGATGAGCGCGTTATCATCAATCACATGAATCTCGCGATTAAACGAGGAGAAATTCTCGGTTTAGTCGGTGAATCAGGTTCTGGAAAAACGACTGTTGGGCGCGCTATAATACGCGTTAATCCGGTTTCTGGTGGCATGATCACATACAATAGCGTTCCCATCTCTGGAAAAATTCCTCGCGATCGCGAAAGAGCATTAAAAACGAAGATGCAGATGATCTTCCAAGATCCCAGCGCTTCTTTAAACGATCGTGCGAATGTCGATTATATCGTTTCAGAAGGTCTGCGCGCCTTCCATTTATATACTGATGAAAATGATCGATTAGAAAAAGTTGAACGAATCATGCGCGAAGTTGGTTTGAGACCTGAACATTTAAAGCGCTATCCACACGAATTTAGCGGCGGTCAACGCCAAAGAATAGGCATCGCTCGATGCATGGTTATGAGTCCAGAGTTCATCATCGCTGATGAACCGATTTCCGCTCTTGACGTGAGCATTCGCGCCCAAGTTTTAAATCTTATCAAGCAATTCCAAGCGGATAATAAGATGACAGTCTTGTTCATCGCTCACGATTTGTCAGTCGTCAAATATATTTCCGATCGCATCGCTGTTATCTATGGCGGTAAAATTGTCGAAATCGCTGATGCAAATCGCCTCTTTGAATTGCCTTTACACCCATATACGAGATCGCTATTATCGGCTATTCCAATTCCTGATCCGCGAGTGGAAAGAGTAAAGAAGATTATTGTTTATAATCCGAATGTTCATCAGTACACCCCTGATGATTTGCCCGATTTATATGAAGTTGAACCAAACCATTTTGTGCGCGCTGATAAGCGTGAATTAGCGAGATATTTTAATGAAGTGAAGGAGGCTAAAAAATGAGTGAAAAACTTAATGTTCAAAAAAAGCAGAAAGCTCAAATTGGAACATCAAAGAAGAAAAAATTCAATCTGAAAAAGTTTTTGCTTATTTTTGGTTCCTGTTCTTTAGTAGCTGCCGCTTTAGTAGTCGGCTACGCCGCTCTTATCAATTTCTATTTACTCGATTATGAAAATATGGAGTATATCGAGTTTTCGTATCTGATCAACAATGATGAAAGTCAGGAGACGACAATTAGAATTGACAGAGTTTACCCTAATTCTGCCTACCCTGATAGTTTTCGCATTCCAAACCGTCTTCTCGGCTATCGCGTCACTGAAATCGGCAATGGTGCCTTTGGAGACTTGAATAGACTCACTTCCGTTTCCTTTCCCAATTCGATCTATTCAATTGGCGAAGAAGCTTTTGCGGGTTGCACAAATCTATCCTCTTTTAATGTTCCGTATGATTTAACTTACATCGGCACAGACGCTTTTGCTGAAACAGCTTTTTTAGCCAATCAAGCTGATGGAGAAGTTTTGATCGGAGATATTCTTTATCAATATAAAGGCGAAGTTGCTGATGATACAGCGATTGTCGCAAGCCAAGAGTCCGAGGCATATACATCGCATGCTTTCTCTAATTACATTTTCTTAAATGATATCGTGATGATCGGTTCTGGGGCGTTTAAGGGCAAGAGCAATTTAAGTTATGTTGAATATCCGAGCAAATTTGCTTCATTGCCATCGCGAATATTTGAAAGTTGCCCCAATCTAGATACGGTGATACTAGGCGACGACATAGTGAAAATTGGCGACTACGCTTTCAATGATTGCGAGAGTTTAAGCGACATAAATTGGCCGACAAAATTATTAAATATTGGCGCTTATGCTTTTTCAAACTGTGCGCTCAATGGTGAGCTGGATTTGCCAGATTCAATCTCTTCGATCGGTGATTATGCCTTTGCTGAGAACTCTTTTGTTACCTCGTTTAAACTTCCTTCCTCGACATATCGCGTTTCTGACGGCTTAGTTAAGGATTGCAGCAATCTTTCATCTTTTGTCTATGACAATCCTTCCAGCGGTCTTGCCGATAGTCAAATAGTCTATTTTGGCTCAGAAGCTTTATCTGGTACATCTTTAACCTCTTTTACCATTCCATATAATGTCGATACGATTAAGAATTCGTTATTTAAAGATTGTACAAAACTAGAGACGGTAAAAATTTCTGAATCCAATGTTCTGATCTTTGAAAATTTCGTTTTCGATGGCTGCACCAGTTTTAAAACTCTTCAATTGATCGATTCTATTGGAAATGCCGTCAGTCCTTCTGATGAAGTAAAATTACCTTCGAGCACCCTTATTTTTGGCGATTCATCCGGCTCATCTTATATGCTGAGAAATACGGCGATTACAACTTTAGATTTAACCAGTGCAAAAATCTATTATCTTCCTGATTCCATGTGCTATGGTTGCACCGATTTAACTTCAGTTCTTTTCCCCAGCGAAGATTGCTCTATCGTTTCTGTTTTCTCCCGCGCTTTTGCCGGCTGTACATCTCTTGCATCGATTGAACTTCCTTCCTCGATTATTTCTGTATATCAGTATGCTTTTGAAGGTTGCACCTCTTTGTCGTCTATCGTTTGTGATACTACATCTGTAACTTCTTTGACGATTGGAGTTTTCAGCGGTTGCTCCGCTCTATCATCATTCGTTATTCCGGGTTCGGTGACTGTGATAGATTCTAATTCTTTTGCTGGATGCACAAGCCTTCCTCACCTAGTTATTCCTGCGACGGTAAGGACGATTAATAAGAATGCTTTTGTTAACATCAGCGCAAGTTTCAAATTATTTTTGATGAACACGACAGGCTCATTGCCTTCAAACTACGCTTCAGATTGGAATTCAGATGGTGCTTCTGGGCACTATGATTACTATTTCTATAGTGAAACTGCGCCGACTGAATCGAATAAATACTGGCATTATGTCAGTGGTGTTCCATCAGTCTGGACAATATAAATTACTGCTTGATTATTTGATCCGTTGGTTTTTTCTTTTTTAAAAAGGAGGAGACCAATTTTTCTTTTGTTAGCAATAGACCAACGATATATATGACTGCATCGATGAAGACGACAGCGACAAGCTCGATGACGTAAGACTCCATGAGAGAACAATAACTCAAAGCGAGATTGCGGAATATTGGTCCCATAAATGCCGAAAAAATACCGATGGCAAGACCAAATATTATGATTTTTAAATTGTTGAGATTAAATACAGCTTTCGACGTGTATTTCCGCGTTTTAACTAATAGATAAACGAGAATTAGAAAGTCGCTGATAATTGTAGCGAGAGCGACCCCGATGCCAGGCTTATCTTTAAATATAACAAGACCAAACAATATTGATAATCCAATGTTTAACACCACTCCGATCAACATGGTGTACAAATATATTTTTTCTCTCTTCATCGGGATAAGGACTTGAGAATAGATGATGTCGCCGATAGAGTATGTTAACATCATCAATCCAAAAATAGTTAGCATAACCCAAGCATCTTGATATTGCGATTCGCCTATGGAACTACCAGATATCAGCCCAGTGATAGCATCAGACATCGTACACATCGTCGCGATTGCTGGGACGGCGATAAAAAAGCATATGTTCATCGAATACTTCGTCAGATTATTAAAAAACGTTTTGTTTTCCATTTCATAATAATGCGTTGCTCTCGGCATGAAAACAGCGCTTAATGAGGTGATTATCGTTATGATGATCTCTATTCCTTTTATGCCTACTGAATAGCTACCGACCTGCGCCTTGCTCTCGTCGATCAACCCAAGGATAAAAATATCTGTTTCGTTATAGAGCGTCAGCACAACTGAAACAAAAAACAGCAGCAGTATTGGCTTAATGTAGGGTCGGAATTCAAGGCGGCCCGTATATTTTTTTGAAAGATGTTTGGGCAGATAGATAATGTTCGAAAGGACAGTGACAACAGTCACTCCGACAGAAATTAATGCGTAGATATACACTTGTTCAGGATATTTTAAAAACGAAAAAATTAGAATGGCGCTTATGGCTAGAATTACTATAGATCTGATGGCGATATAGAGATGTTTTTCGAGCGCGATGTAAATCCATTCAAACGAAAATACGCCAGCAAGAAAATTTATGCTCAATAAAAAGATTAAAGTGCCATAGTTAACACCATCTTTATAATCGTGAAGGTTGGGAATTGATAGAACTAGAGTTAGCATGAGGACAAACGATAGAACAGTCATCACGGATTGAATAATGAAAAATTCGTGTGCTTTTTTTGTCAGCAATTCTTTGTTATCGCGAACTTTTACGCATTCTCGCACCGCTATGTTTGGTATTGAAATCTTTGCAAGAATCAGGAAATAGTAGACGAAAGTGTTGGCCCATGTGTACATTCCTAAATATGAATCGCCTAAAATGCGACATACGAACGGAAATGTGATGAAAGATAAAATTGTTAAGACGATCGTTCTGATAAGATTTACGATGACGTTTGTGCGGATATTATTCTTCATAATATACAAATTATAGTAAATCCAGCTGAAAAATCATATGATTTTTATATGTTTTTACTATGGAAAAGAAAATACTATATAATAGTAAGCAGTTATGAAAATTCTTATCGTCAGTCAGTTTTATTATCCGGAAAAGTTCACAATTTCTGATATTGCATCAACACTAAAATCTTTCGGTCATGAGGTTAGTGTTATTACTGGCAAGCCAAATTATGGTTATGGAGAGATAATTCCAAGTTACAAAAAAGTTAAATTTGAGAAAATTGACGGTGTTGATGTTTATCGCGTAAATTTATATCCGCGTAAAGAGAGCAAGCTGTCAATTTATAGGAATTATCTTTCGTTCTATTTTAATGCGAAGCGATTTGCTCGACATATCGACATTGCTTTTGACGTTGTCTTATCAGTTTCATTATCGCCAGTGATTTCGATTGCACCAGCAATCGTCTATGCCAAAAAGCATCATGTTCCTCACTTGCTTTATTGTCTTGATCTATGGCCAGAATCGACAGTTACCACTGGTGCTGTAAAAAAAGATTCGTTCACTTATAAAATACTTTATAAATGGAGTCATTCACTCTATAAAAAGTGTGATGAGATCATTGTTGCCTCTCCTAGTTTCAAAGACTACTTTAATAATGTCTTATTTCTTAAAGACCAAAATTTGAAATTTATACCACAACCGGCATTAATTCCAAAAAAATGCTTAGAACCAATCGCTTTCGAGCACAAGCATAATGTTGTATATGCTGGAAATATTGGGAAAATCCAACTTGTTGATCTCCTAATTAAATCTATGAACCTTATTTCAAAAGACCTCGATATTGGTCTTCACATTATTGGAATGGGTTCTGAAAGCGAGCACATCAAGCAACTCGTTGAAGAGCTTAAACTTGCAGAGAGAGTGCATGTCCTTGGCCCAAAACCTGTTGAAGAAGCTTCGAGATATTATGGAAATTGCGATGCACTAATCGTTTCTCTCAAAGAGAATGGATATGCTGGCAAAACGATTCCGAATAAATTGATTCAATACCTACATTTTGGTAAGCCGATTATTGGAGTGATTTCAGGTGATGGGAAACAAGTTTTAATCAACGCCGGTGGAGCTTATATTGCGGATTCAAACGAAAACAGCATCTCTCAATGCATTAAAGATGTGTGCTTACTAGATTTAAGCAAGAAAAAAGAATTGGGAGAACTTAACGCTCGTTATTTTGAGAGCAATTTTGATTTAATTAAAATATCACGTCAGATAGAAAAAGAACTCAGCGACTCTTTATTAAAGAAGAAATAAATGCGAAAAGGTGTTTTCCTCGTTCGCTGATCGAGTATTGCGTTGTAGCGATTTCATATGCAGAATTGGCGTATTCGTGCCTTTGAGCAATCTTTAATTTAGCGACGAAATTTATGGCTTCCACCAGTTTTCTTCGTTCGCTAACCCATATGACAGAATCATTGAAGACATTTTGCAATTCCTTGCTAATTGTTGATATTATCAATGCCTTATTTCCGGCATATTCAAGTACTTTTGATGGAATTGATTCCTTGTCGAGTCGATCGTCATATCTTCTTGGATTAATGCAAGCGATTGCGTGCTGCTCGTATGAATACATAGTTTCTTTAGAAACGGTTCCAAGAAATTTTATTTGAGCATTTTTTAATGAAATTTCTCTAATAGTGGGTTCTAATTCTCCATGACCAGCGATAACTAATTTTTCTTTGACCGAAGATTTAGAAAACGCTTCAATCATGTCGAGAACTCCATATCGTTCATATAGTGCGCCACCAAAAAAGTAATAATTTTCTTCTTGCTTGTCGAATGGACGATAGTTATCGACGAGCCCATTTAGCTTATAAAATGGTTTGTTTTTCTTGTTAAACAATGCGTTCAGCCCATCTGTTAAAGCAATGTATCCATCCATGTCACAAATATTAGAATTTATTGCTCGCACGTAATGCTTTGAAATGCCAGTAATGTTTGCTGGATTATCACTTAATACACCAACAATAAGAGTTTTAAATTTCTCTCTAATCTTTAAAGCTGATCTCAAGAGGTGTTCATTGAGCGTATCGACAACAATTATTGTGTCATCTTCAATCAGATCACTTGCAAATGAAACGATGTCTCTTTCTAAAAACAATGCGCGATCGAGTAAAGACGAAGACTCCTTCACATAATAAAACGTCAAATCATCTTCGCGACGATATGTTTCTTCAAGCGTGTATTCATCGAACATCTTTGATGAGAAAGGCCTTAGAGAAATTACTTCAACATTGAACTGAGTTGCCAAAGACTTAATTAGTTTTAAATGAAAATTTTGATTGCTTGGATTTGGCTTAATCCTAGCATTTTTGCAATATTCATTGAAATATTTTTCCGACATTGCAGTCGTAAGATACAGGATTCTCATTCTTTGTTTACCCATTCTTTAAATTCTCTCGCATGGAATCTTGCCATATTTTCAATCGTGCTATCTTTTGATGACTCAATTGCATGAAGTGAATACTCGCTCCTATTTTCCAGTGTTTTAATGATTTTTGTTTTAAAATCATCGTTACAACCGGGTTTGTACAAAAATCCGTTATATCCATCTTTAACCAGTTTTTTTGCCGCATTGACATACATTGATGAGACCACAGGAAGCCCTTGAGTTAGCGATTCGTTTATCACGTGACCATAAATATCTTCAAGGGAAGGAAATACGAATAAATCAGCGGCTTGCATGTATTTAAGAAGTGTATTCTTATTCATAAAATCGTGCAAAATGACGTTCGACAATTTATTTGAAGAGATATATTTCAAGAATTTTCTTTTAAGTTTTCCACCGCCGATTAAAACTAGAAGCTTGTCCTTTGGCATGTCTTTCCACATTTCTAATAAACCAAAGAAATTTTTGCGCCCAATAAATTGGCCAACAGAAAGTATAATGTCGACATTCTCGGGTAAATCTAATGATTTTCGCAGTTCATCTTTGTTTTGCTTTGACAAAGGAGATTTTAAAATCTCATTTTCGAAGATTGTGGAGTACGGATAGTTAATGATATTCTCTTTAATCGCACCATAATGCAAAAGATAAATATTCGATGCCTCATCTGGCGAAAAATATAAGTCAGCACCAGAAATATACCGATTTTTCACATTTGTTATAAAAATGGGCTCATTCTCTTTCGCAATGCCGCCGTTGATATAAAAAACATAAGGTATTCTATTTCGTTTCAGGTATTCAATGACTTTCATTTCAGTAAACGTTCTCCAGCCATTTATGACGATTAAATCATAATGATTTTGCTTTAGATGGCTTACAGCATTGGCAGAATAATGGTTTTCCTTTCCAATATTAATTCCACCGAGAAATATTGCGTTAAATTGATATGAATTACGGTTATAAAACGCTTCATCACGATCTTTATTAGAACGCCTTTCGAAAAGGACAGTCACTTCAACATACTTTGATAACTCATTGAAAAAATCTACTTTGTAAGGAGCAGGATGACTGAACAAAAATACGACTTTCATTTCATTGATATTATACATTGTTTTGAATCCTTCTTGTGAAGAAAATGATATAATGAAAAAGTATGGCATGGAAAGCATTTTTCGAAGAAGTATCGAAAAAAGATTATACAAAACAATTAAAGGATTTTCTAGACTACGAATATGCGCATAATGTTATATATCCTCCACGTGATTTAATTTTTAGCGCTTTCAAAATGACACGACCACAAAATTTAAAAGTAGTAATAATAGGTCAGGATCCTTATCATGAACCAGGTCAAGCAATGGGGATGTCGTTTTCTGTTCCTAAAGGCACTATCTTGCCACCGAGTCTCGTGAACATCTATAAAGAGATTCAAAATGAACTGCATATAAAAATGAAAAACAATGGCGATTTAACTTATCTTGCGAAACAAGGCGTTCTACTTCTCAACGCTTATTTGACAGTAGAAAAAGGTCGACCATTATCACACAGAAACGAAATGTATGATATGTTCTTTTTGGACGTGCTTTCATACATTGATAAATTACCGCAACCAATAGTAATTTTACTTTGGGGATCCTTTGCACAGAAATTTGCTAAAAACCTTGCAAACCCCAAACATTTGGTTCTAAAATGCGCACATCCATCGCCATTGAGTGCTAACCGTGGCGGATGGTTTGGAAACGGTCATTTCACCAAGACAAATGAATACCTATTAAGTCATTTCATTGTACCTATTGATTGGCAGAATTAACTATATTATACTAACTATGGGAGCTGGCTTGAACCGGCTGAGAGTATCCATGTTTCTCTGGATAGACCAATAACCTGATCTAGATAATGCTAGCGTAGGAAAATTTTCTATATATATAGCCAATTATCCTCGTTAGGTGTAATGAGGATTTTTATGAAAAAAATTAAATTCGATCCAGTGATTGTTTCAATTGTTCTTGGTTTTTCTTGCTATTTGATGTTCTTTTTACCTTTGATTGTTGTGGGCGGTGCAGACGTGTTTTCGTTTTCACTTCTTTTTGGAATCAGTGGCACTAAAATTGCGCCATTGTTATATTTCACTTTTACACTAATATTAGTCTCTCCGATTCTTTTGATTTTGAAAAAATACTATGCACAAATGCCATTTTTGGTTATGGTGCTCAATATTCTTGCCGGCATTATGCTTATATTGAGTGTTGATTTTACTAAATCGTCATTTGGCGAAACAGAAATAATGCTTTCGTCTTGGTCGATTGTATTCTCTTGTGCATTGTTTGTTTCATCCTTAATTTTGTTGATCATCGCCTCAAACAATAATCAGTATTCTGTGTATGATATTGTTGAATCAGCAATGCTTATCGCTTTAGCAATAGGACTTGATTTGCCAAGCCTAAAGATACAATTAGGAGCTAATGGTGGTTCTATTTCTTTTACAATGATTCCGCTTTTTATCCTTGCTCTTCGTCAAGGCCCAGTTAAAGGATTATTAGGATGTGGTATCGTCTACGGTTTTATTACTTGTATTTTAGATAATTGGGGATTGTTTTCTTTTCCATTTGATTACCTATTAGGATATGGATCAATTGCAATTATGGGCTTTTTTAATAAGCTAATTTTTGCAGAAGACAATAAGAAAATGACCATAAAAGGAATTTGTTTTATTGTTCTTGGATCGGTGCTTGCAATAACTGGAAGGCTTCTCTCATCTACATTATCAGGGATTATTTTCTATGAGATGAAATCATTTTGGGATTCTCTTATATATAATGCGATTTATATTTTGCCAAGTGGCGCTATTGTAATTATATCTTTGATTGCACTCTATAAACCACTTTTGCTTATCAACAGCATCATAAATAAAAGATTTTCTAAATAAGATAGACAATATTGAACATTAGGACACTATACTTTTAAAGTATGCATTTATAATTGTCTTATGATATAGTTAAAAAACATGGGAACAAATATGAAAAAACAAAAGATTAATAGCGAAATTAAAGATCAATCAACCTCAACTTCAAATGTCGATAATCCAGAAAACATTGTTTCTGATGAAAAAGTAGAAAAGCCTATACAGAAATCGGATAAAATTGAGTATAAAGATCCCTTACTTAAGTCTATTGACGACTCTCGTCTGGTATTTTACAAGTACTATAAAATTACGAATATCATCAAATGGGTTGTCACTTTTTTCATACTTGGAGCAATAATTGCTGCTTATTTTGTTTTGTCTAGTATTGAAAATGGAATCACATGGATATTAGTCACTACTGCTATAGCGTTGGCGCTTTTGGCCGTTTACACGATTCTAATGAATCAGTTAAAAAAGAAAAAAATGGATATTTATTTCACTGAATTTTATAACAATTCTACGAAATTCGTTTTTGACGAGTCTCATTATTCTGATGTTGTTAACGATCCAAAAGAAAAAATTGATTCGTTAGATTTTATCGCCTCGAATATTTATAAAGACATTATTTCTGTTCCGTCGCGCAATGTGACACGTTTTACTTTTAATAATGCCCAAATGATGATTTGCGATTGTGCAGGTCAAATAAAAACGAAAAAAAGGATAGCTCCAGTTTTTGTTGGCAAAATGCTTATTTCTCCTAACAATTACTCAGAAGACAACGGCATTGTTATTTATTATACGTGCAAGAAAGAGCTCGCCTTGCCACCGACAAATCTTGATGGTGTGCAAAAAGTATTCGAGGATAAGAAGATACAAATTTTTACCAATAATGATAAATATACGAAAACATTGAACAAAGCAGTCAGAGATAGCATGAGTAAAATATCAATGGATGATGTCTTAATTGACATGACTATATCTATTCAAAAAGGGAAGACATTTGTGGCGATGGGTTATGACGATTCTTTGATGATAATTCCTTTTGAGAATCAATTTAAACCTAATTCTCTTATGTCGTTTAAAAGTCAATTGGTTTGCGTTGCTGAAATCGTTTCACTTTTGAGTGCAAAAGGACGTGGTGAAAATGTCGAAAAGTAAATCAGAACTCCTTTCAAAAGCTGTTCGCATCGATGTCTTAAATATGATTAATCATGGTCATGGCGCACACATAGGAAGTGCTTTTTCAATCGCCGATATCATTCCTGTTTTATATATTAGCGTTTTAAAATTTGATGTTAAAAATCCTGACAGTCCTTCACGCGACATTTTTATATTGAGTAAAGGACACGCGGGAGCCACTCTTTATGCTACTCTTGCGGAAATTGGTTTTTTTGAAAAATCGATTCTTATGACATACGAAGATGACGGAAGTCTTCTTTGCGGTCATGTTACAAAGCATAATGTTCCTGGAGTTGAAGTTTCAACAGGCTCTTTAGGACATGGCGCCTCAATTGCGGCAGGTTATGCCCACGCTTTTAAAATGGATGGAAAGAAAAACCATGTCTATTGTCTCATCGGCGATGGTGAATCCGAAGAGGGCGAAATATGGGAAATGGCTATGTATTCTGCCCATTATCAGTTGGACAATTTGACTATTATTATCGACTCGAACAAACAGCAAGCTTTAGGAAATGTTGATGAAATCATGTCGTTTTCGAAAAATCAGAATAAGCGATGGGAATCATTTGGATTTGATGTCGTCGAGATAGATGGTCACAACCATCAAGAGATCAAAAAAGCGCTATTGCATCGCTCTTCAGGAAAACCTGTTGCAATAATTGCTAACACGATTAAAGGCAAAGGTGTTTCTTTTATGGAAGATTCGTTGCTTTGGCATTACAAAAATCCCGATGGAGAATTTTATTTAAAAGCTCTGGAAGAACTAAAAAAGGACTAGCAAATTATGAAAAAATCATTGGAACTTCTCACCGAATTTGCGCAAAAAGACAAAAATGTCGTATTGATTGCTGGAGATCTTGGATTTCATCTGTTTGATAATTTTAGAGCAAAATGTCCGAAGCAGTTTTTTAATGCGGGAGTAGCGGAGCAAAATATGCTATCTGTCGCTTGTGGAATGGCTCTTGCTGGAAAAAAGGTATTTGTATATTCAATTGCAAATTTTCCAACACTTCGTGCCTTAGAACAAATTCGAAATGATATTTGTTATCATCATGCCGATGTAAAAATAATAACAGGTACAGCCGGTTTTAATTATGGCAATCTTGGAATGTCGCATCACACAACCAATGATCTCGCCGCTCTTCAGGCAATACCGGATTTAAAGATTTATGTTCCGGGAGATACATATGAAGCAATGGCCTCGCTGAAATCCGTATATGAAAGCGACGGTCCTTGTTTTCTTAGACTTGGCTGGTGCGATAGCGAATATATCCATAAAAGCGAAAAACTTGATATTGATAGACCAATTTTATTGAATGATGGAAATGATATCTTGCTTTTGGTTAATGGTTCTCTTCTTGACGACACCATTAAAATTCTTCCTATGTTAAAAAATAATGGCTTGAATCCGAGCATCGCGTCGTGTCCAGTTCTCAAACCTCTTTGTGTAAAATCCATCGAACAATTTTTCAGAAAATATAAAACTATTATTACGATTGAGGAACATAGCATCATCGGTGGTTTCGGTTCAACTGTGGCATCAATTGGTGCATCAATTCGTGGACAAAAAGCTATTCAGCACATCATCGGTATTCCTGATGAAACATATTTTGAAGTTGGCTCCTACAAGCATTTAAAAGAATTTTTTGGCCTATCTGGGATACCTCTTTATAAAAAAATTATTGAACTTTTGAAGCAATAAATCTGCTCTGTTCATCACCGCTCTTTTCATGGTATAATTTCTTTGAGCAAATTTGCTGGGTTCGGTTTTGCCGATTACCAAAGGAATTATTATGGAAAAGAACGAACAATGGGTTCGTATTCAAGCTTATAAGCACGATGGCTTGTTTCATCGAATGTGGTCGCATTGCTATTTACTTTGTGAAGATGATTCGTATTTTATACTCGCCTCAATAAGAGCTCGTGTTATCGAGAATAATGGAAGAGTGTGGCACACAAAAGAGCCCGCTATTTTTATCTTTTCGAAAAAGGAATGGTTCAATGTCATCGCTATGATTAAAGAGACGGGTATCACATATTATGCCAACGTCGCTTCGCCAACGATAAGAGATAAGGGTTTTCTTAAGTATATTGATTACGATTTAGATTTAAAGCTCTATCCCAATGGCGGAACGAGAATTTTGGATCAAAATGAATATGAGCGCCATAGCAAATCATTGGATTATGGCGATGAAATCAAAGCAATTCTGAATGATTCAGTAACATCTATTCAATCAAAAATGAATAATCGTGAGTTTCCATTTTCCGATGAAAAAATAAACGAATATTATGAAAAATTTTTAGGCGATACGAAATGCAGATTTAAAGAGTAGAGAATAATTCCGCAAATACTTTTTCGGCTTCTTTTAATCCAGGATAAATTCTTTTAATCTTACCATTATATGTGCATGCATCGCCGATGCAATATATTCTTTTTTCACACATATTTTTCTCATCGACCAAAATGCTCGAATTGCTAGTGCGCAGATGGAACTCACTCTGATGCGGGACATTTCCATAGTTCACCAGAATATAATCGCATGGTAAGTCCACATAATTATCTTTGTCGACTTCTTTAATCTTTATGCCGTGTAAAGCAGACCCTTTCTCTATTAATGAAAACGGAATGTATGGTAAAAACAAGCGAATATTGGGACACTTTTTGAGCGTGTCCGCATTTCCTCTAAATTCTGTTCTTCGATGAACTAAAGTCACAAAATTGCTCACTTGGCAAATGCTTTTTGCCCAATCGAGAGCCGAATCGCCGCCACCAAAAATTACAACCCTCTTGTTTGCCAGAAAATGATAGTCATTCAATGAATAGAGAATGTTGGAAAATTCATCTTCGTGTTCGACTCCCATTTTGCGTGGTTGATAAAAACCTAACCCTGTCGCGATGATGAGATATTTTGCATCATATTTTTCAAGGTCTGTCTGTATGGATATTGATTCGCTATTAGAGTTAAACGCCATGACCTTTTCACCGACGTGTAATTTGGACGGATTGAGTTGCGACAAAAGTGTCGCAATATAATCTTTTGCAAGAATATTTTCTATCCCAGGAATATCTTCAATAGCCTTTTCAGGATAGAGGCCTGTCAGCTGCCCGCCAAATGTTTTATTCGCTTCAAAAATAATGTAATCCAAATGTTGTTTTTCACACAGCGTCGCGAAATATAGACCAACTGGACCACCGCCTATAATCGCTATGTCTTTCATATTTGTAATTATACTACACCATATTATAAATATGCTATAATAACTCGCGACTAGAAATATGGAATTAATACTTGTCTCAAAAAGTGAAATAGAAACGAGAAAAATCGCTTCTTTATTAGCAAAAAAACTGTTGCCTCGTGATGTTGTGACATTGACCGGTGATTTAGGTGCTGGAAAGACAACGTTTGTGAAAGGCATCGCAAAAGAATTCGGTGTTGCGGAAGATGTGATTTCTCCAACCTTTAATATTTTGAAATGCTATTTTTCATCAGAGCCTAATTTATTTCACATCGATGCCTATCGCTTGGAAAATATTCATCAAGATCTCGGGTTGGAAGAATTCATTGATGGCGAAGGTGTGTGTGTTATTGAATGGCCTATGTACATCTCATCTTTAATACCTGAAAATCATCTTGAAGTTCGCATCGAAAATCTTGGTGGCGATATGCGCAAATTAACTTTTATTTCTAATTCATCGCACTTTGATTCAGGACTTATCTTTTTAAAAGGAGAATGCAGATGAAAACTCTACTTTTGGATAGTTCTAATCGCATGCTTTCTGTGGGATATGCAAAAGATAATGTTTTAATCGATTCAATATCGTATGAAGCTTGGCAAAGACAGAGCGAAGTCATGATTCCTGAGATCGATAGAATAATGAATCGGAATAATTTATCGCGAAAAAACCTCGACGAAGTTGTTGTTTCGATTGGACCTGGTTCATACACTGGAGTGCGCATCGCCTTGACAATCGCCAAAACGATTGCGGTCGCATTAAGTATTAAAGTCTATGCGATCTCATCACTCGAGGCTCAAAAAATAAGCAAATCTCCTACCATTTGTCTGATTAACGCGAGAAGTGGACGTTCGTACATCGGCGTGTATTTCAATGATAAAATTTTGCTCAGTGATCAGGTTATGGAAAATAGCCGCGTTCTTGAATATATTAAAGACCACCCAAAATATGCCGTTTCTGGCGATGCTTCATATTTAGGCATCGAATGGATTCAAACTAGCGTTTTAAATGGCATGTTGATTTCGAAAAATGAGTCTAAACTCGTTGCGAATCCTCTCGCTCTTAAACCTGTTTACTTAAAGGATTGATGTTAAATGCTTGAAATAAGGTTGATGAAAAACGAAGATTTAAATCGTGTTTTAGAGATAGAAAACGAATCTTTCCATATGAAATGGCAGAAAAAAGATTTTCTTTATGAACTTAACGAAAACCCTTTTTCTACAATAATCGTGGTCGCTATTGATGACATCGTTCAAGGTTTTCTCGATTTTATGATCACGTTTAGTTCCGCTTCAATAAGCCAAATCGCAATCAGCGAGAAATACCGGAATAAAGGCTATGGAAAAAAGCTTTTGGATGAAATGATGCGAATTGTGAGGAATAAGCGAAGTGTTGATATCATTACTCTTGAGGTCCGAGAGCAGAATATCAGCGCGAGAAAATTCTATGAGAAAAATGGTTTCCGATTCATTTGTATAAAGCCTAATTATTATTCAAATGGAGATAGCGCTGTGTATATGTGCAAGGAGGTAAATTATGGCGACAATATTAGCGATTGAATCGAGCTGTGATGAAACTTCAATCGCCATCACGCGAGATGGCAAGCTGCTATCAAATGTTGTTTCAACGCAGATTGAGATGCATCAAAAATATGGCGGAGTTATGCCAGAAGTTGCTTCGCGTCTCCACGCCGAAAATATTGGCGTTGTGTTAAAAGAGTCTCTTGAAAAAGCCGATGTCTCGCTTGAACAAATTGATGCTTTTGCCTTTACGCGTGGGCCCGGTTTAATCGGCGCTCTTCACGTCGGCATGCAATGCGCGAAAACACTTGCCATGCTATACAAAAAACCTCTTATTCCTGTTCATCATCTAGCTGCGCATATATATGCGAATGAATATGTGATTGAAATGAAGTTTCCTCTTTTGTGCGTCGTTGTTTCCGGTGGCAATACCGAATTAGTCATCATGGATGATCATCTCGATTTTGATTTGATCGGTGAAACAAAGGATGACGCTGTCGGTGAGTGCTTTGATAAAGTGGCGCGCGTTTTAGGGCTGCCATATCCCGGTGGCATTCCGATCGACAAATTGGCCAAAGAAGGCAAACATTCATATGATTTGCCATATCCTCTCCACGATAAGAGTTACGATTTTTCGTATTCAGGTTTAAAAACCGCCGTCATCAACATCATCAATAATGAAAAACAAAAAGGTAATCCGATCAATGTCCCAGATATGTGCCGTTCATTTCAAGATGTCGCTATCGGCATGATCATTGATAAATCGATTAAGGCCGCATTATTTTATAAAGTCAAAATGGTTTTGCTCGCTGGAGGTGTCTCAGCTAATTCATATCTTAGAGAGCGAGCTCAAAATGAATTTTCTAATCGGGGCATCGAAATAGTGGTGCCACCTATTTGGTGCACCACAGATAATGCCGCGATGATCGCAAAATTGGCGGACAGATTGTATAAAGAAAAGATCTTTGCTCCTCTAGATGTTTCTGTTGATCCGAATTGGAAGATTACCGATTTCAGCAAATTTTAATTTATTGGATTGGTTTTTGCTTGAAACGCTGATACCTTATTAGTAGAATATGCAGAAGTGGCATTTGACTTATGGAAAATGAAATATATTGTGAAACGCTGACATTTAAGAAAAAGCCTTTTTTTAATTTTGTTAAGCGTTTCTTTGATATTCTTGTCTCTTTTGTATCTATTATCATTCTCATCGTCCCTATGTTTGTCATCGGCATCATTGTGAAGTGCAATTCGAAAGGACCGGCCATTTTTCGCGACCCGCGAGTGGGCAAAGATGGGAGAATAATTTACATTTGGAAATATCGATCCATGTATATCGATGCCGAATCGAGACTCAAAAAATATCTATCTTCAGAACAACTAGATCAATTCTATAAAGAGAGAAAGATATCAAACGATCCGAGAATAACATCTTTTGGACGTTTTATCAGAAAGACATCTATTGATGAATTGCCGCAGTTGTTCAATATTTTTACCGGTGTAATCTCCTTGGTTGGGCCTCGTCCAGTGTGTCAAAGAGAATTGGATGAAAACTACACTCCTGAACAGAAAGACTTCATTTGCAAAGTGAAACCTGGCTTGACAGGATATTGGCAAGCTTATGGTCGCAGCAAAGTGAAATACGAGGATGGCGAACGGCAAAAAATGAATATTTATTATGTTCAGAACAGAAGTTTGTTTTTCGATTTTAAAATACTTTTTATGACGATTCCAGCCGTTTTTAAAGGCGACGGAGCAGAATAGTAATCTCTTTCTCTTTTTAGTGAACAATTCACTATTTTTTTGTATAATATCGAAAAGAGGCATTCATCTATGAAACCAACAGGAATAACGGTTTATGAACTATATAGTATAGTTTATGGACAAAATAAAGAATTATTGAATTCGATTCAAGAAGTTTATCTCGAAGGATGGATAAAGACTAATCGCAACAATGGATCGATCGGATTTATCGAATTCAACGATGGAACGAATTTTAAGAGTGCTCAATTGGTTTACACTCGAGAAAAGAATGCCGACTTCGACTCCTTATCTCATCTCGCCACCGGTTCATCGATCAGCGTTCTTGGACAATTGGTGTTGACTCCAGATGCCAAACAAATCTTTGAAATACATGTCATTGAATTAAAACGGATTGGCGATGTAGATCAATCCTATCCTTTGCAAAAGAAACACCATTCATTTGAATTTTTAAGAGATATCGCCCATCTGAGACCGCGTGCAAACTCTTTCAATGCCGTGTTTCGCGTCAGAAGCGTTCTTTCGATGGCTATTCACAAATTTTTTCAAGATGAAGGATTCGTCTATGTTCATACGCCTATCATAACCACAAACGATGGGGAAGGGGCGGGAGAAGTTTTTAAAGTCATTACCGACGCCAAGAATCCAAATGATTTTTATGGTGTTCCAGCTTCGCTCACCGTCACTGGTCAATTGCATGTCGAAGCCTTCGCGATGGCTTTTCGCGACGTATACACATTTGGACCTGTCTTTCGCGCTGAGAAATCAAATACTGTTCGCCACGCCAGTGAATTCTGGATGGTCGAACCAGAAATCGCCTTCGCTGATTTAGAAGACGATATGGAGCTCATCGAGGCTTGTGTCAAGTATTGCATCAGATATGTTCAAGATGAATGCCCGGATGAGATGTCCTTTTTCAATGAGATGATCGACAAGAGTCTGATGGATAGATTGAATCATGTTTTAAATTCAAAATTTGTTAGGATGAGTTATACAGATGCTATCTCCACACTTCAAGAAGCAATCAAAAAAGGTCTCAAATTTGAAAATCCAAATATCCAATGGGGCATGGACTTGCAGAGCGAGCACGAACGCTATATCACCGAAGAGATTGTTAAGGGTCCAGTTTTTATCACTGACTACCCTAAAGAGATCAAGGCTTTTTACATGAAGCAGAATGAAGATGGCAAAACGGTTGCCGCCTGTGATTTATTGGTGCCCTATGTCGGAGAGCTAGTCGGTGGTTCGCAACGCGAAGACGATTATGAGACACTCCTCGCTAAAATGAAAGAAATTGGCAACGATAAAGGTCTGGAGTGGTATCTCGACCTCAGAAAATATGGTGGCTGCCCTCATGCGGGATTTGGCATCGGGTTTGATCGCTTACTCATGTATTTAACGGGGATGAGCAACATCCGCGACGTTCAACCATTTCCTCGAACATCTAACGCTTTAAAGTACTAAGGAATAAATATGGAAAACAATGTGCAAGACAATCAATTGATAGAAAAGAAAAAAACCCATCGCGCGATAGGTTTTCTGGTTGTTATTACAATTGTTTTGGTAGCGATATTAGTGATGGAAATCGTTGTGACATTTATGAAACTGCTCAGTTAATAATTATTTTATAATACTCTCATCTTTTTTCTTCTTATCTTCTTGCTTTGGAGCAGGAGCGACAAAAGTGTTGGTTGCAGCATTATAGTTGTCGAGGTTTTTGCCATAGATGGACCTCGATAATTTTAATAATCGGAACGTTCTTGCGATGTAGGCTTGCACCATCACCAAAAACCAGACGATGCTCACTGCGAAAAGAGGCAGAACGATATAGGAGATAATCGCTTCGACATGAAAAGTTGGCGTGTGCGATAGTGGTGGCCAATCGGAAATGATTGAGAAACCAAAAAATGTCACTTTCGGCGCACTGGCAAAATCCCATAAAAACATGATCGTCGGGAACCCTTCAACTTCCGAATCGAAAACATTTACGATGTGACCGATAGCCATTGAATATATGATGTAAGCGATAGCCGTGAGACAAAAAATCAATAGAGGCAATCGCGCTTCTTTATATAATAGTCTCATGTTTTTCTTGAGACCAAATCTTCTGAAGTGTTTAGGCTCTGTTATCACATTAGTGACGACGGCGTCATGAACTTCGCGATCGATTCTCTCACCCTGAAATTTCATCACTTTTCGAATTAGAAGGCCGAGATATCCAGCGATGATAAAAATAAGGATGAAGATGATCACCAGAACAATGATCAGCCTTTTGTCATTTTCACTCAATGATATCAGTGAGATCATAAAATATCGTCTCCTGTCTTATCTTCGATTTCTCCATCTTTGTTTTCGGAAGTGACATCGTTTGATGTCTCGATATAAACATCGCTTGGTTTACTCGTCGGAGCGCTGCTGTCATTATCAATAATCTCGCCCTCTTTTTCTTTGCTCTGGGGCTTTTCTTCTGGCTGTTTTTCGTCTTCTGTCACTCGACTTTCCTTTTGGTTTGACTGATAGGTACCTAGCGCAGGATTAAAAATTAAATTTGCCAATCTCTCCTTGGCGATTTTATCTTCCGCCATCGGATCGAACAGACTGCGACCTCGGAAAAAGGCGACGATAGCCTTGACGAGCATCACTAAGAATACAAAAATGCAGTACACGGCATAGAGTGCAAAAAACAAAATTATCAACGGTAATAAAATTACGTATAAGACGCCGTATCCAAATATTTTTAAAAAATCTAACATTAGTTTCCGGCCTTTATATTATTTATTCTATCTTTGATGAGTTCTTTCTTCAATAGGCTATTGCATAATGCAATAATGGAGACGATGGCGGGGAAGATACCGAACAGAAGTAGACCATAAGGATTTCCTAACAAATTATAGAATAAACCGAACAAAATCATACTCCCGAGCAATGCGATTCCTGAAAGAATGATTGCCCACTTATATTTCCTTTGTATGAAAGAAGCGATGAGAAATGCTAAAAAATAATAGCTGATCACAAGAAACACATAAGCGTATTGAACAAAGAAAAATGCGAATATTGCGCAGATAGCGATACTCGATATGATGTAGATTGCCGTCCAAAAAGAAGAGACTTTTCTGTGTGCGAAGGAGTAGTCGAACTTTCTTATCTCTGAAGCGATCATAATATATGAAAATAGCATTTGTGTGAGCGACATAAAAAAGACCACAGAAGGAATTATGATATCTATATATACATACGTGTCAACTCTGAATACTGTTTTAAAAAATAAAATGATATCGGTGTCGAAAAGCAGATTGATGAGAGGGATGGTTGCGAGCGTGCATACGGTTTGAATAATCGCTGTCGTTATCAATACCCAAATCGTGTTGATTCGATACTTGATCATCATCCCGAAACAGAACCCGGTCAAAATTGATGGGACAATATAAAATATTGTTGTCTGAATATTGAACAGAGTTGCTGTGAGCGAAAGACCGATCGTGGCAAGAGCGTAAATTATATAATATTTCTCTTTGCAGAAAATTGTGACGATCGCACTTGTCAAAGGCAATATCAACATCAAAAAAATTGACAGAACTGGCACGAAAGCGACGATGATAGCAAAGATGATATTTATCGCTGCCATGATCCCCATGTAAGCCATATTTTGAACGAGTGACTCTCTTTTCACAAACATAGACATGTTTCAATAGTAGCATAAGGGAGTATAATTGTGATTGCTTTCTTGAATAACTGCGATGGCAATTTACTTTTTACTAAAAAAGGCAGAATGCAATTGTAGTGATTGTTATATTATGATAATATATTACCAAAGGTAATATTAGGCACAAAAATGGATTATCAATCACTTTTGAATGATAAGCAATATAATGCTGTTTCGACTGCATCACAATATGTCAGAGTCGTGGCTGGTGCGGGCAGTGGTAAAACCCGTGTTTTAACCTATCGTATCTCTTATCTGATAAGTGAGATGCATGTCAATCCATCATCCATTCTCGCCATCGCCTTTACGAATAAAGTCGCTAATGAGATGAAAGATCGCGCTTGCCGATTAGTTCCTGAAGCATCTTCATCGTTATCGGTGATGACGTTTCATAGCTTTTGCGCAAAGTTTTTAAGGCGCGAGGTTTCGGCTTTATCTTTCCCGAGCAACTTCACCATCTATGATGATGACGATCAGGAAAGGCTCATTAAATCTATCGCTGAAAAGCACGGGTATAAGAAGAATGATGATATTGTGAAGCTCGCCCTTTCCTTAATTTCCGAAGAGAAATGCCACGGCAATTATCCTAAGGATGTCAAACTTCCAACAAACGCTACTAAAATTGATTATGAGTGCCTTGAGTTTTTTAAAGAGTACGAAGAATCAAAAGACAAGATGTATGGATTTGATTTCGATGATCTTTTACTTCGCGCGATAATGATTCTCGACGAGTTTCCTCAAATCAGAGAAAAATGGCAGAAAAGAATCGATCACATCCTCGTCGATGAATTTCAAGACACGAATGATGTTCAGTTCACTTTGATCAAGCTTTTGGTAAAACCATCGACATGTGTATATGTCGTCGGCGATCCCGATCAAACAATCTATACGTGGCGCGGTGCAAATCAAGATATCATTTTGAACTTTGAAAATTCGTTTCCGAATGCCGAAACAGTTATTCTCGATCAAAACTACCGCTCTACTCAAACGATATTGGATACGGCCAACAAGCTGATCGATCACAACAAGAAAAGAGTCAAAAAGAACCTCTTTACAAATAATCAGAGAGGTGATGCTATCACAGTCTATAAAGCTTTTTCTAAAGAGATAGAAGCGGAATGGGTCATAAGGCAGATAATTAGTCTATCGAAGAGCGATTCAACGTTTAATTATCGCAAAGTTGTGGTTTTATATCGCTCGAGCTATTTAACTCTTCCTTTCGAAAAGGAATTGGCAAAGAAACAGATTCCGTATCGCATGTTTGGTGGGCTTAGATTCTATCAGAGAAAAGAGATTAAAGACGTCCTAGCTTATGTGCGCTTAATTTTTAATCATCTCGATAACGTATCATTCGAAAGAATTGTCAATATTCCGCGACGAGGAATCGGTGATACATCAATCGATATTCTAAAGAGCGAAGCCTCTTCTGCGAACGAATCGATTTACAACTACATCGCGCATTTGGATAAATATTCTACCGAATTGAAGACGAAAGCGGTGACAACCTTGATGTCGATGATAAATCTGATCGAGAAATACAAGGCGCGCTTTCGCGAGAATTTAGAATTATATTCAAAAATAATCGAAGAGATGATTCAAGAGCTTGGATACATGGACTATCTCACCAATGATGATGATTCTGATGAGAGAATAGAAAACGTCAAGGCTTTGTTCACCGATATGTACGATTTTGTTAAAAAGAATCCGGATTCATCATTTGAAAATTATCTAGAGAACGTGACATTAGCGACTTCTCAGGACGATATCAACGAAGGAAACTATGTTTCTCTCATGACTGTTCACATCGCCAAAGGGCTTGAATTCGATTATGTTTTTGTCATCGGTTTGAATGAGGGCGTTTTTCCTAGCGCCAGAACCATGACGCAGAGTGGCAATATCGGCTTAGAAGAGGAGAGGCGCTTGTGCTATGTCGCTTATACGAGAGCTAAAAAAAGACTTTTGCTGTCGTGTAACACTGACTATTCATTCATTCAGCAATCGCATCAAATCCCTTCTCGGTTTTTTGGTGAGTCGTGTTTGCTTTTTCCAAATGAAGAGCCATATTATAAAGCGAAGAAGCCCTTCACATCATCTCTATTCGAAGATAATGGTTTCTTCGTCGAAGAGAAAAAAGAAGAGATACACACCGATAACGGGATCACCAACTGGAAAGTTGGAGATATCGCCATCCATCAAAAATTTGGTGAAGGAACTGTTGTAAAAGTGTTAGATGATGGTCAGATAATCGAAGTTAATTTTGATAGAGAAGGCAAAAAGACGATGTTAGCAAAACATCCTATGTTGTCAAGAAAAGAAAGCGTGGGTGGAAAAGCATGAAGCCAGAGGAGCGCATAAATCAACTAATCGAACTGCTCGATAAGTTCAATTATGAGTATTATGCATTGGACACTCCATCCGTGTCGGATGCTGAATACGATCGTTTGATGAACGAGTTGATTCTGCTAGAAAAGCAACACCCTCAATTTAAAAATCCCCATTCTCCGTCACAAAGAGTCGGCGGCATCGTCGTGAGCGAATTTGCTAAGATTAAGCACAAGAGAATGATGCTTTCGCTAGCGAATGCTTTTACGGATGAAGACATCAGAGACTTTGATAAAAGAGTCAGAGAGATTACAGAAGTGGAGAAAATTGACTACATGGCGGAAATGAAGATCGATGGCTTAGCTATGAGCCTCGATTACGATGAAAAAGGCCAATTGAATTACGCTGTCACGAGAGGCGATGGAAATGTCGGCGAAGATGTCACGAACAACGTCATCACGATCAAATCCATTCCGACTCACATAAAAGTTGATCATCCCTTTGAAGTTCGCGGCGAAGTATATATGCCTAAAAAGACATTGAATAAACTCAATCAATTGAGAGAAAAAAATGGCGAGCCATTGCTGGCGAATGCAAGAAATGCCGCCGCTGGTTCGATAAGGC
>JBAZGG010000010.1:0-44228 GCA_041653015.1 Bacilli bacterium | reverse complement strand
CGAGGTAGTTCGTGTGCTCGAGGGAGACGCTGGTGATGATGGCTAAGATGCTAGTGAAGATATTCGTCGCGTCGAGATAGCCGCCCATCCCAACTTCGATGATGGCCAGGTCGGGTTTCTGCTCATTAAGATAAGCAAAAGCCAAATACGTTTGAATCTCAAAGGAAGTTAACTGATATTTGAGGATATTCATCTCTTGATCGTTAAATAACCGGAGGATATCCGCATCGCTGATGTGAACGTCGTCGACGGCGATCATCTCGTTCATCGCTTCAAAAAAAGGCGAGAGATAAGTTCCGACGCGATATCCAGCGTGCTCATAGATGCTCTTTAGGTAATTGACGGTCGAGCCTTTGCCGTTCGTCCCCGTGACGTGAATCGCGGGAACCGTAAAAGAAAAGCAAATCGCTTTTAAAAAGCGGTCGAAGTTATCGCGGTCGTAACTCGATAAATCGCGTTCGCGAAAGAAAGCGTGTAAGTCGGCGATTGAGTTCATGCTTAATCGCCTCTTCCGTTATTTTTGATGACGCGGTCGATCATCCGATTGTCGTCGCGCTCTTTAATATCTTCGCGCTTGTCGAAGCGCTTCTTGCCTTTGCCGAGGGCGATCTCAATTTTGACTAAGCCGTGTTTGAAGTAGAGTTTGGTGGGTACGACCGTGAAGCTCTTTTCTTCGGCTTTTTGCCGGAGGCGAAAGATCTCCATTTTATGGAGTAATAATTTTCTTGTTCTCAAGGGATCGTGATTAAAAATATTGCCTTTGTCGTAAGGGGCGATGTGCATGTTTAAAATGAAGGCTTCGTTACTGTTGAAAATGATATAAGCGTCGTTGAGGGACGCGCCGTTTTGGCGGAGGGACTTGATCTCCGTGCCGCGGAGCTCGATGCCGCATTCCAAAAAGTCGCTCAAGAAGTAATTGTAATGAGCTTTGGAGTTCTTGACTAAAATCTTAATCCCTTCTTGTTTCATGCGCCCTCATTTCGCAACAAAGATTATACATTACTTAGTAAGAAGATTCACACATAAGCGTTTGGCAGCAAATAAGATTCTCGGTTGCAATGAGTCTTGCTCACTCCGTGCCATCGCGCAAAATATTTAGATAGTCGCGATATGCATAGATGCGATATCTTCTCCCACCGCCTATTTTCTGAAGGATGCCGAGATCGACAAATGTCGCGATCGCTTTTGCGATCGTGTTAAAAGCTTTGCCGAGATCGATACTCGTCTGCTTGATATCGATGATCGGATGAGCCTCAATATAGGTAAACAAACTCGAGGCTGTCTTGCGCGGCTTGGTGCTCATCTCGGCAATCCGTTCCGCATTCATGGCGCGCAGTTCCAAAAGTTCATCGATGCAGCGCAGAGCGTGGTCGGCGGTTTCGATGAGGCCTTCGACAAAAAAGCGCACCCATCCTTCATAGTCGTCTCTCGTCCTGACGAAATCGAGCCGCTCGTAATACTCGCGACGATTTTTCTTTAAAAAGAAAGAAAGATAAAGGGTATCGTAACTCAAGATTCGATATTGTTTTAAGAGCAAAGAGATCAAGAGCCTCCCGACGCGGCCGTTGCCATCCAGGAACGGGTGAATTGTTTCGAACTGATAATGGATGAGGGCGATTTTGATCAATGGATCGAGTTCATCTTCGGCGTGAATGAATTTTTCAAGGCTGGCGAGCGCTTGGCTCATATCAGCGATATTCGGGGGTATATAGCGAGCCGTTTGCAAGGTGCTGCCGGCGGCCCCGATCCAGTTTTGCGTCCTTCTCAATTCGCCCGGCTCTTTATCTTGACCGCGTTGCGAAGTCAAGAGGACATTATGCATTTCTTTTAGAAAGCGCACCGAAATAGGCAATTTGGCGATTAGTTCATTCGCGTGGCTGAGAGCCTTTAAATACTGAGTGACATCTTCGACATCGCGATTCAAATTCGCCTTAAGGCGCGGATCGAAAATATCTTCCATCGTCGCCTGCGTCCCTTCAATCTGGCTCGACAGCAAGGCTTCTTTGCGGACATACATCGAGATAAATAATTCGCGATTCGGAATAAAGGCCGATGCGCCATCGAGACGACCGAGTAATCGATACGCCTCTTTAATCATCTCGTCGATTTCTTGATTAGTCTCGACACCGGGTTGGGGTGGAAGATCAGCTGGTTTAAAAGAGCGATATCCAATATCACCCAGAAGATTATTGACATATGTTCCTGATCTTTTCATTTTTTGGCCTCGAAACTGAAATTACATACTTAAAATACCATTCTAATTTCATTTTGTCAATCTAACTGAAATAAGAAAACCCCTTATTTGTTTTAATTTCATTTTGATCGTCAGCTTCAGTAAGAGTGATAACAAAACGTGTTCAACTACCCCATTGAGGTATATAATGTTTATGGAGGACAAACTATGAATCAACCCTTAAAAACAATTCGCGATAATCTTGATTTGACGCAAGAAGAACTCGCCAATTTAATCGGCATTCCCATCAATACAATTCGAAATTGGGAACAAGAAACGAGAAAGCCCAGCGCGTGGTCTGTCGATCTTTTGATTGATCGAATCTTGCGAGAGATGAGTGAAAAAAACTCAATCATCGATGAGTCAACCGGCATATTGTCTTTTTTATCAATCAAAAAAATAGTCTCGCAAGTCGCATCTGATTATGATGTCGACCGTGTCTATTTATTTGGATCGTACGCTAAAGGGGAAGCCACCCCAATAAGCGATGTTGATTTATATATTGATTCCAATCTATATGGCTTAGAGCACTTTGGTTTTGTTGAAGTACTCAGAGAAAAGTTAAAGAAGAAAGTCGATGTTTTGAGTGACAAGATCATTGAAAAGAACTCGAAGATTGACGAAGAGATTAAAAAGACGGGAATTTTATTATATGAAAGATAAATCAAACATCGAGCGCATTATTAAGTATGCGACAAAAATAACGAGATATATGGCGGGAATCAAAACATTTGATGATTTTGCCAGCGATGATGAAAAAGTCGATGCTGTTATTTTGAATTTAGAGCAAATCGGCGAGACAGCAAAAAAGTTAAGCGATGCAGGGAAAGAATTGTACCCGATAATTCAATGGCCGAGTATTATTGGCTTGAGAAATGTGATCTCGCACGATTATGAAGGCATTAAACTAAATATTATTTACGACATAGCGACAAAAAATATACCCGATTTATTGATGATGCTACAAAGCAATCAAAATAATGTTTTGTCAAATAAATATAAGAGTCTATGTGTTTTTAGTATTTTGGATTATATACTTGCCCGACCAGTATGGTCGCGCCGTGATATGACGCCGTGAAGGCAAAGGGTCGATCAAAGATGATTTCGTCGTATCCGGCAAAATCACCAGCGGATGTCTCGTTCATCTGCGTGACGGTGACCGACGCCGAATAGAGACCGCCGAAATCAAAGCTCATCGTCGAGAATTGTTCAATGCTCGTCACATAGGTCTCATCGCTATTCAATAATCCCTGAGCGGCGCTGGCCGTCGTGATTGATCCAATACCATATTCTTGTAAAGAAGGGATGAGACCGAGGCGGTTATCGATTTTGAAATAAGGAATTTCTCCAGTTGCATAGTCGGCGGTCTCGTAATCGCCTTGGACGACGCTTGGGAAAATGCCGGCTACGGAGTTTTCGACATCCGGCAAAAAGAAATTGATGTTCATGTCTTTTAAAGAGATTTCAATACCTTGGCAATAATCGAGGATGATCTTCCGCCCGCCGTGCTCGATATAATCGACTTCTTCGGTCGCATCGCCATGGAACGTCATTTTATGCGTTTTTGAATCGTATTGTTCCCTGTAGTAATCGCCGGCGGATTCGCTCGCCCACGAGCTCTTTGCAAAATACGAAGAGACGATCGCGGCGTCCGCGCCGTTCGGATCTAGTTCGACTTGTGGAACGACGGGAAAACGCTGTTTGGGAACATAGATATCGAGCCATTCATTCACTAAGTCCGTCGTCGGTCTCCGCGAGATTACGTTCGAGTAATAATGAGAGGATAATACTTCAAGGATGTTGTCGCTACCTTCTCGTAAGGCATAAATACCATCGTCATACCAAAAGGAGTTTAAGGAATAGCCCGCTCCGCTGCCGAGGATGTCGATGACGTCTTTGGTCACTTGGTTTAATTGTTCGACGGTATCGATGCCCAATGCGGTCAAGATCTCGCTCTGCAAAGTCCCGGTGGAGACATAGCCGAGAATCGCGACGTTGACAAAGGCGTCGACGGGTGAAAAACTGCGCGCGTCGAATGCCTCTTCGCTTTCAAACACCAGAGGTGAATAATCAGCCACGAATTGATTATAGACGTCGAGCGAAGTCCCCCGTGTCCAGGTTTGCTGCGCACTTCTTTGATAGGGAACATTCATATAGTATTCCGGAGGATTCATCGCGTCATAACCCTTGGGCCATAGCACGATGCTTAAAACAATGCCCAAAGCCGCAACACCGGAGAAGACCGGTACATAAAGGGCCCATTTATTGACGGGTTTGGGAGTTGGAGGAGTCGGCTCGTTAAATATGACTTTGCCTTCGAAATTCAGCTCCGGAGTCTTGCGATCTAAAATCTCGGCCGCTTGGTTTTTATAGCGCTTGCGATAATTCATCTTCTTTGTCCTCCGTAGTGCTCTTTGATTTTCTTTAAGGCGCGTCGATAGATTTGATAGGCGGTCGATAATGGGATGTCCATTAGGTCGCTGATCTCTTGAAAACCTCGTTCATGGACGATCTTGTAGACGACAATCGTGTTTTCGGCAGGGCTCAGGTAGTCGGCGATCTCATCGAGAAGGGTGAAGTTCTGCTCTTCATGGCCATAGATATCTTCGAGTGGTTCAAGGCTTTCGACGCGGCGGCTCTTCTTGATTTCGTTGAGGGCGAGGTTCTTCGCCGTCAAGGTGATGTAGGAGTGGAAACTATTCGGATCTTTGAGGCTCACCACCGCTTCATATACTTTAATAAAAGTATCTTGGAGCAAGTCTTCCGCGACGGTCTCGTTTTTGACGATCGAGATGATGATGAAAAACAAAAGCTTTCGATACGCGGCATATACTTCGTTAAAAGCGTTTTGATCTCTACTAATTAAATCGAGAACGACTTTCCTTTTAACGAGCATCGAAGACCTTTCTCGCCTTCGCATATATAAAGACAATCCAAGCGAAGACTTTTTTATAGATATCTAATTATTGTTCGAGATATGGGGTTTCGAATTCGGGCTGGAGAACGATATTAATCTTTTCTTTGCTCATTGCAACATTTAACTGATCGAGGATTTCTTCATGGCTCAATTTGAGTTCAAAGGGCACGACGATTTCAAAGATGGCTTTCTTCTTATCCTTTTCTTTGATGACGCGGAAGTCGTGGAATGATAAGTCCTTAGAAATAGTGAGCAGGGCGGCTTGCACTTTTTCTTGGACCATCATCGCTTCGCCATCGCCGGGATTGATCGGGTCCATGTGGATGACCAAGTCAATACCGTATTTGCCTTTGATCAGGCCTTCGATTTTATCGACGACTTCGTGGGAGTGGACGATATCGACATGGGAGTTGACTTCGACATGGACGGACATGAAGATTTTCGTCGGTCCATAGGAGTGAACGCGCAAGTCGTGAACACCCAGAATGCCATCAAAAGATAAAATATCTTTAAGAACCTTATCAACTAGTTCTTTATCCGCGGGCGTTCCAATTAACGGATCGATGGTTTCCTTGATCATCTTGATGCCTGAATAGGCGACGACAATCGAGACGAGGATGCCCATGTATCCATCGATATTCCAATGGAAGAAATACGAGACGAGGGCGGAGGCTAAAACCGCGGAGGTGGCAAAGACATCCATCAGGGAGTCGAGGGCTGTCGCTTTTAAGGTGACAGAGCCGATTAATTTGCCGACGCGGTAGTTAAACCACGATTGATAGACTTTTAAAAGAATAGCGACACCGAGGACGATGAATGTCCAGAGTTCATAAGTTGATCCTTCATTGCTGAGAATCCTCTGAATGGACTGGACGAACATGTTCCCGGCCAAGACGACGATGACGATGCTGATGATCAATCCGGCCAGGTATTCGAGTCGTTGATGGCCAAAGGGATGCTCTTTATCCGCGGGCTTTGAAGAGATTTTAAAGCCAATAAGGGCCACGAAAGAGTTACCGGTATCCGACAGGTTATTGATTGAATCGGCGATGATGGAGATGGAGCTGGCAAGAATGCCAAATACCAGTTTAGCAGCGAATAATACAACATTTGTTATGACGCCGAAAAGAGAGGCGAGCTTGCCGTGCGCGGTGCGCACTTTGGCTTCGGTAACATTTCGATAATCTTTAATAAAGATTCGTCTCAGGAGATTTATCATAAATCCATTATAGTTTATATCTTATGTCGAATCTAATGCAATTGTTAATCCTTAATAAGCAAAGCGCACTCGCTTGTGCGTAAGTGCGCTTGTTAGTTTAAGATGCTAATAAACGACTAGTAAGTTTCTTTTTTCCTTTTTAGGAAGTAGAATCCAGCGATGGTTGAGAGACCGATTATGCTGACTATGGTTGCCATAATAAGAGCAGAGCGAGAAGAATTTTCGCCGTTAATAATTAGCGCTCCCCCACCGCCATTCAAAGAACTTGCCCAAGCATCAAGACAATCACATCTTGTTCGGGCAGTAGCATAAATGCCTGTTCCGCCATCATAAACTGTTTTGGATGCTGAAGCCATATATCCATATTCGGAATTCAGTTCAGCAATAACGGCGTTAACTTGAGCGTATGTTGACCCGCTGGTTAATCCCCAATTTTTGTTAACATAGTTGGCGAAAGCGGTCGCTTGTTCAGTTGATGTTACATTGCCACCAGAGATAACGTGGCTTCCAAGATTAGATAATGTATCAGTCGAGTAGGCGTCCCATTCTAGCCAAGAGAAGGCTGAAGAAGGAGATAAAGCGCTTGGGATTCTAACCAAGGTCGAATCAAGGGTAGAAGCGTCGCCATTAGCCGCTGTTCCGGTCCATTGAGTTCCTGGGTCGTTACCAATTGTTCCAACAACATCGATATTGGTGCTACTTGATACTTTAAATAGTGATACTGCGTCATCGCCATTAAAAGAAATTGAACCGCTCGTCGAATCTGCAAGCGCTAAAATAGTGGCATTTGAGCTTCCGTTTGCAATAACGAAAACGTCGCCGCTTGCAAGATCGCTTGATCCTAAATCTATGTTTGTGGTTGAAGTTGTTCCATTTGCGTGAACTCTAAGTTTGTAATCAGATAAAGATACGCTACTCCCGGTGCCATTAAATATTTCGATAGCCTTATTGTTGCTACTGCCTTCAATGTATTCTGAGATGAAAAGATCTGACGCGATTCCTGCATCTCCAACACTCGCTCCTTGATTTGTGACATCAATTGAATACTGCGTCGTTTTGTCTTCATAAGTGATAGTCGCTGTCTGTGAACCCAAAATTTCTGTGTTCACGCCAGTCACGGTAAAACCGCTAGATACTTCTATTGTTCCGTTATTATAGTTAGCATTAATGACAAGTCCAATGTGTACAAACGTCTCTCCTAAAGTGAATTGGGTCTTTGATGCCGCTGTTTTAATCGAAATATTGTTAAGAACAATATCGGATACCGTAAGGCCGGTGACGGAAGCCGTCTTAGTCACACCTTCAGTATAACTGACGGTGACGGAAGTGGTTCCGGTCGTTAATGGATCGGGTGTGAATGAACAGCTACTCGTCACATTGGCGGTTGAACTGTCGCTATAAGAAGCGGTTACGACCATCCCCAATGAATCAAAAGAATCACCATCATAATAGGATTTATTAGTAGGCTGCGTTGTCACAGCGATACTCGAAAGGGTTTTTGAAGAGACAAAATCTTCATAGAACTTAACATTGCTAATTATAAGACCAGAGTTTGTAGTACTAGTGGAAGCTCTTTCCATTACGATTCGGTAATAGCTCGCAGCGTCCCACGTTGATCCTGAACTAAAAGTGAGCGTTGTGGAAGCGGCCATTGTATTACTATATGTAGTGCTACTAGAAAAATTAGAATTGGCGGATACCTGCAAAAACATCTTTTTCCCAACCACAAAAGAAGCCGTTCCAAAAGTACCGATGGAAGTAACTTCAACTTTTGTGATTGCCTTGCTCATCGTTTCAGTAGTGCCCAAATACATTACATAATAAGTGGAAGTAATGCCAGTTGGAGCATTGGCTAAAGCGCTTGCTAAAGTACCCGCATTTTTGCCACCGAAACGAGTGCCTGCAACAGCATAACTATTCGGGTTTGCACCATATGCAGACCATCCTCGCTCAACTGTTCCATCAGATAACGAATAAGTGCTTGTGGCAGTATAAGAAGATCCAATCGATCCGCTGCTTATATAACTAGCAGCAGAATAATTTGCAGTATAGTAGAGTTGATCAACAGCACTGACTTCGCCCGCAACCCGACTCGCCGTCAAACCCACGCCCAAAGCCATGGTTGCCCCTAGACCGACGGCTAATAGCTTGGTCCATAATGTTTTAGATAATTTCATGAGTTGTCCCCCTAACTGCTAATAGTGCATATATGCTCCCGTGAGCGCACTTTATTATTAAAAAGAGATATGCAAGCAAATGCACATGTAATAATTAATACAAAAAAACAAATAATATGCAAACTATTTTTAATATTCCTATAGGACAACAGTCAAGACAAAAAGATTAAATATTGATTTTATCTAACTTTTTTGGTTTAAAAATATTGAAAAATAAGTAATGCAGCAAATTGATGTTCGCTCGTCAAATGTTCTTTCTGGACTATGAAGATAAGGAGGGGATGGAAAGGTATTATGAACGGATTCAAGACACGAGGAGGAGTAAACAGAGTATATTTCGGAAACGTGTGCTATTCACAAGAACGACCATCCGAAAACGATTTCTTACTCTATCGGTTGTTTTATGATGAAAAATACGCGCTCGAACTATATAAGGTGCATGTTGTGTTCACGAAATATAAAGCTTGGTCATATGAGGGCGAATATAAGTTCATGGCCTTAACGAGTTCGCCATGTGATTATGTTATAAACGCGAGCCCGACGACAATATATTTAGGGTGCAATGCAAAAGCGTCTTTACTCTCCACCATCACGACAAAAGCTTCTTTAAAAAGGGTGTATAAAGACGATAAGAAATATGCATTACGCGATTAATATTTGGCGGTCCTCTATGAATACCATTCCATTCCACTTGCACTAACCGATTTGATATATAATAATCAGCATTTATGCAAAACAAAAACACACACCGCTTATTCAAAGGCCAGTAGTTTGAATTGTGCTCATTGTGTTCAAGGATGAGTGTACACAGTGACTATTTTTCTTATATTATATTTACGGGGGTAAATTTATGAAAAAGAGAGTACTATCTTTAACATTGATTATTATTATTTCGTCGCTTCTTGTGGTTTCGGCACTAACAGTTGTCTTAATCGTGTTCGGCAAACAACGGTTAACGGAGGGGGTCTATTCCATATTGCTTGAGATTGATAAAGCCTTGATTATTACGATGATTCTTGGCAGCGTAACCAAAATTATTTCGGATGAAATAATCAGTGTAAGAATGAATGACAGGAAGATGAGAAAACTAGGCATACATTCAATTGGTGAAGGCAGACTAGATAGAAAGCAAGCGGCGATCATGTTCGGAAGTCATAACTATATTTATCCGACAGAACTGAAGTTTTGTTTTATATCCGGAAATGCATTTTTGGCTGCATTCAGACAGGAATTAACAAGAGCGATTCAAAACGGATGCCATGTCAAAATACTCATTGCCAATCCCATTATGTCTTCTCATTATTTATCACGCGCTGAACGCGTTTGCGCCCAAGAAGGCAAAGATGGCGGTTATATAGACCAATGTTTATTCACAATTAGTTTTGTTAAGGAAATGCAAAGGGAAATTGTCAATAATGGTTATCCTGGCTCAATTGAAATCAAACACTACATTGATGAGTATCGCTATAACTATCGTATCGCTAAATATTTCAATGATGGGAAAGAAGAAATAATTAGAACTTGGATCAATTTTCAGCCCCTAAATAAAGATGCAATTGAGCAATCGTTAACAGTTATTGGCAAATATGATGAGAATTATGTAAAAGAAGAATTATCAAGAACGGACAAAGAAAGTCAAAGTATTGTCCTGTCTCTAGACAAGTCTTTTGATTTGCTTTGGAATATCTATTAGTATTAGTTTTTACTGTTCGATGGAACGCGCAAAAGCAAGCAGTAGCTTATCGTTGCATTTGTTATCATTGTTTTTAATATGATTAACAAAAGGCAAGGCAATGATAATGTTAATGCAAACAATTTCTGAGAGGATAAAAAGCGTGAGACCAGGGAACAAAAAGACAACCAATAGACCGGAAACCGCTATCGCAATATATAAGACAAAAGCCTTGCCTAGAACCTTTATTAAATAGTCTTTGAACGATGGTCCGTTCATTCTATAGAACCGCTCGCTTATTAGCAAGGCAATAACGAATACTTTGGATGCAATTATAAGAACAAGGGGCGAGTTCGTTAGCATAAGTGAAGTTAGAGATCCTGCAACAATTAAAAGGATTATGGTCACAGACAAAACAAACAAAAATGCTTTCTTTTGCTTTCTTAGTTCGTAAATACTACCCAGTGTTCTTGGCAAACAAACAAAGATAATCAATATCAATAATGCGTAGATAATATAAGTAGATATGCTGGCAGTGTTCTTATAAAGAACAAAGAAAGCAAATAATGAAAAGATGCCAAGTAATAAAGAACTATAATTAGCAATCTTCTTCTCAAAGGCGTTTGTATCTAGTTTGGGCATTTTATATTCTACATTCTCTGCTGATGCAATAATCTCGCGGTTTTTTTCTGCGTGTCTTTTGGCGTAGAGCCACGAAAGAGCAGGCAAAGTGACCAACGCCGTCGTAGTCACTCCTTCAATCGTCAAATCAAAAAGCGTCGAGGTTTCGACCATTGTGTACCCAAGAAAGGCGCCAAAAATGATTAATGCTGGAATGCCGACCTTATAGTTTTTAATTGCGACGTAAATATCAATGCCAAAGATGGCTAAAATACCGAGGCAATAAGGAATCAAGCCGACGATGCCCCACTGGCCAAGTATCTCGAGGAAACCGTTGTGTGAGAATAAAGCAACTTTAGAAGGAACAGCTATTTCGCCACTATAGAAAAACAAAGTGTTATTAAACAATAAAAGACCTCTTCCAAACCAGAGATGGACACCGGTTGAAATAGAGATTACGCTATCCCAGATTTCCGTTCTCCCATCATAAGAGCCGATTCCTAGTTCGACATAATACTCAAGGATAAAGCGCCGCGCTTCATTAAACAATTGAACATCCATAAAAAATGGAAAAGGTATTAACAAAATGCCACATATACCCAGAATACCCGCCACCACCAAGAAAATGATATTTCTAATCTTGCTCTTTTTGAAAGTAGTAATCATGCGATAGATAAAATGCACGACAAAGGTGGTAAGTGCTATACCAAAAGAGGCTTTTGAAAAAGTAAAAAAGATATTGATGAAAATAAAAATCAAGAAAACATAGTTATACCATTTGGGCAAATAAGAAATTATTACATATAAAGCCAGCATTCCTAACATAAGCATCAAACCATACATGTTTCGATTAAACACAAATGATTGAGGATAGATATAGCCAACTAATCCGTGTTGATATAAGTGAACATATGAATCGAAATCCAAAAAATAGCTTACAAAAGCAGATACTAAAGAAACCGCAGCTACGATGTACATCAAAAATAAGACATATCTTTTAAAACTAATGAGTCGGGGAAGGATTATTACTTGAATATATACCCCAACAGCTGCGATAAAAACGAAAAGGATACTCTTTATTCTGTCAGCAAGGGTTGTTACGAATTCTTTAACAACCAAGGTTTCAACTTCATCAATTATTTCAACTGTTTCAAAGTATTGAACGCCAGGAGTTAAAAAAATGCCAATGGTCGCACTTATTATCACGAACAATAGAATTGATACTAATAGCCAATGCGCTTTCAATCCATTGTATTTATGCTCATTAAAAAAGTAATAGCCTAGTATGATAGCAATACCAGCGAACAAAAGAACATATTCAATAAGAGTAAAGCCTCTTTGAAAGTTGCTCAAATCAAAAATAACGACGTTTTCGGCGAAATAGGCTATGAAAATCATCGCTATCCAAAAAAGGATATTAGTTAATACATCTCTTTGCTTGAGGGCCATTGATTTTGTCACCTAAGCTGTTTCATAAAGGCATTGAGGGCGAGGAAATCATGTTCAAAATTCCAAAGCGATTTTGCTTTACCAAACATAATCAAATGTCCAAAAGGAACGAGAAATAGCACGATTAGCGCAATAATGGACATAACAATCAAAACGACAAATAAAAACAAAGCCGCAAGCCACTGATTAATGACACTCAATGTGCCAAGATCAGGGGCAAACCGAACAAAGAAACGATGTAAATAGTAAATTTCAAGAGAATACTGTCCGCAATATCCGAGAAAGGTCAAAAACTTGAATTGGGATGAGGCTTTTGAAAACAATTGAACGACAAAGATTACACCGCAAAAAGAACCGGCTATTCTAATTAATAAATCGCCGATGCTGTTAGTTAGAAAAATTGCGCTAGGAACCGCGAACACGACAGTAAAAAAACCCACACCGGCAACTAAAGTAGTTATCCAAAAAAAGACTTTCTTGTTTTGAATATTGACGCAAAAATTGTTTTTAACGAAATACCCAATGTACCCTGCACAATATATCAAATTGTAGTAAATGATTAGTTTAGATGAAAAAAAGAGGCCACCCATTCTTTCAAAAATAATGAAAGCGATGAGTTCGAGGAAAACGGCAAAAAATAAGGGCAATAAAAACTTCATTACCCTGTTTTTAAGAAAATGAGAAAGATATGTTCCTAATCCAACTATTAATACAATCCAAAATAGGACGAACAAAAACCAAAGAGACGAATCGGGATTGGCGATTAAACCGTAAAGAAAAGTTCCAAACGCAGGTCTTAGCAATTGTGTTGCATATATGAGCAAACCATGTGTAAGAAATGGAACCAAATAGAAAATCGCTGTCTTTGCTGCCCAAAGTAGAAAAGTTTTAATGTCACTAAAAGTCTTTTTAGAAAGATAGCCGGAAATAAAGAAAAATGCCGGCATTTGTAAAAGCCAAATAATATTGTAGAGCGGCGTGTAGAAAATGCCGGGTACATATTTTTGCAGCGAATGATCAAGAACGACAAGCAGCATGCATAGGCATTTGACTAGATCAAGACCTAAATCTCTGTTGGCGTAATTGAGTTTAAATACTTTTCCCATGATTGTTCACTGATGTAATTATGTAATTGTTTGCTTTCCGTTGATTGGTGCAGAATTCCATTTTCATCTAGATTATATGTAAATTATGGAGATTATCAAAGTATCGGGAGGTTTTTTTTGTGTTTGTCTTCAATGCTTATATCTTCCCCAATTTGAACTTCGATAATTATTAACTCGTCGCCAGCTTGAACGGTATGGTATGTTCCTCTCTCGATGTAAATAGAGTCGCCGGGATGAATATTCCTTTTTTTGCCATCGATAATCACAAATCCGTTTCCAGATAGTATCACCCAGCTTTCATCTCGATGTTTGTGCATGTGATAGTTCATGCTCTTTCCAGGCTTTAAATTTACTCTAATAACTAATCCATTCTCTTCAACGGCGAGAACTAAAAAATCACCCCATGATTTTTCAGCAAACATTACTCTCTGATCTAAGGCTTCGACATAAGACTTTATGTAACTGGATCTATCCTTAGATGTGACTAAAATGCCATTCGGACTGGCTGAGATGATTGTATTTTTTAAACCCATAGCGAGAATAGGTATATTTAATTTGTTAACAATGTTCGTGTTTTGGCATTCATCGTCGCAAGTGCCGTCTCCAATAATGTTCTCGTCAGTCGCCTCAGTCAAAGTATTCCATGTTCCGAGATCTTTCCAATGGCCAGAATATTTAATTACCTTAATATTTGGTTCTTTTTCGACCACAGCGTAATCAAAACTGATTCTTTCTAGTTGCGAATATCTATTCAACAAGTCTTTGTAGTCGATGAAGTGAAACAACGACTTCCCAATGTCAAGAACATATTTAATCTTAAAAGCAAAAACACCACCATTCCATAAAGCTCCGCGACCAATATAATCTCTTGCCAATTGTTCGCTTGGTTTTTCTTTAAAATATGAAATGGACGATATTTCTTCCTTTGTCGAAGGGATTACATACCCATATTTTTCGCTCGGATATGTTGGCATAATACCCATTAAAGCGATTTTCGCATCATTATTTTTCACTATTTCTAGCATTTTTAGAAACATTTTGAAATAATCGGTATCTACATAAGGATCCACCGGGCAAACAATTATTGGTTCGTCATCATTAATTCCCTTTTCATATTTCAAATATGCCACGGTTAAAAGAATCGCCGGAAAAGTGTCTTTTCTCAATGGTTCAACACTGATTGAAAAACTCTCGTTCATTAATTGATTTTTTAAAGACGAGACCTGCGATTTTGATGTTGCAATAGTGATGTTTGCCTCTGGATCGACAGTTCGAATCTGATGGAATATTCTTTGCACCATAGATTCGTACTCATCTCCGTGGCGAAAAATTTTCAAAAATTGCTTTGATTGAATATCATTTGATAGGGGCCAAAGTCTTTTTCCAGAGCCTCCTGATAAAATTACAATGTTCATTAATTTAATGTATAGAATTCCTTAATTGCATCGCATATATATATTATTTGTTCATCAGTCAGAGCAATCGATGAAGGCAGCCACAGCCCTCTTGAGGCAATATACTCCGCAATTGGGTAGTGCTGATCAGCATAATCGTAGACAGGCTCAGAATGGAGCGGAGGATAAAATGGCCGAGTGCCAATATTTTTCTTTTCTTTTAGAAAAGCCATTAACTGCTCTCGATTTTCGCATAAAATATCAAAAAACCAAGGAGCCGTATCATCATAATTTGTTTTGATTAATTCAACACCAGTGATATTGCTGAGAAGCGAGTCATATAGAGCTCCCATCTCTTTTTTCCGTTTCACGCGATACTCCAATTTTTTCATTTGTTCAATTCCAATAACGGCTTGAACATCAGAAAACTTAAAGTTCCATCCTTTTACAAGGTAGTGGTCACTTCCGCCTTTGTCTCGCCCAAAATCACGAATCTTCTTAATTTTGTCGTCGAGTTCTGGATTGTCGGTAATCAGCGCCCCGCCTTGTCCGGTTGAAATAATCTTTGGTGCGCTAAAAGAGAAACTGCCAATTTGTCCGAATCTTCCCAAATGCTTTCCTTTGTAAAAACTGCCTAATGACTGCGCAGCATCTTCTATGAGAACAATGTTCTTAGAATCTAGATAAAATCTAAACTCATCAAACCGATTAGGGTATCTCCCGTTAATAGAAACAAGCATAACAGCCTTTGTTTTTGGTGTTATTGCCGCTTTCATTTTTTCGAAGTCCATGCACAAAGTGTCTCGTTCTATGTCAACAAACACGGCTTTGGCGCCAATGAGCTCCACCGAATTTGGCGTTGCGACCATCGTGTAATCGGGGCAAATAACTTCATCACCGGGTTTGATGCCACAAGCTAACAGGGCAATACTTAATGATACTGTGCCATTCGAAACCACCCAACAATGCTTTGCACCAGTATAAGTTTTGATCATATCTTCAAAATGTCTAGTCATTGTGAATTCAGTGACCCAGCCGCCTGAAGCCATGTAATCATTCAGCGCTTCTCTTTCTTTGCTGTCAAAAGTGGGTTCCATCTGATTAATAAATTTCATAATATCCGCTCCTATGCTCTTAAAACTTTTCTTTATCTTTATCGACGCCCATAAATGGGCCATTCTTTATTTCTAATACTTTTGTATCTTCTTCTAGTATTTCGTATCCATGGCCCGATTCAAGAAGAATGAGTGTCTCGCCTTTGGAAATAACAAAGTCAGTCACAAAAACCTTTTCTAAAGTGTACAGACGGACTTTCATACTGCCGTTGACCATATGTACCGTCTCGTATGTTCTTTTTGCAACTCGATCAAATTCATAGTGCACGTGATTGGCTAGTTGCTTGCCGGCATTGTAAAACCAGGTGCCGACTTGAATAAAATCGTTATCATTCGAAAAAAAGCCAAGTCCGGGCACCCAATCATCATTAGTGATTAATTTGGCTAGTATCTTGCCGTCTTTTTCAAATACTTGCATTATTCATTCATCTCTCATAGACAATATTGGATTTTTAATTGGCCATTTAATCGATAGAGCGGGGTCGTCCCATTTATAAGTGAATTGTTTTTCGTCTCCGTATACTGTGGTTTGCTTATAACTATAAACCGCCACATCACTTAGAACTAAAAAACCATTGCCAAACATCGGAGGAATAAAAACCTGGTACCTATTTTCGGACGTCAGAACAAATGCTTCCCATTTTCCGTATTGCTTTGATTTTGGGTCACAATTAACGACGACTTGGTAAATGCGTCCGAATGCACACTGTACAAGCTTTGCCGTTTTTGAATCTCCGTGTAGGCCTCTTAAAACATGCTTATATGTCGTGGACAAATCGTCTTGAACAAAATCAACATCGATGCCAGCCTTCTTATAATCGTCACGATTGTACACTTCAGTGTAACTTCCACGAAAATCTTCAAAAGTATATGGTTTAATCAGCAATACGCCTTCAAGGCTAGTCTTTTCTACAATCATTCTTTGAGCCTCCTAAATTATGAAATAATTCTTAAATCGTTTTCGACCATAATTTTAACCAATTCGCTAAATGAAGTTTTAACCGGGTTCCAATTCAATTTCTCTCTCGCTTTTGACGGATCTCCCAACAGCGTCACCACATCAGTAGGACGATAAAAATCCGGTGATACTCCAACAATCACTTTACCAGTCGTTTTATTTATCCCTTTTTCATTAATTCCTTTGCCTTCCCAATGCAGATCAATGCCGGCGTATTTAAAAGCCAAGGTACAAAATTCTCTCACTGAATGTTGTTCGCCAGTGGCGATTACGAAATCCTCGGGCACATCGGTTTGAAGCATTAGCCACATACACTCAACATAATCTTTGGCATACCCCCAATCGCGCAAAGCATCGAGGTTTCCCAATAACAATTGCTCTTGAAGCCCTTTAGAAATTTTTGAAGCAGCAATAGTAATTTTGCGAGTAACAAACGATTCTCCTCTCCTCTCTGACTCGTGATTGAAAAGGATTCCGTTGACAGCAAATATTCCGTATGCCTCTCGATAGTTTTTTACTATCCAATATGCATATTGCTTAGCGGCAGCATATGGTGAATAAGGGTAAAACGGCGTCGTTTCTTTTTGCGGAATCTCTTGTACTTTTCCAAATAGTTCAGAAGTAGAAGCTTGATAAAAGCGACATTGTTTCTCAATTCCCAGGATTCTCATCGCTTCAAGAATTCTCAGCGCTCCCACACCATCGACATCGGCAGTATATTCAGGAACTGAAAACGATACTTGCACATGGCTTTGGGCGGCAAGATTATAAATTTCATCGGGCTCAGTGGCTTTAATAATGCGAACAACACTAAGCGAATCAGTCAGATCGCCATAGTGAAGATGAAAGTGCTTGTTTGCTAAAAGATGATCAATTCTTTCTTTTTTTTCTACTGAAGATCTTCTTACGATTCCGTGCACTTCATATCCTTTTTTAAGAAGGAATTCAGATAAATAAGAACCATCTTGACCAGTTACGCCTGTAATTAATGCCCTTTTCATCATATTAGCCTTTCCTTAATATTAATTTATTATAGTCACTAATTATTTCTTTTGCTATTAGCGGGTTGGCGTAAAGAGTCCAAATAAGCGAATCCTTACCGCGGCATTTGTATCCATTCAGGCGGAATTATATCGATTGGACTGCCATCAACGAACCATTTTTCAGGAGCAATTACTATCTTGTTTGGGTTTTGAATTAGCCATGCGCCCCACCAATGAAATGTGCTGTTTGGGATAATGGCGTTTTGACAACACATCATTAACTGCTGCTCTTCAATGGTATTAAGTCCAAAACTGCGATCGACAAAAACAACATGATAACCAGCAAAATTGATGTTGCTTTTAACCCAATTGATGTCATTCGAAAAAACATAAAAAGTGACGCCTGGCGCTTTCAATCGAATATATGACATTGCTTTAAGATAATAAGATTCTGATATCGTTCCATATCTTTTTAATGCCGCCTTTGCGGTATAATCGCCTTTTCTAAAACCAACAAAGGCCGAAGGGCCACAACTGATTATCGATTTTGCTTTAGTAAGGCGTAAAGAAGGCTTATCCTTGGGCAATAGTTCGTCGCGAAGTGTTTTTTCTAGTCCAATGAGATATCTCCACGATTGCCAGTACCCATCAAAATATTTATATTTTGCTAAATCGTTTGGCGGAATATACGCTCTATTCTTTTCAAAGTAATAAGCCTTATTCAACTTGATTTCAATCCATAATAAAGCCTTGTACAATAGCGATCCAAATTTTTGGTTGTGAGAAAAAATACATACTCTCTTTAAATCCTCTTTTGTTGCTTTAATTGTTTCAAGATTGAAGCAATCAATGTTCTGCGCAATCTTTGTGTCGCAATAATCTTTTTCCAGGGCGGAAAAATCTGCATAAACAGTTGATTTGTATTTTATTTGTAACATTCGAATATAACCATATTCAAACATTTGATTTCCTAAAGAGTCCCCACCTTTGATTCGAACCACTTTAATATCCATAATCTGCTCCGTATCAAAAAATAATATCAATATTTAATAACAATTACAAATACTGGCGAATTGTAGATACATTATATCAATCGTGCAACATGTGCGCTCAAGCAAAAGTAACAGACGATTTGCAGTTTGCTCAAAGGATTTACTTTCTCTTTCCGCTCTATTTTATCCTCGCTGTTAGATCAAACATTGCATCTAAATACTTTTTCTTTTCGCCCGATTATCCACATATTGAGAAAAAAACGATATTAATATTGACCTCGAACTATAATTATTATAAATCTATTGCATTTTAAAGATATAATAACTAGCGGAGAGAAATTATGATAATTGGAATACCTAAGGAAATAAAAGAAAATGAATTCCGCGTTGCTGTAATTCCCCAAAATGCAAAGGAATATATCGATAATGGCCACACCGTCTATGTTGAAAAGGATGCCGGGGTAGGTGCGGGTTATTCTGATGATGAATATAGCGCTATTGGAGCAAAAATAGTCGAAACACCAAGCGAGTTATATATTCTATCTGACATGATCGTAAAGGTCAAAGAGCCACAGCCTCAAGAATTTAACTATATCAAACATGGTCAAATCATTTTTGCATATTTCCATTTGGCTTCTTCGAAGAAAATTACTATGAATTTGTTAGAGAAGCAAGTGATATCAATTGCGTACGAGACGATTACCGATGAGAATAAAAATCTACCTTGTTTAAAACCAATGAGCGAAATTGCGGGACGCCTTGCGATTCAAGAGGGTGCGAAATATCTTGAAAAGACATATGGCGGAAGGGGCATCCTTATTGGTGGTATATCCGGTATTGAACCGGCCAAGGTTCTCGTGTTGGGGGCTAGCGGGGTTGTCGGTTCAACGGCAACAAAAACAGCATTAGAATTAGGGGCTGAGGTTACGGGAATAGTAAGGACAGAGCAGCAAGTGCAAATACTATATGAAAAATATGGTGGAAAAGTAAAAGCATGCATTGGCAACACCGAAAACATTGTGAATTGTCTAATGTCGGCCGATCTTGTTATATCTGGGGTACTGATTCCTGGCGAAAAAGCTCCAAAACTCATTAAGCGTGAATACCTTTCGAAAATGAAAAGCGGTTCAGTAATTGTGGATGTATCCATCGATCAGGGAGGTGTCGCCGATAGCAGCCGTCCCACCACTCATAATGATCCAATTTATGTCGTTGATGATATAGTTCATTATTGTGTTGCCAATATGCCTGGAGCTGTCCCGCGGACATCAAGCGTGGCGCTAAGCCAATCAACGACTCCATATGGCTTAATTCTTGCTACAAAGGGAGTAAAAAAAGCCATGAAAGAAGATAGAAACTTGTTAAACGGATTAAACACAATTGGTGGAAAAATCACGATTTTGTCTTTGGCGACTTCTTATGATTTACCTTATATAGAATTAGCCCGGGCTTTTGACTAAAAAGTATTTATTGTGGCAGAATATGTATACACATTAAGATGATAGTTAACTCATCGATTGATTGTTTTTCGATAATCGAACATTAATCAATTTCATTACTATTTTTCTATGTGTTCTTATTTTGCTCAAATGAGATATAGAATAGTGACGAAAATAAATGTATTTTTTAAAAATGCCAACCGTTGGGAAGATGATTAATGAGCCGACAAAGTAACACAAAAAAGTAATCACTGCCCCTACATTAGCACTTTTGAAATAGGGCATTGATAGATGGATTCTTTTAATAAAAAAACAATCTAGTAATCATCTCATCTATACTATCACCACAAAACAATATGCATAATGGCCGAGAATGAGCGGCACGCAATCACAATGAAATCAACAAAAAAAGGTCATTGCAATGAAGAAATAAAAGATATAGTTTGTGTTTTTACCTACACTTCTAGAAGATAAAGATTAATAATTGTAGTTATGAAAATGGCGCTTGCCAAATCTCAACAACTCTATATATGTTGGAAGAGCATTTTAGATGTTTTGTTTAGCTTTCTCGCAATATTGGTTTTGTCGCTCCCGCTCGTAATCATTGCTATTATTACCAAATTATCTTCGAAGGGCCCTATTCTTTTTAAACAGAGGCGATTGGGAAAAAATAAGAGGGTGTTCACTATTTTGAAATTCCGATCAATGAAAATCGATGCTCCAATAGTCCCTACTCCTCTACTGACTTCACAACAAATCAATGAGTATTCAACTAAATGGGGGAGGTTCATGAGAAAAACGTATATCGATGAACTACCTCAATTGTTTAATATTCTTTTCGGACAAATGTCATTTATTGGGCCGAGACCAGGGGCCGCAAGCCACGAAGACTATCTTGTCAAGGCGAGAGATTCGTTCTCCTATCATGCCTTCATGGTAAAGCCCGGTCTCACTGGCTATGCGCAAATGGAATTGTACAACAAAAAACACACTTCAACAGAAAAAGCAGCGCATGATAGTTTCTATGTTAAAAATATTTCCTTTAACCTTGACATAAAAATATTTTTCGTATCTTTAAAAAAAATCTTCTGCAAATAAATATTACCTTACTTCAAGTTGAAATTTGTCCACAGCAGTTTGCACTTTTTTGGGTAGTTTTTTCGTTCGCGTCACGACTTTGCGCACAGTCCAAAGGATGCACAACAAATCGTTGAAAAATGAATGATTGTGAACATAATATCTTTGCATATAAATTTTAAATGGTCTTATTTTTGTTAGAAAGAACACTTCCGAATTTTCCGAATCGTTTACCAATGCATATTGGTTTGCCAAAACAATGCTTGCCCAATCTGTCATGCCGGGACGCACTGAAAGTATCTCTTCTTCCGATGTATCGCCTAGCTTACCGGCCGCATACGGAGGAACCTCCGGTCTTGGTCCGACAAGAGACATCTGGCCAATAAATACATTAAACAGTTGGGGTAGCTCGTCTATTTTTGTCTTGCGAATAAAACGCCCCACTTTTGTAATGCGATCATCTGTGTCTTTTATGGTAAAACTGCCTTCCCTAAAAGAAGCCTTTTTCATCGATCGAAACTTCACAATATAAATGGTTTTACCATTATATCCAATTCTTTTGGCAAGATAAAAAGGACCGCCCCTTGATGTGCAGGAAATGATTATTATGAACAACAAATAAATGGGGGACAATAGAATAATGCCAAAAAAACTACAAATAATATCAAATAATCTTTTCATTGGAACACCCTCATATTATAAAAAATTATCGCATATCAAATGCGCGATTTCCATCATATTCACTTCCAATGAATATCGGAATGGTAATAAATATACTCGTGATTGAGTACAAGGATTACTCTTTATATTGGACGAATTTGCTTTTTGCAATTTTCCTGTTTTGTATTGGGTACAATTTTTTTAACTGGACCAAACATGTTTCTTATTCACAAATTAACTTAATAACTAATTAATAATAATTATTGCTTGTTAAGTGATATAAAATCATTATGATAAGATGATATAATATTAGAAATAAAGGAGCACAGCCATTCATGAAGATTGCAATCGCTGGTACTGGATATGTGGGATTGTCGAATGCAATTATTCTTGCTCAACACAATCAAGTATTTGCTGTAGATATTCTACAATCAAAAGTGGACTTGATAAATAAACGAGTATCGCCAATTGCCGACAAAGAAATAGAAGAATATTTATCAAGCCGCAATTTAAACCTTACTGCAACAACCGATGGCGATAGTGCTTATGAAAAAGCGGATATCGTTATTGTTGCTACTCCAACCAATTATGATTCAGAAAAGAATTATTTTGACACATCTTCTGTTGATTCTGTAATTCGCCAAATAATTCGAGTGAATCCAGACGCGATCATTGTCATAAAATCAACAATACCTGTTGGATACACAAAACTTATGAGTGGGTGCCTTAAACACGACTTATTGTTTTTTTCGCCTGAGTTTTTAAGAGAGGGAAAAGCGTTATATGATAATCTTTACCCTTCAAGAATAGTTGTTGGCGTTCCTGCGAAAGAGAATAAATATATTGAGATTGCCAACACTTATGCAAATTTGCTTATCGAGGGGGCTATTAAGCAAAATATTCAGACTCAAATAGTGGGTTCTACAGAAGCAGAAGCAATCAAGTTATTTGCAAATACATATTTGGCAATGAGAGTGTCTTTCTTCAATGAACTTGACACATATGCTGAATCCAAGAATTTAAGCACGCGGGACATTATTCGGGGTGTTTGTGCCGATTCTCGTATTGGAGATTTTTACAATAATCCTTCTTTTGGATATGGTGGGTATTGCTTACCAAAAGACACGAAACAGCTTAGAGCTAATTTCGAAGATGTTCCGAATAATTTAATAAGTGCCATCGTCGATTCTAATCGGACAAGAAAAGATTTTATTGCCGACCGGATATTGAAAATAGCAAACTTCAAAAATGACGGCACAGATCGACTTGTTGTTGGTATTTTCCGATTGACGATGAAATCAGAATCCGATAATTTTCGCCAATCGTCAATAATGGGTATTATGAAAAGATTAAAAGCCAAGGGTGTCGAAATTATTATTTATGAACCAACACTTGACGAAGCAACCTTTTTTAATAGTGCCGTCATACGCGACTTTAATGAATTTAAAGAAAAATCAAAAATCATTATCGCAAATAGATATGAAAAGATTTTGCATAATGTTAAACATAAAGTGTATACCAGAGATTTATATAATCGGGATTAGGAGAGAGTTATGGACTATTCTGGGAAAATTTTGCTCATTACTGGGGGGACTGGATCTTTCGGACACGCCGTTGTAGAAAGATTTTTGGAAACCGATATCAAGGAAATACGCATTTTGTCGCGCGATGAAAAAAAGCAAGATGACATGCGGAAATTATTTTGTTCAACCAAACTAAAATTCTATATTGGGGATGTCCGTGATTACAGTTCAATCAAAGATGCTTTCAAGGGTGTGGATTTTGTTTTTAATGCAGCGGCTTTAAAGCAAGTTCCTTCCTGCGAATTTTATCCCATGGAAGCGATGAAGACAAATGTCATAGGTTCTGACAACGTGATTACCGCTTGTGTAGAAAATAATGTTAAAAAGGCTGTATTTTTATCGACTGATAAAGCGGCTTATCCAATCAATGCTATGGGCATATCCAAAGCACTGATGGAGAGAAATGTCATTGCTAAAAGTCGCCAATTGTTACCGGGAGATACTATTTTGTGCTTAACAAGATATGGAAACGTGATGGCGAGCCGCGGCTCCGTTATTCCGCTGTTTGTGCATCAAATCGAAAAAAGCGAACCAATTACTATTACGAACCCAGACATGACGCGTTTTATGATGACTCTTGAAGATGCCGTGAATCTTGTCTTGTACGCCTTTGAACATGGTTGTCAGGGCGATTTGTTCGTCCAAAAAGCTCCAGCGGCCACTATAGACACATTAGCAAAGGCCATTCTTGATCTTAAACATGGGAGTCATGGAATAACATATATTGGCACAAGACACGGAGAAAAAGTATATGAAACGCTTGTTACTTCTGAGGAAATGCTCAGAGCGGAATCTCTTGATGGCTTTTATCGAATATGCGCCGATAATAGAGATTTAAATTATGATAAGTATTTTACGAAGGGAAACAAGGAGTTAGAAATTCTAGAGCCATACACTTCTCACAATACGACAAGACTGGATGTTGAAGGTATGAAAATGCAACTTCGTAGATTAAAAAATCTATTTCCATGCGAGTGATAATAACTGGAGCAAATGGCTTCATTGGAACCAATTTCTGTGAGTATTTGTCTGCCAAAGGAATAGAAGTCATTAAGTATGACATCGACGATAATTTCTCTTTGATACAAAGTAATATTTCTCAATGCGATGCAGTTTTTCACATAGCTGGTGTCAACAGAACCAATAATGCACAGGATTTCATAATGGTCAATTACGGATTGACTAAAAAGATTATTGACTTAATGATTTCATGCAAAATTAATATTCCATTTATATTTTCTTCGTCAACGGCCGCGGTAGATGATTCATTGTATGGCAAATCCAAAAAAATGGCTGAAGACTACATTAATAATTTTTCAATTTCTCATGCGGTGCCATGCGCAATTTTTAGATTTCCAAATATTTATGGAAGATATTGTGTGCCAAATTACAATTCTGTCGTCGCCACATTTTGCCATAATATTGCCAACAATTTGCCACTGGCGATTGACGGCGATGGGAAACAGACTATTGAACTGGCATATATCGATGATATTTGCCATTCAGTATTCAAAATAATGAAATCAATGATTGCAAATCCTAGAGAGTATGTTAACGGACAAATCACATATATGAAGTCTACTGATACAATCGATATCAATAGCCTCGCGCGAATGATATCTTCTTTCCCTTCCGCAATAAATAGCGATTTTTTCCTTGGTGGTTCTTCTTCTTGCGAAAGAAAACTCTTCATTACTTTCTTGAGTTATCTAAATTATGAGAAATTATTTACTTTGGGGATCCACCACCATAATGAAAAGGGCGATTTTGTCGAATTTATAAAAAATGATGAGTTTGGTCAAGTCTCATTTCTAACGGTTTTGCCCGGTCAAAAAAGAGGCGGTCATTTCCACCTTGTGACTTATGAAAAGTTTATTGTCGTCAGCGGTCAATGCACCATCAGCATAAAAGATATGAATTCAGGAGTTTCCAAAGAATTTTTTCTTAATGAAGGAGATTCTCTGAGCGTATTACCAAGAACAACCCATACAATTTCTAATTGCAGTGACAAAACAGTTGTTCTTATGAATTATGTCAGTTCAGTGAATGATGAAAAGAATAGTGACACATATTATTGTATTGGAGGAAATTGAAGCATATGAGAAAAATGAAGGTTTTCACAATTTTGGGAACACGTCCAGAAATAATTCGGCTGAGTGCAATAATCCGAAAAATGGATCAATATTTTGATCATTCTTTAGTTCACACGGGTCAAAATTATGATTACGACCTTAATGGAATATTTTTCGATGAACTAAAGTTGAAAGCCCCCGATTTTTATCTTGATTGTGTCGGGCCGACATTGGGTGCTACAATTGGCTCAATTATTCAAAAATCCTACGATTTGCTATCAAAAGAAAAACCCGATGCCGTGCTGATCTTAGGCGACACGAATTCGGCTCTAGCGGCAATCGCGGCAAAGCGCCTACATATTCCGGTTTTCCATATGGAAGCGGGTAATCGATGCTGGGACTGGTGTGTTCCGGAAATGACAAATAGGACGATTGTTGATCACATAAGCGACATCAACATTGCCTATACAAATAATTCAAGACAGTATTTAGTATCGGAAGGAATCGACCCAAAGTTCGTTTTTGTAAGTGGAACGCCGATGCTCGAAGTTGCTTCTCTATATAATGAGTTGATTGCAAAAAGTCAAATTCTTGAAAAGTATGGCGTTGAAGAAAAAAAATATATACTAATGTCTTTCCACAGAGAGGAAAATGTCGAGGATAAGAATCATCTGTTTTCAATCATTAAAGCCGTCAATGATATCGCTGAAAAATATCAGATTCCCATTATTGTCAACACTCATCCTCGAACCCAAAACGCTCTCGAAAGATCCTCACTTGAATTTCATTCATTAGTCAAGCTTATTAAGCCTATCGGGTATTTCGATTATGTAAAATTGCAAAAAAACGCCTATGTTGTAATAAGCGATAGCGGATCTTTGTCGGAAGAAGCCGCAATCTTTCATTTCCCTGGCGTAATGCTGAGAAATTCTACAGAAAGACAGGAAGCAAATGATGCCGGAACAATTGTGATAGGCGGTATTGTGTCTGAAACGATAATGCAATCAATCGATATCGCGGTCGGCATGAAAGATTGCGGTTTCAAATTACCGTTCGAATATCAAGTGGATAATGTATCGGAAATCATTGTTAAGATGATTCAGAGTTACACGCCAATTATTAACGAGAAGACATGGAGAAAAAAGCAGTATGTATAGCAGCAAGGAATTGGCATGGCTAATAAGACGACATGCCATAGAAATGACACACATAAGTCAGGGCTCTCATATTGGCTCTATATTATCGGCTGCTGATATCATTGGTTTTCTATATTCGGGTATTGCTAGAGTGGATCCAAATAATCCACAATGGGAAGAAAGAGATTATGTAATATTAAGTAAGGGTCACGCCGGTGGCGGAATCTATGCGGCTTTAGCTGAAACAGGTTTTTTTAATTCTTCAATATTGAAAACTCATTATGCTAACGGGAGTGTTTTGTCTGGTCATGTATCACATAAAGGAGTGCCCGGCGTTGAACTATCCACTGGTTCCTTAGGGCATGGTCTATCTGTTGGCGCCGGAATAGCGTACGGGTTAAAAAAAGACAGTAAGGCTAATAGGGTTTTTGTTATTTTGGGCGATGGCGAATGCAACGAGGGATCGATATGGGAAGCCGCCATGATTGCAAATTCGCTCCATCTAGACAACTTGATTGCAATAGTAGACCGGAACAGACTTCAGGGACTAGATCTTACTGAGAACATTTCAACAATTGAACCTTTTAAGGAAAAATGGGAGGCATTTGGATGGAATGCAAACGAAATTAATGGGAACGACCACAAGGCATTAAAGGGCGCTTTCGATCATGTTCTCAGCATTCAAAACAAGCATCCGTCTGTCATTATCGCTGATACCATCAAAGGCAAGGGAGTTTCTTATATGGAAAACAATGTTTTGTGGCATTATCGTTTTCCTCATACCGGTGAGGAGTATTCGAGGGCCTTAGCCGAATTGGAAAAAACTAGACCTACTTCGATACAAGATCCATATCAAGGCAATAGCCCTAAATCTTGAAGAAGGAGACAAAAGCAATGTCAAATATGAGAGACTCTTTTTTCGAAGTAATATCTGGCGAGATGAAAAAAAATCACAATATCGAATTTATAACAGGCGATCTTGGTTTTGGCGTCATTGAACCAATAAGAGTAAATACTCCTAATCAATTTACAAATCTTGGAATCGCTGAGCAAAATCTTATTGGTATGGCAGCCGGATTGGCTCACGAAGGAAAGAAAGTATTTGCTTACTCCTTAGGCAATTTTCCATCATTAAGACCCCTCGAACAAATAAGAAATGATGTATGCTATCACGGAAAGGATGTGAAAATCGTTTCTATTGGTGGTGGCTTTACATATGGTCAGCTGGGGATGAGCCATCATGCGACCGAAGATATTGCTTGCTTGCGTTCCCTTCCCAACATGCGCGTTTTTGTTCCTTGCGATGAATATGAGTGTAGGGCCATCGTTCACGAACTCTCAAAGCAGGTGGATAATGCGCCTGCATACTTGCGAATTGAACGAGGAGATGACCACATTCATGATACACCGCTCAAAAATTTCAATCTCAATAGGATATTAAAAGTATTCAGCGGCGGCGATGCCTATGCGATTTTGGCCTGTGGCACAATCGTGTTTGAGGCTGTTGAAACCGCAAAAGCCTTGGTATCTCAAGGCATTAAGACTTCTGTTTATTCTTGCTTTTGCATAAAACCCCTCGATGAGGGAACGATTGTCGCTTTGGCAAAGAAATGTAAGGTAATTTTTACATTAGAGGAACACAACATTATTGGAGGACTGGGCGGGGCCGTATCGGAAGTACTCGCTGAAACAGCAAATAGAAAAAGCCGCTTAGTTCGCTTCGGCTTAAATGATATTTATTCTAGCATTGTGGGTTCACAAAAATATTTACGAGAACAATACAATATTTCGGCAGCGAAATTGGCTTCGAGAATAATAAAAGTGATTAATAAATAATCACTTTTATTTTGATATTAATCAAAGTACCCAAAGATGATCAATGATGGGAAAATCAAAGATTATAGAATTTTTTGTACCATCTGACAAATTTGGTTAGCCCATCCTCAAGTTTAGTACTTGGGGCCCACCCAAAATCGTTGATTAAATCGTCGACATCGGCATATGTTTGAAAAACATCCCCAGGTTGCATGGGTAGGAATTCCTTTTCCACTGGCTTATTAATAACGCCTTCCTTGACTAAACAATTCTCAAGAATTTCTATAAATCTCAATAAGGATTCCGGTTTATTGTTGCCAATGTTATATATTTTGTGCCTTACGCATTCCTGATTTGGCTTTGGCGGTAACTCCATAGCTTTAATGATTCCATCGATCGTGTCATCGATGTAGGTGAAGTCGCGATACATTATGCCATTATTATAGACTTGAATTTTTTCGCCCTTAATTATTTTGTTAGTAAACTTGAAATACGCCATGTCTGGTCTTCCCATCGGCCCGTAAACGGTAAAAAATCGCAAACCTGTACATGGGATTCCATACAATTTGGAATATGCATATGACATTAATTCGTTTGCTTTTTTTGTGGCTGCGTACAAGCTAACCGGTGAGTCAGTCTTATCAGAAGTGGAGTATGGTACTTTTTTATTAGATCCGTAAACAGACGAGGAGGACGCAAATACTAAGTGACTAACAGTATGATTTCTGCACGCTTCAAGGATATTTAAGAATCCAGAAACATTGCTGTGGATATAAGCCTTTGGATTTTCAAGTGAATAACGGACGCCCGCTTGAGCGGCAAGATTAATCACGACATCAAACTTGTGGGAATCAAAAATTTGATTCACAAAGGCGGAATCAGCTATGTCGCCTTTATAAAAAGAAAATCTTTTATTCGCAAGCAAAAGCGACAAGCGGGTATCCTTTAGGCGAGTATCGTAATAATCATTTAAATTATCTACTCCAACGCATTCATTATTCGGATCGCTAAGCAACCTTGCTGTTAAAAAATAACCAATAAACCCCGCCGCGCCAGTTACAAGTATCTTTTTTTTGCCGTTCATAATCCTATTTTTTCTCCAATTTTCTGATTTTGCCATCAATTGTGTTCTTTATTATCGATATCCATTCGCCCGCTATTTGCGCCACGCTGTATCGTTCCTTAAAATATTGAGCCTCGGACGCCGATCCAGAAAAGTGCTTTTCATAATCGCCCGCAATCTCGAGCAAACGTTCATTTAGTTGAGTGCCGTTACCTAGTTCAAATAACGCGCTAAACTTGGCGTTGGAAATCAATTCTTTACACCCTCCGATTGGACAATCAGAGGCGACAGAAGGCACTCCTATCGACAACGCTTCAAGTAATGTATTTGGCATTCCTTCAAACTTTGATGCAAGGACAAAAATTCTAGATTCAGCAATTATTTGATGAAGGGATTCCGAGAAGGGCATTATTTTAATTGATTGCGACAACTGATTATCTTGAATCAGGGTCAGTAAATTTTGTTTTTGACTTCCGTCACCGTATATGAATAGCGAATATTCGGGATGGATTTTATTGAATAGGGCGAATGCCTTAATAAGAGTTGGGAAGTCTTTTTGGTTTTCTAACCTACCCGCAGAAATGATGGAATTATTCGCTGGTTTTTTTCTGTCGGGAAGAAATGGTGTCACCGGATTCGAGATAACGTATCCTTTTTTCTGCACTTTTTTCGAAAAAAACGACTTAGCATCGTTGGTTTGGAACACAACGCCATTAGCTTGTAAAAATGCTATCCTTCTTAGTAAACGCACACTTTTTTTTGAAGGAAATTCAATAGGATTATTTCGCTCGGAACAGATGGTGGGGATTTTAAGAAGAGCTCCAACAAAAGATGCATAGAAATTGGGCATATCGAGGAAAGAAACAATAATGTCTGGAGAATAGTCCTTTATTTTTGCCTTTAGACATAAAATCTTGGATAAAAAACACTGGTGACGAGAAACGGCAATGTTTTCGATATCTATCTCTGAATTCAAAGAATATGTTTTCCCATCAGAAAATGATGTCGTAAAGAAGCACAATCCATTGCCTTTGCTGATCCATTGGTTGGCCAAAATACAAGCCACGCGTTCGGCTCCACCGCCGTATAACGTACTGATGACAAACGCTATTCTCACTCGCAAATGCCTTCAAAGAGAAATCTTTTGAGTTTGATTTCGATGGCTTGTGAGGTAAATTCTTTTGCCAAAGAGTAACAATTGTTCCTTAGAGAAAAAAGACCTTCCTCATTGACACTATCGAAAACTCGAAAAAGGTCTTCTCGCGTCCCATTATAAATATATCCAGTCAACCCGTCTTTAATAAGTTCGGCAGCCGAACCAAAATTAGTGGAAATAATCGGAATCCCAGAAAAATAGGCTATTAATATATTGCCCGGAAAACCTTCAAGATGTTTAGTGGGAAAAACCATTGCATCATATTTCGAAAAAAGTCCCTTAAATTCATATGGATTATATGTTCCAAGATATCTAATATAATATCCGAATTGAGTTTTTAATTCGTTAAATTCTCTTTCGTAAAAATCATGTAGCATACCATATATATCTAAATATATGCATTTATTCCGCTCGCTGGAATTATATAGGATGATTGCATCGACCAAGTCTTTCAAACCCTTTTCCTCGCAAAGCCGTGAATCGAAGTACAAGTGCAAATTCCCGTCATGGTTTGCTTCACCGCCAAAATAGTTGATTAACTTCTCGTCTTTATAGTTATATAGAACGCCGATTTTTTGAGAATCGAGATTGTACATTCGAGCCGCTAATCTTTTAATTGTCTCCGTCTCCACGAATATTTGCGAAGTTTTTTTCAAAGCATTGGAGAAAATATTATGCGCCGGTGTAAATGCAATTTCATCTACGTTTTTAAGCATATTGTTCAAGTCATTTTCTCGCTGATGCGAATCCAAATCAGCGAAAATCGACAATCCAATTGGAATATATATTATTCGTCGTTTAAAAAATGAATTAATCTTTATCAAGGGCGGAAGCAGAGACTTTGATCCTTTTCGCGCCAAGCACACGACAATAACATCATTGGCAAAGAGGGCAAATATTGAGGCAATTGCTAAAGCAATGGGATTTCTTTGATACTGATCGGTGTCAATGAGCTTCAAATTTAGATCCATTTCTTTTAATGAGGAAAAAAGGGCTCTCGTTCTACCCGACTGACCATCAAAGGTTATGGCCTGCTTTTTTACATAATAGCCAATGAGTATTACTCTAAGACGTTTTTTCATTTAACAAGTAACCAATCAGTTCTTGGACACCATTTTCGAAAGAAACTGTTGGAACGTATCCTGTGTCCTGTTTAATACGCTTAATGGAAAAGCATTCTGGTTTGAGGGACACTCCTTCAAAAGTAACGGCGGCATACTTCAAAGAGCCTTTATATCCTATCAATTTGGAAATCGTCAATAAAGCTTCTTTAAGAACAAATGGTTTACCACTACCGACGAAATAATTATTGTAATGGAGATCGCGGGTTGCCAAAAGATAAAAGGCCTTGGCAACATCACTAATATTTACGAAATCTACCAACTGCTCGCATTTGGTAAGTTCGAGATCGTTTCCCATTAACATTTGTCTCAATGAAAATGCCAAAAATCGATTTGATGTGTCGGTCGGGCCATATACATTCGGCAAAACTGCCCAAACAATTTTAGTAAAGTTAGAAAGCGACAATTCTTGTATGACACAACGAGACAAGACTTTTGAAATAGAATAAGCGACATTGTTGTATTTCAAATTAGCTTCATCGAGATAAATGTTCTTTAGGAGTTCAAATTCTGTAACGCTCCCCGGGCACAAATATTTCGGAATACATAATCTGTTGGCAAGTGCATATGAGTCGAGGTATGAATCGAGATTACCAATCTGAGTATGCAAGTTATCTCGATTATTTTGAGACACTCCGATCCAAGCTAAATTAATGAAACAAGAAATGCTAGATATGGGGATTTCCTTTTCTAAGGACGAATAACCCTGTTGGGGCAAGACATGGTATTCAATGTTTGAAAATGACTCAAGAAAGGGCGCTATTGAGTTTTGAAGATCTATGCCTACAATCGAAACCCCTTTTTCTGCAAAGTATTTGGCGACGTTTCTGCCGATAAAACCATTTATGCCAGCTACAATAATTTTCATAAAATATAGTATAGCATAGTTATATTATATTAAAGAGTAAAGGACGGCCATGACAAGTGAAGCTTTCCTAGCGATATGCTCAAAGAATAAAAACAAAAATGAATTGAAATCAATTAAGAAAGCAATGTCAAGGAACCGTTTTGGCAAAAAACTGTATTGTTATTGTTGGCGATTTGACTGCGCTTTATGGGACAAAAAACGTTGTTGCCATTAATTGTTTAAGCAAATTATGGAGAATGCGCTGCTTTGATATTTTTTTTAAAGATTAAGCTTCCGTGTCCGCCGAAAAAAAGTAAATTTAAAAGTTTAATTTTCTTAAATAAAAAAATTATTGCAAAGCAAAAGGCAGCAGCAATAAGAAAGTATATGAGGAAATCAAATATAAAAATGTTGGTATTAACTAATAAATTTTTGTATTTCATGGTGTTGAACAAAAACAGATGCACCAAAAAAATCTCGAGTGTGTATTTGCCAAAATACATAAGCGTTTTCGATACGAAATTTATTTTGCATGCGAAATAAAGAATCGCTGACAAGAGAAAGGAACCTAGGTAGCCGGAGAGCACTCTCAACAATACTACAATTAGTGATTCATCATAAACCAAATTGCATGTCGCTAATATATAGACATAAAGAGCCGCAAACAATGCAAAAAGAAAAATTGAAAGCAAGCGAACACGCCTCTTGTTCATGAGATTAAGTAAGGCGCGCGACAATTTGTCATTCGCCCTTATGAATGAGCCTAGTATTAATGAAGGGAAGAAAAAAGTAGAATAAAACAAAATATATTTCGAACCAAACAAAAGAGGATTTAGAAAAATATAAACAATGAGAAACAATGAAAGAACTATTAAGATGAAAACGGATCGCAAAATTAGATTAATGGTATGAGATTTTGTTAAATTAAAAAATAGCGAAACAAGTGTAATAGAAATAAAGGCAAACAGTGTCGATAAAAACCAGTTTCCGCCCAAAGTAGGATATAAAAAAATGGGATTTATTAGCGACATTATTGATATGCTAGTGATGTTATTTATCAACTGATAAGTAATTGTCCAACTTACTATTGGAACTATTAAGTAGACAATGGTTCCAAAAATTTGTTTTACAAAGAACCTAAAACTTATCTTGTCAGTGGATTTCGAATATAAAATGCCGCTGACAATCATAAAAATTGGAATTTGCACCGACCATATAAAGTTATAAAGCATCGAATTCGTTAATGATGGGTCTCCGAAATAAGACATAACGTGACCGGCAACAATTAAAAACGAGGCAAATCCTCTTAATTGATCAAATAGTTTGATTTTTGTCTTTTGAATAGGGACTGAGGATATCTGCATTGTTTGTGCCATCATAGAGATATAAAATAATTATGTTCCCAAGATCACGAAATTGACTTGCACTAAATATAGCATAATTTCTAAATAAGTAATAATGCCAGATCAAAATGTATTAAATGTTAAATCGCGCTCATTATCTTTTTAGATATTGCGGATTTGTGTAAACCTCATAATAAAGGCAACGAAAAGTAGTAAAAACGATAAAAGAGATTTTGCACTCAAGATTGTACGTTAAGCAAAAGAGGTCATAATGCAATCAAAGATTCAATCAATAAATGGACGTATATGAGGTTTTTTCGCTACTTCCGAAAACTGACATAATAAGTAGAAAAGCAGCCACTACAAAAGGGCATTTAACTTAGCAATGATTACCTATATCCGAAAAGCAGGATTATAATCCGTATCATAATCGCGAATCATGGAAGCAATACTAAAAAGTGAGATAGTCTATGTTCTTTGTTTGTATGCGAAAAGAAAACATTAATCGAATATGTTTGTTCTAAAATCTGTCCGTTTACGATAAACCATTTTTTTCAGAAAAATCCCCAATGCAAAAACGAAACCACCTATAAGAGACGATAGCTTATTGCGCTTTTCCAATTCTTGATACCCATATGCGACATTTTTGATTTTTTGAAATGTGCTAACCTTCGATAGCGAGCCTGGACGACGATAGTATATCGCAAGAGGTTCATATAAAATGTGGGCTTTAGATTTCCTTCCGATGGCTCTCCAAAGGGGGTAGTCAGTGGATTTCGTAATATTATTAGGTATTGATACTTTGCCCAATTTTTTCTGATTGTACATCACAGTCAGTGTTCCCAAATAATTCGTAAAATTCATCCGAAATTTGCCAATAACACGAGGACCTGAAATTAATTTTATTTCGTCTCCAAAGTCGTAATATTGTGTAAACGAAAAATCAATATTCTCAGTTTCCATAAATAAAACTTGCTTTTCAATTTTATCAACAAGCCAAACATCGTCTGAATCCAGAAAAGCTATATACGTACCAGCAGCTTTCTCAATGCCAAAATTTCTACAATATGCAGACCCTTTATTTGTTTCGTTTTCATAAACAAATATTCTATCGTCGGCAATCTTTTTCACTAGTTCGACGCAGCTATCATTGCTGTTATCGTCAATGACAATAATCTCTAAATTCCGATATGTTTGTTTGAGAGCAGAGAAAATGGTCCTTTCTATAAATTTTTCTGAATTGTGCATTGGGATAATCACGCTGACTTTTTCCATATTATTACCTTTTCCATATTATGATATGAGATTTAAAATAGGCAACTTAAACGTATATTTGCCGATAAAGAATCACTCCGGCAGCATTCGCGTTAAACTTCAACACAAGGGTTGGCAAGCACAAGTGAATACACAATGCCAATTCAAATACCGTGAGCTTATCATAGTAGTACACTGACAGGATGCCTTTGAATAGATAAGAAATAAGTATTGAGAATGCCAAATATTTAACTATTTCATTGCTTTCCCGAGAGTCTCTAAATGCATTTGCAAACAACGAGTAATATAGACAAAAGCCAATTACCCCAAAATTGCATAGAAGTTCAGCAAAGTTACCATGAGTATATGTTCCGACCCCAGAAAGGGTCGTAAACCCATATGCGCCAGTTCCAAATAGCAAATGTTTTACTCCAAAATAAACACCGTATTTTTGCCACAACACTCTTGTGAGTGTCGAATAATCAATATTCTGTCCTTCTATGTGCGCAAAAAAAGAGAACAATCTATCTCGCAAGTTCGACAAGAAAGGTAGAAACAAAAGCATGATTATCGAAACAATGAGGATAATGGTTATTGATAAAAGAAGCGGCTTGTTCTTTCGATATCGTGCAAAAACAAGAGTAAACAATCCGACGACTATCGTAAGAAGGAAGGTCCTTGACCCAGTAGTTGTACCAAATAATGCAAAAATGATGGTTGGAACAAGAAAGAGTATCCTTAGTTTTTTCTTAGAAAAAAGCAAAAAATAGCAACATATCAAAAAGATGGTTACAAAATAACCCCCCACTCCATTAACGTTGTCAAAATATGAACCAAGTCTGACATTGGCCAAATTCGAAAAATCGAAAATTTCTTTATAATAAATAACGAAGAAGTATAAGCCAAATAAAGAAAAAGATATAAAGGTCAACATTAGGACTAATTTCGTATTGTTTAGGCATCTAAACGAATACAAAAACACAACATATGTCAGTGCTAGCAAAAACAAAGTAAGCCAATTTCTAAATTGATGTGAATAGAAAATTGTGCCAATCAAAGCGAACACTGCAAAAAGTGGAATAAAAGCGAAACGATAATCCATTCTTAAAGAGCCGTATAAAAGCAAATAACAAAAGACAAAAACCGCCAGTAATGCAAACAATACGTATGAAAAAGCATTTAATGGTCTCCTGTTGCTAAAAGCCGGTATTGAAAATAAGTAGGCGGTTAAAAAAATGCAAACGCATATGAAAAATACTTTTTTTGCAACAGGTGATTTTTTTAATTTCTTATATAGGCTAACCATTTTTTTGGCGAACCCCATTGTTAAACCAAAGCGCCCAGAAAAGATAAAAGAGAATGAGAACGATCAATAACACAAGGTAAAAAAGCAAGGCTTGATAAGAAAAGAGAAGGACATTGTTAAAAAGCGTATAAAGACCTTTGAAAATAATAAATGGAGAAAAAATGATAATTAGTAGAAGAACGACTTCCTTCTTCTTGTTGAAAATTTCATACATAAAAAGCAAACAAAAAGATAACAAAAACAAGAGAAACGAGAATGACAATAGCACCGCCATTATCAAGGTTGAACTAATGCCTTCCCCAAATATCATATCGATAATATTTTGGCTTTCAATATTTGCCTCGCCATCATAATTACTTGATCCAAAAAGGAAAACGTTTGAGGCAGGGCTATAAGCTGACTTAAGGTAATTCAATTTGTAATAGTTTTGATATATATATTTGTTAAAAACATAACAGTTCTGTTTAATAAAATTCTCAGGATACTTAGTATGGCCTAAAACAAAATTGCCAAAAAGACTATTACATACTTCAACGGCGTTGGTTGTTTCCAATATAATGTTTGCAATTGCCCATTGATATTCGATTCCGTTCATCGTAATGGAAACAGGCGTTCCGATAAGATTTTGATACTCTTCTTTGGTAGGGTCTTCCTTGTTGAGTATTGAATTTGCCTGTGATTGTGTTAAATAGCAGAAACTATAATAGTTGTTCGCTGAATGAGAGCCAGAAAACATTAAATCAAAGTCATAGTATTCGTGTTTCCAATACTCTCCGTTGGCTTTATTTGAAAAAACGTTCGCATATACAAAGGTTAGAGGTTCTTGATTAACGAAATCAGAAAAATAGCATTCGTTTTCTTTGTTTCCATTTACAACACCAAAAAAAACATCTTTCGTAGCGTTAAAAACATTGTTCCAGTAAATGTACTCACCGTATGTTGAAGGAAGCAATGAGTCGCTATTTGTGCGTGCCTCAACCAATAAATAAGAGTAAAGACCGTCTCTGGTATGGTTTTGAGATATCTCGCTAAAATACTCGGCAGAAGCTTCAATATGGGCTGAGGCAGAGAACGATCCGGCAGGGAACAAGAGAGAGAATGAAAAAAACAAGGAGGATGCGACCAAAATCCTCCGATTAAGAGGTTTAAGCGACTTCAATTTTTTGATAAAATTCTTGATCATAATAGTATCTTGTCGGCGTTTAATGCGCGCCTTGGATTAGGCATTCGTATTTTTAGACTCCACAACACTTAGTAAATATGTTTCTTTGCTGGCAATCCTAGTATTCAACATTTAGAAATAAGTAATAATTAACGTGTGTTGATGATGCGTAATTATTCTATACTAACTCACTTAATAATCATACACCTATAAAACATTTCATATATTATATGCTAGTTTGTTAAAGCATAAGCACATTCCGCTAATACTCATCAACTTTCTCTTCCTGAAGAAGGGATTATATAATGCTGAAAGTGTGTTAACGCGTCCTGAAGCAATAGCCCTCGCTACTTTTTTGGTGTGGATATCTTATCTATCTCGATATATTTGCCGAAGTCATAATCAAACGTTCGAGGCACAAACTTCACAATCCCTCCAAAGTGGAAAAACGTCATTTCTCCAAAAAATATTTTCCCATCAAGATTGTATAAATCAACCCTCACGTGAGGGAAGTTGCTGCTCAAAATCTCTGCTATCTCAATCATCCGATCAAAATTCCGCGGTTTCTTTGGATGGTTGACATTATTATTGTGACCGTTAGTTAAATTCATCCAATTCCAATCCAAATCGAAAAAATCAAATTTTACATCGGTGCTTCTATCAGTGGCGACATAGAGAAATTTTGCTTTCCCATTGAAACAAAATATTTTGTAATCAATGATTGATTCGTTCAAGTCATCATGAAGGAGCTGCTCTACAATTATTCTTGGTGTAATTTTATCGTAAACCCATTCTTTTGTTCGATTATAAACTCCATTCTTGAGTGAGCGTTTGATATGTTTGACAGCATTTCTAATTTGCATGCAATTGGTTTTGTCTTTAACTATGTAGGTGCCTCCACTATCGTGGGTGGTTTTAATGATAAATTCCTTCGGCAATTCATCCAGACGTATTTCTTCAACCGAGTTATATACGCCATACAGGGGGATCAGGATGTCGCCTAAGCCGGCATCACCAACATATCCCCTTACCTCATACTTATCGGCAATTTTGTAGCATCTTTCATCCCGCCAATAAAGTTTAAGCCAAAGAAGCTTTTCGTTGTATGTTTGCGGATTTTCTATATCAGGAATATATCCAAAAAAATGCTTATAAAGCATAACTAAATATTTGTGGTCGTTCTTTGAAACAAACTTCATTCTAAACCAAAAAAACCGTGATGCTAGGTAGTTTAAACCTCTCAATAATATGTTTCTTTTTCTCATTCTGTTTTATCCTTTTCTTGCTCTCATAATTACAGATAAATTATATACATAAAATCCATTGCTCGAAAAAGGTTTTGGTTTTTTTCGTCTGTTAAGGTTTTTTGCCTCAAAATCCCATTTATGGACAAAGGCCTTTTTATTATATAAAATTGATGCAATTTTTCGGATTGCTTCTAAAAGTAAATCGGCGATTAGTGCTCTAATCAGATTAATGGGTCGCTTTGTTGCAAATGGATTTCAAGAATGCAACTAAGCAGCGCTTTCCAAAGAAAAATAATCTTTCAAAAGCGTATAAAGCCTATTTTAGGATTCTTTCATAAAAAGGAGGTACCAAATAAACTACTAATTCGACAACTCAAAATAATTCTTTATTTGATTCTCGGTTTCTTCCTTAATAGACTTTTTATTGCGAAACAAATCATACCATTTGGCAGTCATGGTAACGGCTTTGTGTATATCTATTCGCGGTTCCCAGCCAAACACTTTTTTCATCTTGGTGTTGGATAAAGACAAAAAAGAAGCTTCATAAGGGCCATTATCTGGCTTAATATCATAATTGAACTCATTTCCAAAATAAGCAGCAAACATTTCAACAATTGTTTTCGTTGTCACGAAATCACATGAGTCAGGTCCAATATTATACGCGCCACTATACTCTTGGCTCTCATATTGTTTTTTTGCAATTTCGAGGTAGCAGCATAAGGGCTCTAAAACATGCTGATATGGTCTTGTGGAGTTTGGATTGCGTATAATCATTGTTGCTCCAGCCTTCAGTGCTCTTGCACAGTCGGGCAAAATGCGATAAGGGGCAAAATCGCCACCACCAATTACGTTGCCGGCCCTCACTGTAGAAATGCCAATGCCTAAGTCTTTAAAAAAACTTTTATAATAGGCGTTTGTGACGATGTCACTGCAGGATTTGCTATTGCTATAAGGATCGTGACCATTCAATTTTTCTTCTTCCAAAAATGGATGATTAATGATGTTTTCATTTTCATATACTTTATCTGTTGTAACGTTCAAAAATGACTTTACGCAAGAATTCCTTCTAACATTTTCACAGACATTTACCGTTCCCATAACATTGACTTCGTAAGTGTATACGGGAAACTCATAAGAACTCTTGACAATGGGTTGCGCCGCCAAATGAAAAACAATTTCTGGCTGATGAATTTCGAAGGCCTTCGACAATTTGGACAAATCACGTATATCTCCGATAATAGATACCATTTCTTTTTCCAAATCAAGTAATGTAAAAAGGTTTGGGTTTGTTGGCGCTTCTAACGAATAACCGACGACTTTCGCTCCGGCCATGATCAATATTTTTGACAGCCAAGAGCCCTTAAAACCAGTATGCCCAGTAACTAAAACTACTTTCCCTTTGTAAAAATTTAGTATGTCTACCAAACTTTCCATGGCGCTTCTCCCGATGACCACAATAAATCCAGTTTCTCCTTGTCTCTCAGTGTGTCCATGCATTGCCAAAAACCATAATGTTTAAAGCCGGCAACTTGCTTAATGCTCGCTAATGATTCAATTGGTTTTCGCTCGAAAATCGTATCGTCGCCGTCAATATAATCAAAAATTTCAGGGCCTACCACCATGAATCCGCCGTTAATCCATCCCGAATCGTTTTTATCTTTCTCTCTAAAGGAACTGATTAAATTATTACTATCGTATTCCAAAAAACCAAACCTTCCTTCTGGCTGTATGGATGTGATGGTCATTATTTTGCCGTGCTCCTTATGGTATTTCACAAGTTCACTAATATTGACATCTGAAACACCGTCTCCATATGTGACCAAAAATTGCTCTTTGCCAATATACTTTTGAATTCTTTTGATTCTTCCCCCAGTCATCGTATCGAATCCGGTATCGACGACAGTGACTTTCCAGGGTTCTGAAGAATCATAGTGAATTTGCAATTGACCATTGAGGCTAAAATCGAATGTCACATCGCTATGAAATATCGCATAATTTGCAAAATACTCTTTTATGTATTCTTGCTTATAACCAGCGCAAATGATGAATTCATTATATCCATAATGGGAATAAAGTTTCATGATGTGCCACAAAATAGGCATGCCCCCTATTTCAATCATGGGCTTTGGTTTTAGATGGCTTTCTTCGCTTATCCGCGTGCCCCGACCGCCGGCTAGAATTACTACTTTCATAGGATGCTCACTTTCTTTTTATTTTTTTTATATTTACTTAAACGCAAAGCATTAAACGATGGGTAATGTCTTTAACAAATGCATACCGATTTTGCATATATTTAAGTTTATATCATTATCATTTCACGAAAAGAATCTATTTTAAAATAATCTGCGCTTTCCCGTGCTCTTCTTGCAAAAATTTTAAAACGTCTTGGTATACTTGCTCGTTGTCAGTTTCATTCAAAATCTCGTGCCTCATATTAGGATAAATGATCGTTTGAACATCACTGATGCCTAGTCTTTTGTATAGCCGTGCTAATTTCAAAACGCCTTTAGACTTATTTCCAACTGGATCTTTCTCGCCTGCGATAAGAAGAATAGACGTGTCTCGTCTGATTTTTCTCATAAATTTTTGCTTATGAAGACTATTTAGTCCTTTTAAAAACTCAAAATAAAAGCTCTTTTTTGACTCATACAGGAAGCCGCACTTTGGATCTTCATTATAACGACGCACATTGTCTTCGTTTACGCTCAACCAATCGGTTTTGGTCTTGCGGTTTTCGATTGAGGCAGTATAAGGACCTAGCATCAAGTTTCTTAAGAGTTTAGATGGCTTATTGCGGCTTTTCCTATTAACAATTAGCTTGGATAAAAAGAAACCAATTGCAACCATAAAGCGATTCGGTCCGTTCGTCCCACACAGGATTACTTTGTTGACGTGTTCGGTGTATCTTTGAATATAGTCTTGAAGGATGAAACTCCCCATCGAATGTCCGAACAAATATGTGGGAATTGCAGAAACGCGGAGCTTTTCGACAAATTCATTAGTATTTATGACGGTTTTCGAAAACCCCGAAACGGGCCAGACTCCCAATTCTTCTGGTTCATTCGCGTTTTCGCCTTGACCATAGTGATCAATGCAGTAAACATTGTATCCATTATTGTTAAGAAAGGATGCAAAATGATCGTATCTAAGCGCGTACTCTTCCATGCCGGTTATGACCAAAACATTTGCGATTGGCTTATCGATTATCCACGAATACCCAAAAAGCGCTTCATCATTTTTTAAAGTCATTTTCACTTTTTCTCTCATAATTTTCTCCATATCCCATTATAAAATGGTTTATAAACAAATAAAGACAATCACAATCCGCTTTCCGCTTTTCCTTCTTTTTTAAAAAGAAATTGAAGCAATATTTTGATATCCTTCCTAAATATGACAAAGCAAAGAGAAAAATATATCGCCATGCATAGAACGATTACGACGGCATCCCACCAAATACCCGCAAATACATTTTTTAATAATAATCCTGCCACAAACATAATTGATGTTATAAGCAAAGCGGGCAGTATGTTCCCTATCTCTTCTTTTATCCCGATTCCAAAAAATATTTTTAAGAATATTACCGAACTGATGACCAATATGAGTGGCGACAATCCTCGAAAAATAATAAAACTTTCAAAGCCATAGTTCGGCACAACAAAACAGACAATTAACAAAAGCGCCAAATAAATAATCTGCGAAAATATCGAAAACAGCGGTTTGCCTTTTGCAAAATAAACCACTGACGCCAAATTATTAATGGGCACGATGAATGATAGTACAAAACCATTTAAGCCTACAACAAGTGCAACTTGTTCCCACCCTTCACCAAAAAAGAGAGATGTTGCCAACTCTCGATACAAAAAAACCCCCGCACCAATTGGAAATAAAATATAAGCGATCATCCTTTGAAATTTCGAAAACATTTGCTTAAAAGCAAGTTCGTCGTTTTTCAGTCTCGAAAGCGAAGAAAAAAGCACGGGAACAAATACGGCCGTTACGAGTCGAACCAAGGCCTGAACTGTCGTTGAGGACAAGCGATACATTCCAGTTAGCGAATCGCCGAAAAAGTAAGATATTATTACAATGTCAATTGAAGCCGTTACCCATACCAAGAGGGCCTCAAGCAAATTGAGAAAGCTATACAAAAACATGTTTTTAAGATGGGGGTAACTAAATGAGAATGTTGGGCGCCACCTTGAAAGAAATATGATAAGGAGAGACTGGATAGTGATTGAAGCCAAACTGCTGATTATCAACGACCAATAAGAAAACCCAAGAAGCGCCAGAATTGTGCCGAACGCCAACGGCACAACTGCAGATGCAAACCTAACCCAAAATATTTTCTTGAATAAAAATTTTCTTCTCAGAATTGAAAGGTGGATGCTTGATAGTGAATAAATCGGCATTTGAATCGAAGCGATAAGAAGCGCAAAACCATATCCAGGGCTTCCCACAAGCGAACTTATTGGATTCCGAAATATCGCAACAACAACAAAAATAAGAAGCGAAATCCCTAATGTTGTCCAAAAAGCAGTGGTTGTACTCTTTGAATAATCTTCTTCGGTTTCATAATCCTGTTGGACAATCGCTTTCGAAAACCCGCTGTCGGCCAATAATTCTGAAAGAGCAATCACAATACTAATGGTGGCAATAACGCCAAAGACTTCGGGGGCCAACAAACGAGCTAAAATCATATTAGTGATCGGCGATATCAACTTAACTATTAGTTCTCCAAAAAAAGACCACTTTATAGATTTCGATGTTTTTTGCTCGATTTTTACGTTATTTTCCATCGTATTATTGTCTTCCATAACCATAAGGATTGCGCTTTTGCCAATTCCAAGCATCTCGGCAACAATCTTCAATTGATAGATTTGCTTTCCAATTAATCTCTTTTAAGGCCTTATCGCAATTCGCGTAGTTTGCATCGATGTCGCCATCTCTTCGCGGTCCAACGACATAAGAAATTCTAATATTATTTACCTTTTCAAACGCCTTGACAAGTTCGAAAACTGATGTTCCTCTTCCGGTGCCAAGATTATAAATCTTTAACCCCGACTTGTCTTTAATTACTTTTAAGGACGCGAGATGCCCTTTTGCCAAGTCAACGA
>JBAZGG010000009.1:0-46657 GCA_041653015.1 Bacilli bacterium | reverse complement strand
CGATCTGCTGGTCAAATATGGGGTGGATGGAATGGGGTCTAATCCTATTCGGATTCGGAATGATCATCCTTATTGCCACTCTCGCATACAACGCCAAGAAAACAGATAAAGAAGTTGATAAAGCCAATAGGAGAAAACAGCGATTAGCCTCTCTTGAAGAGATGGATAAGGTCGAAGAAAAACCTAGCGTCGAAATTATTGAAAGCAATGAAGGCACTACCAAATAAGTAGTGTTTTTTATAATTTAACATTATTATCATCATTGGAAAATGCGTTGGTTCAGGAGCAGGACAAACTTTTTTGCCAATCTTTGAAACACATAATGATGAATTGGTCATAGTTTCGCTCGATCAATATTGTTTTACAAAAGAAGGAACTGGGCATTCCGAGGTCGAATGGGTTCCATTTGTCTTCTCTAAAAAGTTGTATCAATTATTGATTGAGTTGTATCAAATCTGTATCAAACTCAATTATTTATATAAAAAGCCCTCAATGATGAGGGCTTTATTTTCATGGCGGAGAATTAGGGATTTGAACCCTAGCGCCCTGTTACGGACCTACGAGCTTTCCAAGCCCGCCCCTTCAGCCACTTGGGTAATTCTCCAAAGCCACTCAAAATTATAGCAAGTATTGGGGCAAAGACAATATTTAATCTTTTTCCTTTTTTCTTACCCACTCGCAAAAGAGTAATTTGCATCGGTGTTTTTCTTCAAAAGTGATGCCGGTATTATTTCTTTTATTTTACAAATAAGTACGAAACTTACATAATGATTAAGTATGAAAGAATTTCTCATCAGCAAAAAAGAAGAAAATCAGCGCATAGATAAATACGTGAGAAAAGTTCTTGACGACGCTCCGCTTAGCTTTATCTATAAAGTATTTCGCAAAAAAGATGTGAAAGCCAATGGGCATTGGGTGAATATATCGTATATTTTAAAAGAGAATGATTCGATTCGAATATATATCACGGATGCGCAATTAAGTGAGTTCTCTAAACCAAAAATCTTGGTTAACTCAAAGCTTTTAGCGAAAATTATCTTTGAAGATGACAATATTCTCGTTCTTAATAAGCCGAAAGGTATACTCGTTCACGGTGACGAAACCGAAAAAAGAGTGACGTTGGCAAATCAGGTGCTCAACTATCTCTATCAAAAAGGCGAATATGACCCCGCCTGTAAAGGCTTTATTCCTTCACCTGCCCATCGCTTAGATAGAAATACGTCTGGAGTAGTTATCTTTGGGAAGAATCTCCCCGCTCTTCAAGTTCTTGAGAAGCTTTTCAAAGAAAAATCTGGAATCGCCAAGCATTATTTGGGACTGGTTAGCGGAATAGTTGAAAATGATGGAGAGATAAGCTCTCCTTTATTAAAAGATCCAAATAGCGGTCTCGTTAAAGTGTCTTCATCGAGAAGTGGGGCAAAAGACGCTCTAACGCGTTATTCCGTCATTGAAACAATAAAAGACTACTCTTTGCTCGATATCCAGATCTTCACCGGTCGGACGCATCAGATTCGCGTTCACATGGCCTCTGTTCATCATCCGGTTGTTGGCGATGGCAAATATGGCGATTTCAAAGTGAATCGTCTCTTTAAAGAGAAATATAAGCTCGATTCGCAGTTTTTACATGCTAGCGAAGTCACTTTTAAAAATATACCGATTCCGCTAGACTATTTAGATGGCAAATCGTTTAAAGCAGAACTGCCAAAAGATCTTGATGAGATCATCAAAGATTTGAAGTCATAATAATGGAGGTCATATCTATGAGTGCACAAGAGAATTATCAGCGATGGATAAAATCGCCAAAAGTGGATAGCGACACCAAAATTCTTCTTCGAAAAATGGATAGAGAGGAAATCGATGAATCTTTTTTCAAAGATATTGAATTCGGCACCGCTGGAATGAGAGGAATTTTAGGTCCTGGGACAAATCGAATGAACAATTTTACTGTGCGCAAATCGACGATTGGTTTTGGACTATATCTCCTAGAGAAATTTCCGAGTGCGCCACAGATGGGCATCGTCATCTCGCACGACAATCGCCACATGTCTCGCGAGTTCACTCTATTGAGTGCCAAAATAATGAATCAAATGGGCATAAACGTATATATTTTTGATGCTTTAAGGCCGACGCCCGAATTATCATATGCCGTTCGCTATTTAAAAGCTTGTGGTGGAATTATGATCACCGCTTCTCATAACCCTAAAGAATATAATGGATACAAAGTATATGATGAGACAGGCTGCCAGCTGATTCCTGAAAAAATATCGCGCCTTGTCGATATCATCGTTTCACTTCCAAATGAATTAGATGCGAAAATACCAGCGAATAAAAAACAAGGGAAGACCATAGTGCTAGACAATGCTATCGACGATGCTTATGTAAAAGAAGTTGAAAGCATTCAATTGAATAGCCAGTTAGATAAGAGCAATTTTAAAATTGTTTTTACTCCACAGCACGGCACGAGTTATATCAACGCGATGAGGGTTTTTTCTGATTGCGGTTATAGAGTGACAACAGTCAAAGCTCAATGCATTCCCGATCCTGATTTCAGCGCTACGCTCTCGCCTAATCCAGAAGAACCAAAGGCTTATATCGAACCGATTAAACTCGCGAAGAGAATTGGAGCAAATCTTATTCTCATGACAGATCCAGATGGCGATAGAGTCGGTGTTGGTTATCTCTCCAGTAAAGGGACATATGAGACATTTACTGGGAACCAATCTGCTGCGCTTCTCGTCGATTATCTTTTATCGCAAAGAAAAGAGCAGAAGATCCTTTCGAGCAATGCCGTGATGTATGACACGATCGTCTCTTCTTCTTTGGCGCGAGATATCGCTAAGAGTTATGGAATAAAATGCGAGTCATTTTTAACCGGTTTTAAATTCATCGGTAGTCAAATAGATTATTACGAGCATCACAACGGACCCAAATTTGAATTTGGCTATGAGGAGAGTTACGGTTGTTTAATCGCTCCGTTTGCTAGAGACAAAGATGGCATTCAGGCGATTCTAATGTATTCTGAAATGGCGCTATTTCATTTTTTAAATGGAGAATACCTCGATATCGCCTATGATAATCTGCAAAAAAAATATGGATATCATAACGACATATGCTATTCCATTGTTTTCAAAGGCTCTGAAGGGCTTAGTGAAATGAAGGCAATTATGAAAAAGCTGCACACCAATCCTCCATCTTTTGTCGGCGGCGATAAAGTGGTGGAAGTTCGCGACTATGAAAAACAGACGATCTCCAGTGTAACTGGTCAAACTCGTCCGATTCTCCTTCCAAAAAGTGATGTGGTCATCCTTCAATTAGAAGATGGCTCGACCATCGCCGTTCGCCCTAGTGGGACTGAACCAAAATGCAAATTCTATATGGGAGCAATGGGAAAAAATTCACATGATGTTGAAAGCAAACCTTTGCAGTTATATGAAGCGTTCAAAAAGGAATTAGGACTTTGATTTTTTCTTGTCTCTGATAATTTTCTTCAACGTGTAATAAATGCCGTCATGGTCGTTATCTTTGATCGATATCATCTTGGCGTTTTCTTTAATGTGACCGATGCCGTTTGACATCGACACGCTTATTCCTGCACTCCTCAAGAGTTCAATATCGTTATCGGCATCACCAAAAGCGATAATGTCGCTCTTTTTAATGCCGAATTGTTCCGCGATGTAGCTGACCGAAGCTCCTTTTGAAGTCTGTTCAAAATATATCTCGCAATATGGAGAACCGCCCCAAAATCTCACATTGATTCCTTCGTGCCTTAAAACCGCTTTTTCAATTTCTGATTGGTTGACGGGAATCGTCGCTGACTGCATGATCATCGTCATCGGATTGGAATTCAAGATTTTATCGATGTCACCATAATGCATCTTCATGCCTTCATACCAGAAAAATTTTGCGAGATAGATATCTTTTTTGTCCAGCCAGATATCGGTGTCATTTTCGCACATGACATTTTTAATAAATTTGCCATCTAAATCCTTATATATCTCCTTGATTATCTCTTTTGGAAATTCAAATTCCTCCACTTTAAAAGTGGAGTCATGAGGATTATAGACATATGCGCCATTGTAACATATGATCGGAGAAGTGAGCCCTAATTCATTGTAATAAGGCAGAAGAGCGCGCGAAGGACGCCCACTGGCCAGGATGATGAGATGCCCTTTCTTCTGGAGCCCTTGTAAAAGTCTTTTTGTTTTTCTCGATATCGTTTTCTTACTCGTTAAAAGCGTGCCGTCCATATCGAGGGCGATCAATAATTTATTCATGGAGCAATCCTATTGCCCTTTTTACCCGACTGAGCGTCGCACTAGAAGCTTTAATCGCTTTTTGTTTGCCTAATTCAAGCGCTCTTTCAACTTCACCGGATGATAACGCATGCTCATATCGCTCTTTAAATGGTTTGAGTTCATCGCACACCGCATCAGCGACCTCTCTTTTAAAATCGCCATATCGATAGCCAGCGAAATGTTTTTCACTTTCAGTTATGCTCATATTCTTTAACGAAGCGTATATCGTCAGTAGATTAGCGATTCCCGCTTTCTCTTTAAGGTCATATTTAATCTCACTTCCTGAATCGGTTTTTGCCGACATGATTTTTTTTCTAATCGTCTCTAAATTATCCTTGAGAAAAATATCGCCTTTTGGATCGGATTTTGACATTTTTTTACTCGGATCAGAAAGCGACATAATCCTCGCTCCGACCTTTGTTACTCTCGCTTCGGGCATGACCAATATATTGCCATAATGATTGTTGAATCTCGTTACCAAATCCCTTGTTATTTCAACATGTTGAACCTGATCTTCTCCGACTGGTACCTCGTTAGCATCATATAGAAGAATATCCGCTGCCATCAAAACAGGATATGCAAAAATTCCTAATCCTATCGCCTTTTTTTGCATTTTTGATGAGATATCTTTAAATTGTGTCATTCTCGATAGTTCACCCATATATAGATAATTTTGAAGAATGATGGCTAATTCAGCATGCGCTGGGACATCGCTCTGCAAAAATATACTGCATTTATTAGTGTCTAATCCAGAGGCTAAATAAAAAGCGGCGATATCGCGCGAATTATCTCGCAAAATATCTGGTTCAATCGGAAGAGTTAAGGCGTGCAAATCAGCGATAAAAACGAACATTTCGCCATTCTCTTGATACGACTTAAAATTTTTTAATGCGCCGATGTAATTTCCTAGTGTTAATTGTCCAGTGGGTTTAATACCGCTTAAAATTCGTTTCATAGACGCCTCCAACTTCACTTGATTATACTCGCCAATACTTTTATTAGTCAATTAGATTGGCTAATAGATAAAATAAGATTTTTTGAAAATTTATCTCACTCTTTGCTATAATAATTAAAAGGTATTTTTATGATTGTAATTTATACATCGCCGAGTTGTTCAAGTTGTCGCAAAGTTAAAAAATGGTTCGAAGACCAACATATTCCTTTTGAGGAAAGAAACATCTTTCAGGCCACCCTTAATCCAAAGGAATTGAAAGATATCCTCATCAAGAGTGAAAATGGCACAGATGATATTATTTCGGAGAGAAGCAAAATCGTTAAAGCTGCTCAAGTTGATTTCGATGCGATGACCATCACACAGATGATCGATTTCATCAGAAAAAATCCATCGGTTTTGAAACGTCCCATAATGGTGGACGATCGCAGGATTCAAGTCGGTTATAATGAGGAAGAAATCAGAACATTTATTCCTCGTGCGAGAAGACTCGCTGAAATGAACTGCAGCAAGGCGCAATGCGATAATTTTGATAATTGTGAACATGCGAAGGATTGTGGAAAATGATTTTTCTAGCAGATGATGATTTCAACAATTTTCTGCGGGAAAATGCCTTGTGGATCGCTTTAGTTTTTCTAGCGATTATTGTGGTGGTGCTCGCCATATTGCTAATCGTCAATTTTTTGAAGCCAAAAAAAAGTGGAACAAAAATCAAAATTGATAGTGAAGAATTGTCGATTGCGGTTGGAGGTAAAGAGAATATCATATCCTCGTCTTTAACCGGTTCTCGCATCTCTTTAATCCTGCACGACTATTCCAATGTCGATGTCAGCAAATTGAAATTAAACGGAATTATTTCGGTGATCAAAATGACGAATAAAATCACGCTCGTCGCCAATGAACAATCAGATATAATATTTGAAGCGTTTAAAAAAGAATAGGCTTCGCAGTCTATTTTTTTATTAGAAACAATGAGCTTTTATATCTTCAATTGGAAGTCCCATCACATTGTAAAAACTTCCATCGATTCCTTTTACCAAATCGAATCCTTCATCCTGTATGCCATATGCGCCAGCTTTATCGAAAGGTTTCATCTTCTTGATATACTCTTTGATTAAACTATCGCTTAATTCATTGAAGTAAACGATTGTTTTTACACTGCGGTTCACTTCTTTATTTTTGCTCATGTAGGTGTAACCGCTCAAGACGATATGCTTGTTTCCGCTCAATAATTTGAGCATTTTAAAAGCTTCTTCTTCATCCTTTGGTTTACCGAGGACTTGATCTTTATAAATTACGATTGTGTCGCATGCCAAGACATCATCATCGGGATATTTTGAATGAATTCCATAAGCTTTTAGTTTAGATATTTCTAACGGAAGTGAGGATTGATTGCATCTGACTGAGCGTTCATCAACACCTGCATCTATGACGACAAAAGAGGCGATAATTTTCTTTAGCAGCTCTTTTCTACGAGGAGATTTTGAGGCCAATATCAGCATATTAATTTTTGTTCATGATGACTGGAATAATCATCGGATTCCTTTCTGTTTTTCGAAATATATATTTGCCAGCAACGCTTCGAATAGTATTTTTTATTTCATTAAAGTTGACTCGTCCTTTTAATAATTCCTCCAACGCTTCGCGAATATGATTTTCGCAATGAGGTATCAGTGGCGATTTTTCTTCATAGACAAACCCCGAAGTGTATATTTTTGGCTGAATAATGAGTTTGCTTTTCTTTGAATCGAGCCCAATTAAAACAGCGACCATTCCATCCTCTTTTAATATATTTCGATCGTGAATAACGGCAGTGGATAAACCATTGATGTCGTTTCCATCGATATATATTGCATCAGCAGGAACAGTTCCTCCGCGAGTGACTTTGTGATTTTGCATGGTGATGACATCGCCATTCTCAAGCACAAATATGTTTTCTTTCTTGATGCCGAGCGTCTGTGCGATTTCGCCATGCAATCGCAACATGCGATACTCGCCGTGAACAGGCATAAAGAATCGAGGATGAAAGAGTTTTAACATCAATCTTAATTCTTGTTTTGCGGGATGTCCTGATGAATGGAGGGCGAAAAGAATAGAATTAGTCATGACATTCGCTCCATCGCGCACCAATGCATTCACTAGTTTTTCGATCATCGAGCCATTTCCGGGGATTGGACTCGATGAAAAAATAACGACATCGCCAGGAATAATGCGCACGTTTTTGTGATCACCAGCGGCTATTCTTGATAAAGCTGCCATTGGTTCACCTTGAGAACCGGTGCACAAAATACAAATTTCGTTGTTCTTATAATTTCTTATCATCTCAGGCTCGACGACGCTCGCGTCAGGTATTTTAATATAGCCGAATGAGCGCGCGGTTGAAACGACATTTTCCATGCTGCGTCCGATGATACAAATTTTTCGATTGTGTCTGACAGCCGATTCAACAACTTGTTGAATTCGTGAGATGTTAGAGGAAAATGTTGAAACGATCAATCGCCCAGGTGCCTTGAGAAATATCTCATTTATAGAATCGATTACGCTTGTTTCACTCGGAGTATATCCTTCTATTTCGGCATTTGTCGAATCGCTCAATAGCAAATCGACTCCTTCTTCGCCAAATTTTGCAATTTTATCGATTTCGATATCCGGTCCTACAGGAGTTAAATCGATTTTAAAGTCACCGGTTGTGATAATTCTTCCTTCCGGTGTGTTGACACAGATTCCAAAAGAATCAGGAATGGAGTGAGTAACGCGGAAAAATTTTATTTTAAAATTATCGACGGTGAATTCACTATCGGTATCGTATTGAATGATTTTTACCGGCTCCTTTACTCGCATGTTATCGAGTTTATTGCGAATTAATGCGACGGCTAGTTTTGGAGCGTAAATCACTGGAATATGCACAGTTTGAATAAGGAATGGTATTCCACCTATATGGTCTTCATGACCATGAGTGATAAACAGCGCTTTGATTTTTTGACGATTGTTTTTCAAATAGGTGTAGTCTGGGATGACATAGTCAACACCAGGAAGATCGGCTTCAGGAAATTTAACGCCAGCATCGATTAAAATGAGCGTTTTCTCACTTTCAATACAGTATGTATTTTTGCCGACTTCACCTAAGCCACCAAGGGCAAATATCGAAATAGGCGACGGAATATAAGATGCCATATTAACCTCCAAATTATAATGGTTGAATTGAATACAAAACTCTTAATTACGCCTTATTATAAGTAATTGAAGATTTTTTTACAACTAAATCGCAACTGAATTGTCGATATTTATAAAAGGTTCTTTTTTATTTATGTGATCGTAGAAGAGAATTCCATTCAAATGATCGATCTCATGTTGCAAGACAATCGCATCGTAACCACGAGCCGCTATTTCCACTTCTCTTTTGGCGATAGCGTCATAGGCTTTAATGACAATTTTAAAATCTCGATAGACATATCCCTCGTGAGGATTATCGACTGATAGACAGCCTTCCCCGGCTTTTAAGAAAGCTTTTTTGACGCTTCCTGCTATGATGATGGGGTTGACGAGTGCTAACGAGATAGTTTCTTTCTTATTTTCATCAATTAATTTGTCATAATAGATAACGATCATTCTTTTATTTTTTCCAACTTGCGGTGCGGCAAGACCGACGCCTTCGCGTAAATGATGTTTTTCACAATATTCTCTATCTTGAGATTTTTTCAGATAATCGAGCATTTCTAAAAGAAGTTCCTCATCCTTTTTTGAAAGAGGGATGGCGACATCGATTGATTTATCTCTCAAGGAAGGTTTGCTATCTTTTACAATTTTAATCATACTGATATATTTTACCAAACGAGATAAGAAATTGTTAGCGAATGACTCTTATTTATAAAATAAGGTCTTTTACTCTTCTAGCAAGTATCTTGCTCTTTACTATGATGGTATAATAATTGTATGGAAATCGAATTGGCTGATGAGCTATATGCTCTTAAGAGATTAATTGATAGTGATCAACGCGTTTTAACGCTTAATCGCATTGAGAATAAATTAGAAAATGATCGCGAGGCGCAATCGCGAGCATATGAAAAAGATATGCGTGCGATTTCGTATGAGGACGCCCTAAAACATTGCGCTGATGGTTCTCTTGAGGCTAAAGAAGCTCAAAAAGAGTTGTATTTTGCTAAGAAGAGAATGGATGAATTGCCAATATCGAGAGAATACTATGCCGCCTATAAAGAAGTTCGCATGCTGTATGAGTCCATAAATCATGCGCTCTTTTCTGATATCAACAAAAAGGTGCATCTTTGTGATTAGAATCGTCGCAGGGAAATATCGTTCTCGAATGATTCAAACACCGAGTTCTCCTTTGACTATGCCAACGAAAGAAATGGTGCGTGAAGGAGTGTTTTCTGCTCTTGGAGAAAAAGTGATTAATGCTGTAGTTCTCGACTTATTTGCAGGAAGTGGCGCTTTAGGTATCGAGGCGCTTTCTCGCGGAGCAAAAAAGGCCATATTCGTCGATTCATCAAAGGAAGCAGCTCATATCATAAGCGAAAACATTCATGCTCTAGGAGACGATAATGCCGAAGTTTTGAATCTGAGTTATGAAATGGCTCTCGATAAATTCCAAAGAGATGATATAAAATTTGACATAGTATTTCTTGACCCACCATATAAAAGCGAGACATACATATCCATTATCAAAACTTTAATTAAGAATGAATTGCTCTCCAGTTTTGCTATAATTATCGTGGAATCAGATAAAGAATTAGTTTTCGATGCTACGTTATTCAGCAAGATAAAAACATATCGTTATGGTTATTCAAAGATTTATATCATGAGGAGAGGCATATGAAAATAGCAGTGTATCCTGGCAGTTTCGATCCTGTGACTAATGGTCATATTGACATTTTGGAGCGCGCGTTAAAGATTTTTGACAAAGTTATTGTTCTCGTCGCAGTTAATTCTATGAAAAAAACACGATTCAGCGTGATGGATAGAGTTAAAATGCTGAAGGAATCTACAAAAAAATATGGTGGTAAAGTATCGGTTGATGAGACGCCTGGCCTCACGATTCAATACGCTAAAAAAGTTGGTGCGACTCATCTCATCCGCGGTCTTCGCGCCGTAAGCGATTTTGAATACGAATTTAAACTATCGGCTGGAAATGAATTTGTCGATAGTGAAATCGATATGGTCTTTTTGATGTCGCATAAAGAGACGTCATTCATCTCATCGTCGACTATTGATGATCTATTTAAATCAGGCGTAGATATTTCGCCTCTTGTTCCAGCTGCTGTCGTTAAAATGTATAAGAAAAGTAAATAAACTTTATTTAACAAACCTGATTATCGTGATGTTTTTGCCTGTTTTTTTGAGAATTTTTTTTGAAAATAAGAGGTCATTGTTTTCATAGGTGCAGTATGGGCTTTGAATGATGTTGGCCATCGGGATTTTTAATTTCCGCAAATCGCATAAAGCATTGAATCTTTCATCGAAAAAATATTCCCCACTAGTTCGTTTTATTGATCGTAAAAAACCTTGCTTAATCAGTTTTTTAGCCTCTTTTTTGCTGATGATATTATGCGAAAAAGTCAGTGAAGGAGCCAAATATACCATCAAATCGTGAGGATTAATTTTTTCTTTTTTTAGAAGAATGCCAATTGTCTCTTTTACGATATGGCTCTTTGAACCAAAGTTCGTTACTTGCAACGCCCCAAAGAGCCCTTTCTTCGCATCGCAAAACATGAGTGGAACCGTGTCGCTGTGCAAAACAGCCACAATCGCTTCCTTATCCTTCGCATAGATTATTGGGTAAACTGGACAATTATCTTGATTGAGGATAGTCAATTTATTAGAGTCGACGTTAAAACGTTTATAAAGCAAGTCGTAATTCTTCTCAACTTTTTTCTTGCTGTCTTTGACATCATAAGAAAAGTTGTTTGACAGATATTTTCCAGTCGAAAATCCATTCAAACGAGTAATTGTTAAAACTTCAACATCATTGGCGATGTCGTATTTGATATACGAAGTATTATTCATAGTTTTATTAAAATAGATTAAATTTTTCCACTTTGCGAGAATTCAACGGTGTGATCCCAACAATGAAGTAGGAGAGAAGCCTTTTCATAATCATTATCACCATTTACGCCGAACATCACTTCGGAAACGCCTATGTTGTTTCCACCTACGAATTCCACTAATAGAATAGTAGGTGTAAGAAAGTTATCGGGATCAGCTTGTTCCAAATTTCCTAAATCAGAATCAGATATATGACCATTCATGTAATAGTATGAATCGCGTCCGACTTCAGCTGATTCTTCAAAGAAATAACTCTGTCGATCGAGATATTGAAGGAATGGAGTCTTCTGAGCGGAGCTATCACCGGTTGTTTGGTCTGTAAAAATGGTATACATCTTGAAACCTAAACTCGTGTCTTTTGGTGCGAGTGAACCTGAGAAATTATTCTTTAGTGTATCGAATCCAACCTTTGCTTCTTCGCATGAAGGGCAAGTTTCAGCGACATAGGAGAGAAAAAATTTATCGTTTTCAACGTAATATTTGCTATTTCTATACTCTTCTTTGCCACTCATTCTGTTGTCTATATAATTGGTTAATAAATCGGCATCGCTATCAGCGCCATATTCTAATGATTGCTGGAATTGTGAGTAAAATTTAGAAGCGCTATTTGCGTCTTCTGCTAAGCCTTGTATCCATTTCGTGATTGATGGAATAGAAAAGATGATACCAAATATAACGCCCACAATAAGCAGTGGTTGAATCCAAGCTGTTCCTGCAATCCAACGCCAAATTTTAACAAAGAAATTTCCTATTGCCTTTAGTACTTTCATTTCATTTCCTCCAATATACAGCGTGCTAATTTTAACACTATATAAATATAGTTTCAATAATTTATTTGTGTGCTTCTAGCGTTTGCTCTTTGTGCAATAACTACAGTATTTGTCAATACTTTTTATTATAGAAAAATATATTTTTCCCAGCAATTTGATTTATACTTACTCATTTTAATCACAGAATACTGGCCATTTCAATAATTTTCAATTATTTATATCGCTTTTTCCTATTATTTGATAAAATATCATTCGTAGATATGGGTAAGCGCCACACATTAAAAGAGAAAACTAACAGCTATCTCTATGAACATCTATGGCTGAAATATATTCTTGAATATGCGACGACATTAGTTGTATGTTTTTTTTCAGCATTTATTTTTGCCGTTGGAATCAAAATATTTCTAGCGCCTGGAACTGTGATGCACACGTTAAATGGCGTTGAAAGCTCTGAAACATTTCTCACTCTTGTTTCTGGAGGCGCCAGTGGAATCGCACAAATTATCGCTTTGGGTTCCCAGTTGGTGTTTGGTCCTGAATTAGCTCAGTATAATTACACGATATATTCGATTTCTTATTTAATTATCAACATTCCAATTATCATTCTTGCTTTTAAAGGCATCGGCATTCGTTTCGGCACATTCACAATGATCAATGTCGTTTTTGTTTCAGTTCTAGTCAATTTCATGAATTTCTCTTTTTTGAATGAACTCGCTTACTTTATCAATGCGGAAGGTGGAATGCTTTCGCGCGCTCTATTCGCCGGATTGTGCACCGGATTATCAAGTGCCATAGCTTTTAAATTTGAGGTTTCTGCTGGCGGAATTGATGTTATTGCGTATTATTTTTCACTCCGCAAATCATCGAACGTCGGTAAATATAGTGTGATAATAAATTCGATAGTGATAATCGCATTCGCTATTATGACAGCTCTACAAGGAGATGCAAATTATGACGATGCTGACTTATCGAGTTGGACGGTGGCGATAGGGGGATTATGCTTCTCGATTGTGTACTTGTTTGTTGTCATGCTCGTTGTTGATGTGATAAATGTAAGAAATAAAAAAGTGCAATTGCAAATTATTACAAAAAAAGAAAATTTGCATTCATTATTGCTCGCAAATATTCCGCATGGTGCAACGATAACTCAGGGAAAAGGAGCGTTTTCTGGCGATGAAAAAATTGTTATTTATATGGTTGTATCTCAATTTGAAACCAAAAAAGTTATACGCTTAATCCAAGAAGTGGATCCCGAAAGTTTTATCAATGTGACCAATCTTCAACAAGTGTATGGAAGATTCTTTATCAAACCAGTAAAATAGTGCAGTTCTTGATATAAAAAAAGGCAAGATTTGCCCTTTTTTTGCTTTTGGCGGAGAAGCAGGGATTTGAACCCTGGCAAGGCGTTTACCTTCTATCAGTTTTCGAAACTGACCTCTTCAGCCACTTGAGTACTTCTCCACATGGCGTTGATATTATATCATAGAGTTTTTTGTTTAACACTTTCAAATGTTATATCGTTCATGTTTGCACAATAACTGTTTAAATCTATGATTTCTAGCCTTATCGAAATAAACACATCTTTATATGATATTTATTTGTGTATATAATTAATTACATGGCGAGCAATGCTTTTTTTGGAATAGCATTTGATGTCGATGTTGAGTATGCGATTGCTTTCTGGGTTGCATTTGTTTTAATCGTTTTTATATTTGTCTCTTTTGGGGTATTCTTTTTTGCAAGTTTATTGGATCGATTATCGAAAAGAAAAATCGAAGCCCAATCCAATTCTGTACGCATTTTCAAAATTAATATGCACGACAATCACGTCGTCTTTTTTAATACGGCCTCTATCAGGTCAAAAAGAGAGATGGATTTAACGCAGTTCTACTCACAATTTATGCCCTCAGAGCAAGATAAGGTTAAAAGATGGTTGCACAGCTTGCTAGATAATCAGATTAACACACAGGATTTTTTAGAAGTTGATGTCAATATCAATAAATATAAAAAGCCAAGTTTCTCACTTTTAAAAGTGATTTCGGTGAATTCATCGACGCAGGTTATTCATCTAGAAAGCTACATTTTGAAATATATTTCTGGCACCACTAATAAAAAAGGCAAATCGCTCTCCAGCATCGAGGATGTCAAAAGTGCACTTTTACACTCGTCTCCATTAAAAGGAGCGACAATTGGCATTAAATTTTATAATTCGAGAGCCCAGATTAAATACGAAGAAATCAATTATCTTGTTTTCACGCAACTAAAAGATGTCATTGCCAAATTTATAACTGGCAATCGTTATCTATTAAAAAAATCAAATAATGAGCTAATATTTGTCGATACAAAAATTGTTAATCAAGAAGAGGCGATCGCTTTAGAAAAATCAATTGCTGATGCGGTTAAGCGCTTTTTGATTTTGAATTCATATTCTTCACAAATCAAGTTCGCTTTTTCAATTGTTGAAAACAAACATTTCCCCAAAGATGCCGACAAATTGATTGCTCAAGCTGAAAAATTGTCGTTGATCGCCGCCGAGGATGGCGATGAAATTCGATGGTATGATCAATCGGCTAGAATTGATGAATCCACCGAAACGAGTTATCACACAGAAGTGAGCAAGGTTATCAACGAGAAAAAGTTGCGATTTGTCTATCGCCCTATTGTCGACGCAGAGCACACAAAAACCATCGGATATTTCTCATCAACATTTCCGGTTGATTCGATGTTTTCCGATATTGATGATCTAAAGGAATACTCTCGTAAATCGGGTGATGATCATCTACTTTTTTCATGGATTGCTAAAAATTTAATTCCGACATTTGTCAATGAAAAAGATGGTCCTGACTTACGGCTTTTCTTCGATGTTTCAATCGAGGATAAATTATACATTTCAAAATCGCTGAGTCATCTTTCTGGAGTGAAAGAAGCCAAACTCGTTCTTCAATTTAAAGAAGACGATTTAATAAATTACGCTGAAGGAGAAGATAATTTAATTAAAGATTTGTTCTCTTTTTTAGAAAAAGGATATAGCATATCGTTAGTTTTAACCAGCAAGGAATTGTCTCTTTCTCAAGAAGCGTTAAAACGTTTTGACTACTTTGTTTTAGATATCAAAAACCTTGATATAAGGAGTGACACAAGAACTAGACTTAAGGTCTTGTCTAATGCTGAAAAATTGTTGAAATATAACAGGCCTATTATCATCAATAATGTCGAAAGTTGGCCTTCGATTGAACTCATCATTAAAAATGGCATCATGTGCCTCTCTAGCGAAACTATTATGCAATCCGATGTGATTGTTAAGCCGATCCCTGTTAAGATTATGGATAGATTGCTAAATTACACGAAGGAATAGGTTAAGGAGCATATATATATATGGAAAACAAAAACGAAGCGATTACGAGACAAGAGGATGATTTTGCTCAATGGTACACCGATGTTTGCCGCAAAGCAGAATTGATGGATTATTCATCAGTAAAGGGCTTTATTATCTATCGTCCGTACGGCTATGCCATTTGGGAAGAGATTCAAAAATATCTCGACCAAAGATTCAAAGCAATTGGCACTGAGAATGTCTATATGCCTTTAGTGATACCCGAATCTTTGTTTAATAAAGAAAAAGAACACGTCGAAGGTTTTGCACCTGAAACCCTCATAGCGACGATCGGTGGCAAAAATGAATTAGATGATCGATTAATAATTCGCCCAACAAGCGAAGTACTATTCTCTGAACACTATTCCAAAATCATCAAATCATATCGAGATTTACCGAAGATTTACAACCAGTGGTGTTCGGTTGTTCGCTGGGAGAAAACGACGCGTCCATTTCTTCGCGGTAGCGAATTCCTTTGGCAAGAAGGTCATGTCATGTTTGCCAGCGCAGAAGAAGCGAGAAAAAATGTGCTTGATATCCTAGAGATTTATAACGATTTAGGACGAGATGTTCTCGCTATCCCATTTGTTAAGGGCAGGAAGACAGATAAAGAAAAATTTGCTGGAGCAAAAGAAACCTATTCTATCGAAGCATTAATGCCAGATGGCAAGGCTTTGCAGAGTGGGACAACCCATTATTTTGGCACTGATTTCGCCAAAGCGTTCAATGTGGTTTATCAAGATAAAGATGGCTCATTGAAATCTCCTCATCAGGGCTCATGGGGTGTATCCACGCGTTTGCTCGGATCGATCATCATGGTTCATGGTGATGATAATGGTTTGGTATTACCTCCATTTGTCGCTCCGATTCAAGTTGTTATCATCCCTATTCAAATGGCCAAAGAAGGCGTTATGAAGAAGTGCCATGAAATCTATAAGATTGTTAAAAAGCTCAATCTGCGAGTCAAGATGGATGATTCCGATCATACACCTGGCTGGAAATATGCTGAATATGAGATGAAGGGAATTCCTTTACGAATCGAATTAGGGCCGAGAGATATTGAAAAAGATCAAGTCGTCATCGCCAAAAGAAATACGGGCGAGAAAATCTTTGTAAAAATACATGATCTGGAAGAAAAGATTCCGGAATTGTTAAAATCCATCAGTGAAGAGATGTATGAGAGAGCTTTTAAATATTTGCTCGATCACACGACTGAAGTTAAATCGATGGATGAATTGAATAAAGCTCTTGAAAAGGGCGGCTATGCAAAGATGATGTGGTGCGGAGAAGAAGCTTGTGAAAACAAGATAAAAGAATTGACTACGGCAACAGCGAGATGTCTGCCATTTAATCAAACGGCTTTCAGCGATGTTTGCCCTGTTTGTGGCAAAAAGGCAACGAAGGTTGTCCTGTTCGCAAAAGCGTATTAAAAATCGGTTGTTATGGCGATGGCTTATATGTTAGTATAAGTAGCGCTATGGAGTAGTACCCAAGAGGCTCAAGGGGACGGTTTGCTAAACCGTTAGATCGGGGTAACCTGGTGCCAGAGTTCAAATCTCTGCTACTCCGCCACTATGACCTATCAAGTTCCGTCTCATCGGAACTTTTTTATTATGGGAGCATTTGATTCTAATCTCATTTTCATAATGATATTATATTTACGATGAACCATATTGTGGCCTCGCTTATTAAATGAGGATTTTAATCGATGAAATTATTGATTTCTGGAATCGAAAAAAATGTCCCTGAGGGGATAACTGTTTTTGATCTTCTTTTGCAAGAGCATTTTAAAGATCCGCAGAGCATATCAGTCACCGTCAATGAAAAGGTGATTAATCCCAATTTATTCGCTCGTCACACACTTCACGAAGATGAACGAGTTGAATTCATCTATTTTATCGGTGGAGGTTAATCGTGGATTTAAATGATGACCAATTGAAGCGATACTCTCGGCAGATATCTTTAGATGAGATCGGAGTGGATGGACAAAAGAAACTCCTATCATCGAAAGTGCTGGTAATCGGAGCAGGAGGGCTGGGCTCGCCAGCGTGTTTTTATCTCGCGGCGATGGGTGTTGGTACAATTGGAATTGTCGATTCGGACAAAGTTGAATTATCGAACTTGCAACGGCAGATTATTCATGACATGAGCAGTATAGACAAATTGAAAGTTGAATCCGCTAAAGAAAAAATCGAAAAATTGAACTCGGATGTCAAAATTTTTACTTATCCAATAAGGCTCAACAATCGGAATGTTGCGAATATAATCGAAGAATATGATTTTATCATCGACGCCACGGATAATTTCTCGAGCAAATTTGTGATCAATGATGCCTGTGTTGCGATGAAAAAAGCATTTTCTCATGCCGGCGTTGCAGGTTTTAAAGGTCAGATGATGACTTATGTTCCCGAAAAAGGTCCATGCTACCGATGCGTATTTGCTAACCCACCTAAGAATGATGATAAAAGACCGATTGCAGTCGCTGGTTCGACTCCAGGTGTCATCGGCACACTCCAAGCTGTTGAAGCGATTAAATATCTATTGGGTATCGGTGACCTATTGGTCGGCTATCTGTTGACATATGATGGATTAAAGATGGAATTCAGAAAGATTAAAATAGAGCGAAATCCATCCTGTCATATCTGCGGAAAATAAAATATCGCGAGTTATTGAATGTATATTTTTTTCTTAAATAATGTTGTTTATCGCGTTTATAAAATATAATAAATATGAGGATTACTTATGTCATTATTGAACAGTTTTGTTAAATATGTGAAGATTGACACTCAATCTGATGAGAATTCAAATGCTACTCCATCGAGCAAGAAACAATTCAATCTGTTAGATCTTTTGAACGATGAATTTAAAGCGCTTGATGTGCGTTCGCATATTGATGAATTTGGAAGATTATACGCCTCTATTGAAGGAAATAGTGATTACCAGACGATAGGATTGTGTGCTCATGTCGATACAGCGAGTGAATGTTCTGGAAAAAATGTCAAACCGCAAATCATTGAAGATTATGACGGCCGAGATATTAGATTAGGCAATAGTGAATTTGTCCTTTCGTCAAAAGAATTTCCAAAACTTCGCAGATGTATGCATAAGACGATTATCACAGCAGATGGCACAACGCTTTTGGGCGCTGATGACAAGGCTGGTATTGCGATTATTATGGAAGTTGTGAAACGATATCTCAAAATAGAGACTAAAAAGCGTTACCCGATGTCGATACTTTTTACTCCAGATGAGGAGGTTGGTCGCGGAGCAGAACATTTTTCAAAAGAAAAATTCGGGGCCTCATATGCTTATACGATCGATGGCGATGATCCAAAATATATCTCTGTAGAAAATTTTAATGCCAAAAAAGCCGATATTTTAATCGCGGGCAAATCAATACATCCCGGCGATGCGAAAGGAATAATGATAAACGCCATTCTCGTCCTTCACTATTTCATGTCATTGCTTCCTCCCGATATGATTCCTTCTCAAACTGAGAATCGCGAAGGTTTCAATCATGTTGTTGAGGTTAAAGGCGATGTTGAGCAAGCTTATGCGCATTACATATTGCGCAACCATGATGCCGATGTATTAATTCAACAAGTAAACGATTTCGAAAAAGCTAAAAAAGCAACTCTATCGATGTATCCAGGAGCAAAAATTGATCTGATAATCCAAGATCAATATCGCAATATGCTCGAGATTATAAATGAGCATCCCGAAGCAAAACATCACATCGAAAGCGTTTATCTCAAATTAAAAATACCTTTTGAATACAAGCCAATTCGTGGTGGAACTGATGGCGCGAGCTTTTCTTTTTTAGGCTGTCCAACTCCAAATCTTGGAACGGGATCATATAATCATCACGGCCGTTATGAATTTGCTGTTTTAGAAGAAATGGAACAACTAGTTCAAATAATATTCACAATCTTTATTTTATAAAAATAATTGATATATCTTTTTTTGTTTTATATAATCATTTTGGTAATCCATTACCGAAAGAGTGTTGTATGAGCAAATTAAAGAGTGTATCTATTCATCAACTGGAAAGATATCCAGTCTATTTGAAGTATTTGAATAATCTGAATCAAGATGGAGTGAGAAATGTTTTTTCATGGATGTTATCGGAAGAGTTAGGAATATCTGAAGAGCAAGTCAGAAAAGATTTTCAAGCGATCTCAACAATATCTGGACAGACAAAAAGAGGTAGAGTTGTCATTCAATTAATCGACGATATCGAGACCTTTCTTGGCTATCGCGATACGACAAATGCTATTCTTATCGGTGCAGGACATCTCGGACAGGCCTTTCTAAACTATGATGGTTTTTCTGATCTGGGGTTGAATATTCTCGCCGCTTTTGACATCGATGAAAAATTGATTGGAAAAACAATCAATAAAAAAGTTGTTTTTTCTATGAATAGAATTGAAAATTTGATTCCTAGGCTATCAGTTCATATCGCTATCATCGCAACACCGGCTGAGGTGGCAGATAATATTGCGCAAAGACTGATAGGTTTAGGCATCGAAGCGATATGGAATTTTGCTCCTATTCATCTATCTTATCCCGATATCATCGTTGAAAATGTGAATTTGGCATCGTCTCTTGCCGTGCTATCTCACAAGTTAAATATAAAAGAAAGGAAGTAATATTATGAAAGGGGAATCTATGACTGTATTAATCTGCGTCGGATCATCGTGCCACATCAAAGGAAGCTATGAGATCATTGAACTGATGAAGAAAGCGATCAGCGCTAGCAAATTGGAGAATAAGGTCACTTTAAAAGCGACATTCTGTTTAGAAAAATGTGCTATCGCCGGTGTTTCAATAAAAGTTGATGATCAGATTATCACCGGGGTAACCAAGGATAATTTCGATGAGATATTTAATAGATGGATTTTATCTCCATTTAAGCAGGGGTGATGATCATGTCATATTGTTTAGAGAGCAAGGCGAGCGATTGTCGCAATTGCTATAAATGCATCCGATATTGTCCGATGAAGGCGATATCCTTTGCCAATAATAAAGCCGCCATCATTCATGATGAGTGCATTCTTTGTGGTCGCTGCTATTTGATGTGCCCACAAAACTCAAAAATTGTAAGAAACGATGTTTCGAAGGTTCAAAAAATTATCCATTCAAAACGAAAAGTCATCGTTTCGCTCGCCCCCAGTTTTGTCGCTAATTTTAACGCCAATTTTGTGGATGTCAAAGAAGCCATTTTGAAATTGGGATTCAGCGATGTCGAAGAAACCGCTATCGGAGCGACAATCGTCAAAAAAAGATATGATGAGATGCTCGATGAAAAGCATGATGTCATCATTTCTTCCTGCTGTCACTCCATCAATTTGTTGATTCAGAAGCATTATCCAAAAGCCCTACCTTTTTTAGCTGATGTCTATTCACCGATGGTGGCGCATGGCAAAGATATTAAATCGAGATATGGGGCTGATGTTGCTGTGGTCTTTGTCGGTCCTTGCATCGCCAAAAAGGATGAAGGAGAGCGGAATGGTGATTATGTTGATGCCGTTCTTACTTTTAGCGAACTCGAAGAATGGTTAAAAGAAGAAAAAATTGTCATCGAGTGTAATACATCTCTTCATCGCGATGAGGAGTCAAAGGCGCGATTGTTCCCTATTTGCGGCGGAATTTTAGAGACGATGAAGAAAGAGAATGAGAATTATCATTACGTCGCTGTCGATGGAGTGGAGCACGCAAAAAAAGTCCTCCAAGACATAATCGATGGGAAAATTCATAAATGTTTTATTGAAATGTCAGCTTGTCATGGGAGCTGTGTCAATGGTCCGATGATGAAAAATAATAAAAATAGTCTCGTTTCGCGCTACATAAATGTTGAAAACATAGCTGGAAAGAAAGATTTCACTATTGGAAAATTGAATAGTCAGGAAATCGCACATCCTTATTATGCGATATCGCTAGCGACATTAGCCACGCCGAGCGAAAAAGAAATAACAAAAGTTTTGAGGACGATGGGCAAAATGGCGAAGAGCGATGAATTGAACTGCGGCAGTTGTGGCTATACCTCGTGCCGTGAAAAAGCCACTGCCGTCATTCAGGGTCGTGCGACGATTGAGATGTGCCTGCCATATCTGATGGAAAAGGCTCAATCTTTTTCGGAAAAAATTGTCATGAACTCTCCGAATGGATTGATGGTTCTCGACGAAAGTTTGAACATTCAGCTGCTCAACAATTCGATGTGCAAAATCATCGGTATTCCTGCGCCTAGCGTTCTCATTAAAAAAAGTGTGACAACAATTCTTGATCCGACTGATTATGCTTTGGCTCTCGGCGATAATAGCGACAGAACCATCGCGAAGAAAGTCTATTTGAGCGAGTATGAAAAATATGTTGAAAACACCATAATTTACGATCGCAAATTTCATATTTTAATCTGCGTCATGAAAGATATTACTGATCGTGAACTCCAAGCTCAAAAACGCGATGAACTGATTAAAAAATCGGTCGAAATCACTAACAAAGTTATTGAAAAAAATATGCGCTCAGTCCAAGAGATTGCCTCTTTATTAGGCGAATCGACGGCTGAAACTAAAGTAGCCCTTCTCTCGTTAAAGGATGCTTTGAATAATGATAAATAAGCTGATCTGCGATATCGGTTGTTTATCCATCAATCATTTTGGTGAGCAACTATGCGGCGACCACATCGAAATCGTTAAAAACGATTCGACAACAATTTTAGTATTGGCTGATGGATTAGGGAGTGGCGTTAAAGCGAACATTCTCTCAATATTAACCGCCAAAACATTGTCGACGATGATCGCTAATAATGTCGCGATTAAGGAATGCGTTTTAAGCATAGCGCAAACACTTCCTATCTGTTTGGAGCGGAATATCGCCTATTCAACCTTTACCATCATTAAAATAACGGACAGCACCTTTGTTGAGATTTATAATTATGATAATCCTCTTCCGTTCGCTATTGTCGACGGAAGAGTCAAGAATTTAGATTATAGTGTTTCCATCATTGATGGGAAACGCATTTATCATACAAAATATACTGCCTCGAAAGATGATTTATTCGTGCTGATGAGCGATGGAGTGTTACACGCAGGAATAGGAGCGAAACTAAATTTTGGCTGGAGTATAAAAGAGATTCAATCATTCCTCGAATCTCTTTATCGCACTTCTTACAGCGCTAAATCACTATCGACTGTCCTGCTCGATCATGTCAACCGTCTATATGATGAACAACCAGGCGATGATGCGACGTGCGCAATTATAAAGATTAAAGAAAGAAACGCTGTCAATCTATTGATTGGACCGGCTTCAAATAGAGACGATGATGAAAAGATGCTCTCTTTATTTTTCTCAAAGGCAGGCAAACATATCGTCTCTGGTGGGACGACATCGAATGTCGTTTCACGATATCTTAAAATGTCTTTAAATTATGCCTTGGAGTACTCCGATAAAACGATTCCGCCCATCGCTCACATCGAAGGAGTGGATCTCGTGACGGAAGGAGTTGTGACAATCAACAAAGTATTGGACAATGCTCGAGACCTACTCTATAACAATAACAAGGCGTATTTCTACTGGTGTTATAAGCAAGATGGAGCATCGCTAATCAGCAAAATACTATTCGAAGAAGCGACTGATATCAACTTTTTTGTTGGGTGTGCCGTCAACCCCGCTCATCAAGACCCGAGCATGAAAGTGAATATTGCGATAAAATTACAATTGATCGATGAGCTGTCTAAGCTGCTGAAAGAGATGGGGAAAAATATAAAAGTTAGTTACTTTTAGAGGTGAAAATTATGATAAAGTTTGACACAAATGTCCAAGAACTTAAGTATAAAATACTTAAAGAAGTCGCTAAATCCGCTTTTAACGATTCTTTGATGGAAGACTATAATGAGATTCCAAAAAAAGTAGTTCCCGGACCGAAACCGACAATGCGCTGCTGCATCTATAAAGAGCGGGCTATTGTTTTGGAAAGAATTAAATTGGCTCTAGGGGGCAATAAGAACATCGATAATGTCATCGAAGTGATAAATATCGCTTGCGATGAATGTCCGATTGGCGGCTATGTCATTACGAACCGCTGCCGAGGATGCATCGCGCATCGCTGTCAAAAAGCCTGTCCAAAAAATGCTATATCATTCGACGCCAAGACGCGTTCCGCCATTATCGACAAAACAAAGTGTGTCAACTGCGGTCTATGCGCTAGAGCTTGCCAGTATAATGCGATTGTGAATGCGCAGCGACCATGCGAACAAGCCTGTAAAGTAAAAGCGTTATCCATGGCTGAAGATTTTTCAGCGTCGATCGACAATGAAAAATGCGTGCAATGCGGCGCTTGTGTCTACCAATGCCCATTCGGTGCGATTATGGACAAATCATCGATTGTCGATGTCATCAATGTCATTAAAGATAGTCATCATTCAGAAAAATATCCAGTATACGCTATTGTCGCGCCATCTATCGCCTCTCAGTTTAAATATGCGACGTTAGGTCAAATTGTGACCGCGATAAAAAAGCTTGGTTTTCGAAGCGTTGTTGAAGCCGCTCTCGGAGCGGATTTTGTCAGCTATAGCGAAGCTAAAGAACTATCGGAAAAAGGTTTTTTAATGTCGTCATGCTGTCCAACATTTGTTTCGTATGCTAAGAAAAATTTCCCCGACTTAGAAAAGAAAATTTCGACTAGTCTTTCTCCAATGGTGGTCATCGCTAAGTATATTAAGGCAAATCACCCTCAAGCTAGAATTGCTTTCATCGGCCCGTGCATCTCGAAAAAGAAAGAGATACAGGATTCTTCGGTTAAACCTTTTGTCGATTTCGTCTTGACATTTGAAGAGTTACAAGCGCTTATCGATTCTCAAGATATCAATGCCGCGGAATTGCAAGAGAGCGCACTCGATAACGCATCATTTTATGGTCGCATTTTCGCGCGAAGCGGTGGTTTATCAGACTCGATAAAGGAAGCGATGAAAGAGCGAGGAATTGATTTTTCTGTTCGCGCTGTTTCATGCGATGGACTTGAGAGCTGTTACCACGGTCTCTCGAAAGCGAGATCATCAGATTGCGATTTCAATTTGCTTGAAGGAATGGGATGTGTCGGCGGGTGTATCGGCGGACCTTGCTGCTTAACTCATGAATTCAAAGATAAAACTGAAGTGGACAAATATGGTCGCGAAGCGAAAGAAAAAAGCATTCAATCATCGATTCAGGTTTTTAGCACCGAAATCGAATCAGATTGATATCAAGTGTTGGTTTATTACCGATTTACCGATATGATTAAAATGTTTTGAAGAGGTATTTATATGAAAAAAGCATTTATGATTCCGCTATGTGCCATCCTTCTCGCGAGCTGTGGCATAAAGACGAGCGACTCGGTGATTATTGTCGCTAGTCCTTCCACCGAAAGTGCTTCCACAATGGATAGCGCGTCTAATTCGGAAACTTTGTCAGAGGGACCTGTGGGATTGCCTATCACTCTCGTGATCAATGAAAATCTACCTTCAACATGGACGTATATCACAAATAATCCTTCTTACCCAAATCCTGCTTATTATGATGGTGGTGGATTGAAGTTAAATTATTATAATATCGGTGTCATCTCTCAAGAGTTCAGCCCTGTGGATGAGGCCTCCGTGACTTTAACGATTGGATCGATGGATGGAAGAAAGAATCCACAAGGTGGCGCCGCGCATGTTTTCGAAATCAAAGGATTGAACGCTTCTGGTGAAATGCTCGATACAGAATATCAAGATTCAGTTGTCGTCGGCGATTTGGGCGCGGTGACGCTATCGGGAGAAGGAATTGTAAAAGTATCGATTGTCATGATTGGATATTTCGCGCAATCCGGTGCTAATCAAACATTGGAATTGAACAAGATAGCAATCGCCTAAAATTTTTACGAAAAAAGCACAGGAGTCAAATTCTGTGCTTTTATATTTTGAATAAACTATATTTTCTATATCAGTTCTAAAAGAATGGTGGAACCGATAGCGAGTGCGACAACGGCCGAAACAAACAATGGGTTGAAGACGATATTATCAATTTTGAGAGTTGGTATCTTAACGTTCTTTTTCACGAGGGCGTAATTCACGCCATAGGCGATGCTGCCAATGATTGCGCAATACGCCAAAGAAATGAAATTCAATAGGAAGGCAAACGAATAGAAATATTCGACATCCCATATGATCAAACCGCCGCTGATATAGAATGATTTTGATGTCATATTAAACAACGAGCATTCAATGCCTTGCAAACCAACGAAAGCAACTCTCCATGCGAAATCAGCGATAAAAATAGCGAAGAACATTTTCGTGCTCAAGGCGCGATTTGGTTTGATAACATAGCAGGCAGCAGCCATGCAGAGCGATTCTAAAACGATAGAGATGGCCGGATTGATAACACTTTGTGTTCTCGTCCAGAAAAAGGGGAGGATGAGAAGCGTCAATTTGATAGTGGCGGCAACAAACCCGCAATACATCATCGCGCGATACTTACCAGTTTTTTTCCAAGCGATAGTTAGAAGCGAGTAGGCGATTGGAATCATAATGACACTCGATCCCATAAACATACCCATGCTTTCAAAAGGTTGCAAATGCAATAATGTTCCAAGCGTGGCTTCTAACAAGCCCCATAGTCCACCAATCAATAAAACAACCAATAATAACTTAATTTTGTCGTTAGCTTTGCTAAATAACTCTTTCATTTTATTTTTCTCCTCGCTGATTTTTAAGTTTGCTTATTATACTACTCCACTATAATAGTGGATTGCTCATCATTTTGTCAAAGTCTTATCGCGATATTTTTTCGGCACATTTTTTGGCGCTCATAATCGCCCAAGTCAAGTTGAATCCACCACAAGGGGCATCGACATCGAGAATTTCACCGAGAAAATAAACATCATCTTCTCTTCTGCTCTGCAATGAATCATCCACTTCACTAATATTTACGCCGCCGACACTTATCTGAGAGAAATCGTAGCCATATGGTTTATCGTAGTTAAATATCATATTTTTGATAGCGTCGATCATCGCGATATTTTTCAACGATTTGATGTAGGAGATCATCTTTGGATGGATGTAGGCATCCAGAAGAGCCTGCTCGCCATTTTTATTGCAGTATTCTTTCAATTCCTCAAGAGATATTTCAGGCAACAAGTCTAAAGAAATTGTGACTTTTTCATTCGGTGAGTGGGCGATGCTGCGAGAGGCATTAAAAATAACGATGCCACTCAAACCGTGATCTTTAAAAAGTACCTCGCCTGATTCGTCAAAAATTTCACGTTTATCTTTCGTGTGCACTTTGACACCGGCCTTTATTCTTACGCCATTCAAAACATCTGTTTTTTCTTTTGTAAAGATAGGGCATAAAGCTGGTTTCAAATTTTTAATTTGATAGCTGTGTTTTTCTAGAATTGGATAAACGCTGCCATCGCTGCCTAATTTCGGCGATGATCTTCCACCACAAGCAAAAACGAGTTTGTCGCAGATTATCTCTCTGGCGCTCGTGATAGCTTTTTTATCTTTTTTATCAACATCGTAATCGATGAGAGAGGTGTTGCATAGTATTTTAACAGCGTTTCGCTTCGCTTCTTTGATCAAGGCATTGACAACCGTTTCAGCTGATTCACTGATAGGATAAGCGAGTTGGCCGATAGTTTTAATTTTGATTCCTAAGCTATTTAAAAAAGATTCCTCATCAGCATAGATGTTATTTCCTAAAACAGTTTTGACAAATTCTGAGTTGAAATAATCACGAGAATCGATCTTCGTATTGCCAAAATTACATTTTCCATTTCCGGTCGCATATAACTTCTTTAATGGTCTATCCATCCGTTCAATAATCACAACCTCATCTTTTGGATGCTCTCGTTTATAAACGATTGAAAACACCATTCCAGAGACTCCAGCGCCCACAACAAGAATTTTCATGCATTAAGTTTATCACAATAAAATCGTTATTTCTCTCGACACTTCATTTCTTGGTGAAATACTCGCTGACGTGCTATCATAAACACGATAAACAAGCGAGGATAAACAAATTATGGAAAGAAGTAAAGAAGTAGTAGAAAAAGAGATCGAACTTTTTAGGAACAGAGAGCGAAGGATGTTCAAACCTGGACTCGTCCTAACAATCGTATTTGGAGTTTTGACGGCGTTATCTTTGATATCATTCATTGCCGCTGTTTTCTATGCGGTGATGTCCGATAGTGGATTGATTCATATCACATCATTGAGCGATTTAACCAGTGCCATTATCGGTGTTTATCTCTGGTGTCTATATTCGTTGATTCTTTTCTCCGTCTCGGTCGTAGCGCTATGCGTTGGCGTTGCTCTCATGATTGTGGCTAAAGCCGTCTTTGGCGGAAAAGCTGCAAAGCGCGAAATTGAATTAATTAATCTTCGATGATTCTTTATCATTGATAAAATATGCTAGTATTATCTCATGAAACTAGCAAAGAGGACTTTTTATAAAATAGAATGGCTTTTTTTGATGATATCTTTGCTCGTTGTCGCAATGATTATCAGACAATTTCCAGAAGCTTGTGAATCGTGGACTCGCACCATCTCTCGCACCTATGTGACGATCGTTGGTTCAACAAATAAATATCTGCCCTTTTCAATCACAGAACTGATATTTTTAGCTATCATCGCTTATGTGATATATGTAATCACCTCAATCGTCATCGATATCGTCAAGCGAAAGCAAGATACAAAATGGGGACAGATGATCCTTTCTTTATTGCTCATCTCATCGACTCTATTCTCCACTTTTATGATCAGTGCTGGTATGAGCTATGGTCGCAATCCTGTCGACCTGCCTCAGTATCAAGAGAAAGTCGATTATGCCGAATATAAGTCGATTGTATATCACTACTTAGATGATTTGAATTATTGTGCCTCCGTGCTCAGCTTTGATGAGACGGGCGAAGTCATCAATCCGTACTCGCATTCCGAGATGAACATTCTTATGGAGAGAGAATACACCAAATTGGATTCTGATTATTTCAGTTCATTCACCAATTATTCAAAACCGATGATGTCAAGTTTTCTCTACAGAGAATTTCAGATAACTGGCGTGTCGTTTCTATCCACGGGAGAAATCAACTATAACTATGCGATTCCCAATGCGGAATTACCATTTACTCTCGCTCATGAAACCGCCCATCAAAAGGGTGTCTCAAGAGAAGAGGACGCTCAGCTAACCGCTCTTTGCATCACGCTGAATAGCGATGTGCCATATTTTCGTTACAGCGGTTATTTATACTCGCTGTCATCGCTGTTGGTATTATTAAATTTTGTTGGCGATTCTTCAGCCTATGGTGTGGCTTATCGATTAGTAGATGACAAGATTAAAATCGATTATAAAACCGTCTACAAGTATTGGTCTGATCACAATCTATTAGCGAATTTCTCGAGGTGGTGGAACAATTTATTTCTAATTTTCAATGGACAGAGTTCAGGCATTGAATCGTATACTGACAACCCAGACATCGACAATGAAGGGACTGAAGATGATCCGATTTACGTTCTGACCGCCTATTCTCCGTATCAAAAGCTCTTCTTTGCCTTATACTATGGCCATGAGTGAGAAGATTATGGTCTCCTTTACTTTGCGATTTTATGTCTTTAAGATATTAATATAATGAATGTTTTAAGCTACGTTTTTCTCACTTTGTTTTCTATCTCGTCAGCGATCGAAATAATTTTTGCTTTTCTTGAAAAAGAAAAAGCGAGAAAAATAGTTAAGCCACTCTGCCTTTTTTTCTTGGCAATTTTTGCCATGGTTACAAATTTCGCTTCTCCATTGATATACCTCGGTGCACTTTTCGGAATGCTCGGGGATGTTTTCATGTTTAGAAAAAAAGTGAGGTTTTATTTCGTTTTGGGAACTATCGCTTTTCTAGCCGGTCATATCTGTTATATCTCAGAAATATTGTTCGTCATTTTAAAGGGCGCTCAACTCGATATGGTTTTCTTCGTCATCTCCATCGTCAGCATCATCGGTGTCAGCCTGTTTTTAACTCCGATCTCTTACAAGGTGTGCAAAAACAAGCAATTAGCCTTGCTAGGATCGTTTTATCTCACCATTCTCATGTCTGTCACGGGTTTTGCCATTTTCGCCGCCTGTCAAGGCTCTTCGTCCTATATGTTGTTAACAATCGTCGGCGGTATGGTATTCTTATCTAGTGATCTCGTGCTCATCTTTGCAACATTTATCAAAGATTTCAAAAGGCGGGATTTCTATGTTATGAGTTTATATTTATCTGGCCAAGCATTAATCGTGCTCGGATTAGTTCTAACTAGCTTATCAATAGGTGTGACTCTATGAAAATAAAAGTGATGTGTCCAAGCTGTAAAGAAGTCGTCGATGGTGACGATGATGTCTTTGGCATGTATTGCCCGATTTGTTCAAAGGAATTTCAAATTGCTAATGGTTACAAATTATATCTGAGTGTTTTTCGCAGCAATATGAATATTGCGAGCGAGGAACTATTTTTAAAAACCAACTATGAAAAAGCCCATCTTCATTATACGAAAGCTTTCAATATTAATCAGAAGTCGATCGAAGCTCTTCTCGGAGTGGTGATGTCCAGCGTCAAAATGTCAACCATTCGGAAATGTTTTATTCAAGAAGCCATCGAGATGATTGAGAAAAATAAGGATATCTTTGTGATAAACAAGGATAATTCAGCCATGGTGATCAAATGTTTAAACCTCATCAACAGAGATACAGATTTCTACACTAGAGAGCTCAAAAGGCGACTATCGGAAAATGAGCAATTTTTTGAAGAAGGGGGATTGAAGAGATATCTCGACGCCTTAAAGCAAACTTTTTATTTCAAAACTTTCTATTTGGGTATTCTTGAAAAGATTTCCTCCAGTTTTTCTAAAGAGTTCATCGATATGCCACTCGGCATAAAAAAAGATCTGTTGGTCATCAAAGATGAGATCGACAAGGAATATGAAATATTGCCTGTCACATCTCCTCATCCTATGTTAGAAGAAGACGGTCAAATCGATGATGAAGTTTTTGAAAACCATCAAAAAGATTATAAAAATCGAAACGTTTCACTCATTTTTGGCATCATTTCAATAATCGGAGTAATCGCTGGTATTTCCTTGATTTTTGCCATTCCAACTTGGCTCATAGTCGGCGTTCCTGTTCTAGGGATTTCTTTGATTGCTTTTCTGATCTCGCTCTTTGTTTTCTTCCGCACTAGAAAACTCTTTTATAAAAAAAATCAGTACCCTTTTAAAAGCGATTTATATTAATTTCTTCACTTTTAAGTAGGTGATTAGTTTCCTAGACGCTTTGGCTCGATGAGAAAAGGCGTTTTTTTCATCCTCTGAAGCCTCTCCAAAGCGAATATTGCCTTCGCTTGAATAAAATATCGGGTCGTAACCAAAACCGCCCTCTCCATATCTTTCTTTCAATATCGTCCCGGGGCATATCCCTTCAAAATATAGTGGCTTATCACCATTGAGCAAGAAAACGATCGCGCAATGAAAAGATGCTTTTCTATCTTTCTTGTTCTCCATCATCTTCAGTATTTTTTTATTAGCGGATATGTTGCCGCCTGAACTCAAAGCAAAGCGCGAAGAGTGAAGACCGGGGAAATTGTCCAGCGAATCTATCTCCAATCCGGAATCATCAGAAAGGATGGGTAGCGCAGTAAACTTCCTTATCGCCTGCGCTTTAATCAATGCGTTCTCAGCATAATTTGTTCCGCTCTCTTTGACATCGATAGCAATGTTTAAATCGCTCAACGAGTAAAAGACGATGGGAAGATTTTTAAAAATTTCGCGATATTCATGCACCTTGTGAGCGTTGTTGGTCGCCAAAACGATTTCTAAATTCATATTTTTACTCTAGTATTCTATCATGCACAATCGCCGCTTTCTAGATTCTTAATTTATTAATTATGACGATAATATTTGCTACAATACCACCAGTTGATGTTTAATTATTTCGTATGGAGAATAAAATTTTATTTGTTATTCCTAAACTGTGCAATGGTGGTGCAGAGCGGCGCGTTGCCTTTTTAGCAAATTCTTTTTCGGGTCTCGGATATGATGTCTCTGTCCTCTCTTTTTGGGAAACGGATGGCGATTACGCTCTCGATGAGAAGATAAGGCGATTGCATCTATCGGATAAATTGCGTTTCGATCATCATGCGAGCGATAAAAAAAGAATGCTTGAACTTCGAGGTCTCATGCGAAAAGCAAAGCCAAACATCGTTTTTACGATGCATCCTCCCGTTGCGATGATGGTTGGAATAGCTGGTTTTGCCATCCCGTTTAAAGCGATCGATCTCGTCGAAGTATCTCCCAACCATATGCAGCATATGAAAAGGCGCATCTTCGGTTGGAAGCGAAGCGACATCATCATGCTTCAATGTGAAAAACAGCTTTTTTACATGGACAAGAAATTTAAAAATAAATGTCGTGTTGTCTATAATCCCGTCGATCAGAAATTTCTCGATGCCAGCAAATCATACGATAACAAGATTATTGAATTTATCAATGTTGGCAGATTGGATCCAGAAAAAAATCATCCATTGTTGCTCCAAGCCTTTAAAGCGGTTCACGAAAAACATCGCGAGATACGGCTCACGATATTTGGCAAAGGTCCTCAAAAAGACAACGTCATTAAATTCGCTCATGAACTATCTCTGGATAACATAGTGACATTTGTCGATCGCTCGAGCGATATGGTGAGCGATTATGCTAAGCGCGACGCTTTCATCCTATCGAGTGATTTTGAAGGGATGCCGAACGCTCTATTAGAAGCGATGGCGACTGGTTTGCCAAGCATTTCGACGAATTGCGATACCGGACCGAGCGATATCATCGCTGATGGTGAGAATGGAATTCTAGTTCCCATCGGCGATAAGGAGAAATTAGCTGAAGCGATTGAGAAGTTTGTGAACAATCCTGACCAAGCGATAAGAATGGGCAAATTGGGCAAAGAGACAATTCGACAGAAATTTGCTGAAGACATCATTATTAAAGAATATAAAAAAGTAGTGGACTCTCTTCTCAAATAATTGAAAGCGACGACAATGAAAGGTAAACTTATCATATGAGTTACATAAATAAATATTTAAGAAATTTTCGACCTTACAAACTAGCTTCTCATAAAATATGGTCTGTCGAAGACAAAGATCGCAAGAATATTTTGAAGCTTGACTGGAATGAAGCTACTCAGATGCCTTCTCCTTTGGTGAGCAAATCTATCAAAGAGTTTGTCAACTCGAATGATTTCTATAATTATTACCCCTCCACAAAGAATGAAGAATTACTGAAACTGATCGCGAATTATTGTCGGGTAGATATCGATAACATTCAATATTTTAGCGGTTCGGATTCATTGCATGAATACATCGCGAAGATGTATATCGGTGTCGGAGATCCGGTTTTGATCATCGGACCCACTTATGATAATTTTCGTTTAACGGCAGAAGTGAATGGCGCATCTCTTCGCTTTTTTGAACCGAATGAAGAGTTTATTTACGATAGGAAATTGCTCGAAGAAGAAATCGAAAAAATTCGCCCTTCTCTAATCTATCTATGCAATCCAAATAATCCCACGGGAACATCCTGGGAGCGCGAATACGTCGAAAGCTTATTGCAAAAGTTTAATGACGTGATGTTTTTAGTCGATGAAGCATACTATGAATTCTCGGGTGTTTCATGTGCCCCACTGGTGATGAAGTATGAAAATATTTTAGTGTCGCGCACCCTTTCAAAAGCGTTTGCTCTCGCTAATTTTAGATTTGGTTATCTCATCGCGAGCAAAGACAATGTAAACTATATTTCTTCAATCAGAAATCCGAAAAATATCACAACTTTGACTCAAGTCGCTGCCAGCGCGGCGTTAAGCGACATCGCATACATGCAAGAGTATGCTAAAGAAGTGAAGGCGGCCCGCTCTTATTTCACCATTGTGGTCAATGAGGAATTTCCTTTTTTACACGCATATGAAAGCCATGGTAATTTCGTTTTGATCAAATGTCGCGACCACGATTTGAAGATGTCTCTTATCAAACACTTTGAAGATCATGACATCTTTGTTAGGAATGTCAGCCAGTCAAAACTCGTTCTCAATTGTTTTCGAATCACGATAGGAACCAAAAAACAGATGGATATCGTCTTAAGTGCGATGCGTTCATATTTTGGAAAATAATCGATGAAAGATAAGGTTTTATTGCTTGATTTTTGTGGAACGGTGGTCCCTTTTCAGAGCGCTGATCGCTTCGTGCGATTCGTTCACGCGAATGGACATCGACGCCCTATTGAAAACATTCGCTATTTCGATTATCGCATCCATGCGAAATTAGGTCTTATCTCATTGAGAGAAAGAATAAGCCACAAGCGATTGAACAAGATAAGAGTTCTGCGCGTTATTAAAGGAAGAACAAGACGAGAGATCGACGCTTTGTCAAATAGGTATTATTCTGAAGTGATCAAGCCGCAAATCAATCATGAAACGATTAAAATAATGAAGGCTTATCGCAATGATGGCTATGAAATAATTTTATTGAGCGCCGCCTATGACTCTTATTTGAAATATTTCGCTCGCGAATATGATATCTCAACAATTTTATCCACCGAGCTTCATTACGACAAAAAAGACAGAATTGATGGCCGGTTTGCCAACGCTGATTGCGTAGCGAATAATAAGGTGACAGCCTTTAAGAATTATCTTGTCGACAATAATTTTGAAAAGCCATCTCGAATCGCATCTATCACTGACTCCGACAGCGATAAACCAGTTATGGACATCTCAGATGAGGTCTATTTTGTAAGTAAAGACAAAATTGTGAAAGTCAAATAAACATGTGTAAAAAAATATTGAAAAAAATCTTCGGTGATAAAATATATGATTTTGCTGATTCGCTCGCTGAATTAAAAAATCGTCTCTTGAGCGACAAGCACAAAATTAAAAGAGATTATAAAAGAGTTTTTCATCGCGATATAAATCTGAACGATCCACAGACGCTGAATGAAAAGATTAATTGGTTAAAACTTCACGAGCACAAAAAAGAATATACGAAATTTGCTGATAAATACTTAGCGAGAGAATACATCTCTCAGAATTTTGGTGAGAGTTTTTTGGTTCCTCTCGAAGCTCATTTTAAGCGTCTTAAAGATATGAAAAATTATGTTCTTCCCAATTATCCAGTCGTCATCAAATCCAATAATGGTTCAGGGACGGTGATGATAGTTAAAGATAGAACGAAATATGATTTTGAATCCGCTAAAAAAACGTTTAAAAAATGGTTAAATGATAATTACTATTATCGCTCTTGCGAATATCAGTATAAGCATATTAAAAATCAAATAATAGTGGAGAGATTGCTCTTGACTAAAGATGGCAAAATACCAAATGATTACAAACTTAATTTCTTTAACGGAAAATTAGTCATGGTCTATTGTTCAATTGATCGAGAAGGGGCGAATTATCGCCAGATGTTTGACGAAAACTGGAAGAGGCTTCCTTTTGATTGGAGCGGTCACCAGCGATTGGATGACCATCCCGACACTCCGAAGCCTCTATCATTTGATAAAATGCTGGAAATTGGTCAGAAAGTATCATCTCAGTTTGATTATGTTCGCGTTGATTTCTACGATGTTGATGGCCAACTTTATTGTGGCGAAATAACGCTTCATCATGGCAGCGGTCTCGATCCATTCTACCCCGATGAATATGATTTGATATATGGCCAAAGATTATCTCTCACAAATTTGAAGAAAAAATAGGTCGTTTGACCTATTTGTTCTAATAAATCGCAAGTTTTATCAAATGAGTTTTTCGGAATAATTTTTCATGACGAATTCTAGATCTTTATCTCCTCTTCCAGAAAGGTTGACTAGGATTGCTCCGTGTTTCATCATCTTTGCTCTCTTGATGGCATACGCTAATGCGTGGGCGCTTTCGAGAGCGGGTATAATGCCTTCCAATTTTGAGAGCGCAAAAAATGCCTCAAGCGCTTCATCATCGCTGATCGCTTCGTATTTGACTCGACCGATTTCGTGTAAAAACGCATGTTCAGGTCCAACACCCGGATAGTCGAGTCCAGAGGCTACTGAATATGCATCGCAAACGTTTCCGTTCTCATCTTTCAACATCATGGAATTGAAACCGTGAAGTATTCCTTCTTTACCATAGGTAATAGTGGCGGCATTTTCACCGATTTTTGATCCCTTTCCCAAAGCTTCTACTCCCACGATTTCCACAGGATCATTTAAGAATCCTTGAAAAATGCCAATGGAATTAGAACCGCCACCCACACACGCACAGACAACATCGGGAAGTTCACCAGTCATCTCTAGGAATTGCTCTCTAGCTTCGACTCCGATAACTTTTTGAAAATCTCTTATCATGAGGGGAAATGGATGTGGGCCGACGGCAGAACCGATGCAATAAAAAGCATTTTTATACTCTTTCATATAGGCCGCAAATGCGGCATCAACTGCTTCCTTAAGAGTCTTTGTTCCATCCGTTACAGGAATAACTCTTGCACCGAGCATTTTCATCTTCAGAACATTGCTCGACTGTTTGTCGATATCAACCTCCCCCATATAGATATCGCATTCAAGCCCAAAATATGCTGCTGCGGTAGCCACGGCAGATCCATGTGATCCCGCTCCTGTTTCAGCTATGAGTTTTTTCTTGCCTAAATACTTTGCTAATAAGGCTTCGCCCATACAGTGATTCAATTTGTGAGAACCCATGTGATTCAAATCCTCTCTTTTGAGATATATCTGAACTTTTCCTATCGAGTTTGAAAGTCTTTCACAATGGTATATTGGAGTGGGTCTTCCCTGAAAATCTTTACGTATTCTACGTAATTCAGAGATAAATTTCGCAGATTTGCAGATGGTGAGATAGCCATCATATATCTCTTTTAGTGGCTTCTTCAATTCATCGGGCACAAATGATCCGCCAAAACGACCGAAAAATCCTTCATCATTTGGGTATTCTTTCGCGTATGTTGCGAAGTTTATACTATAGTTTTCTTTTTTAAATTCGGACGATGGATTTTGAACAGTTTTTCGCGCGTCGGTTGGTTTGCTCGCTTCATTAGGAATGAGCCAGCTCTTTCCAACTTTCAGTGCCCCTTCAACGCGATTCTCAAGCAGCAACGCTCTGACGCGACGAGGATTAATATTCCATTTTTGAGATGCTTCTTTAACCGAAATGTATTTCATACCAAATACTCCTTATTTGTTTAATAATATACCGAGAGCGGTACAAAATCTATTACTTCTTTTTACGCTGTGAATAGCGCTCTATTTCCTGTGCTTACTGATCTCACTAAATGATTGCATGATTTAGGATTCTGGATATCTATTTCTTATATTTGAGCATTTTTACTTCATTCAGAGTATTTCATTGATATACTAAATTTGTAAAAACATGAAATTTGTTTTGGAGGTAGAACCATGCCAACAAATATTCGCAAGGTATCGATTATCGGCTGTGGCTTTGTCGGTTCTTCAATCGCCTTTTCTTTGATGCAGAGCGGTTTGTTCTCGGAGATGGTATTGATCGATAACAATGTCTCTAAAGCCGAAGGAGAAGCTCTCGATATCTCTCATGGTATACCATTTGCAAAACCGATGAAAATATTTGCTGGTAGTTATGATGACATCGTTGACTCATCGATCATTATCATCACGGCTGGCGCTGCGCAAAAGCCAGAAGAAACAAGATTGGATCTCGTCAATAAGAATGTGGCAATTTTTAAGAGCATCATCCCAGAGATTTCTAAGCGTCATTACGATGGTATTCTGCTGATCGTTTCAAATCCTGTTGATATTTTGACTTATGTCGCTTCCAGATTGATTGATCTGCCTGAAAGCCATGTCATCGGCTCTGGAACAGTTTTAGATACGGCTCGATTGAAATATCAACTCGGCGAGCATTTAAACGTTGACTCTCGAAGCGTTCACGCTTTTATCATCGGTGAGCATGGTGACAGCGAAATAGTGGCCTGGTCAAGCGCAAACGTCTCTGGAGTCCCGATTCATAAATTCTGTGAGATGAGAGGCTTTTTTAATCACGAAGAAGCGATGAAAAATATCGCGAGCAAAGTGAAGAATTACGCATACGAAATTATCGAAAAGAAACATGCGACATATTATGGAATTGCCATGTCAGTAAAAAGAATTTGCGAAGCAATTGTGCGAAATGAAGAATCGATTTTGCCCGTTTCGGGAATAATTCATAATGTTTACGGAATCAATGATGTGGCCTTGAGCATTCCGGCGGTAGTGGGAATCAACGGAATTGAAACTCATGTTCCGATTTCGCTTAATATTGATGAACAAGAAAAATTGAAACAGTCAGCAAGAACTCTTCAAGAAGTTCTCAAGAAACTGGATTTATAAAATCATTCGCTGAATTCGAAAATAGACATTTCGAAAACGATTACCATTTTAAAATCGATAAGTGCTAATTATCATTTTTGTCAGTGTTGATTGAGTTTAAGTAACGGATTAAATCGATTAGAACATCTTTAATGTTTGGATCGATATTGGAAGAATCAAACATCTGTCTTTTCTCTAGTCCAAAAATGTAATCAGTCGATGTTCCAAATAGAAGGGCGATCTCTACAATTTTGTCTGTCGTAGGAACAGAAATACCCATTTCCCAAGCGTTGACGCTGGATCTTGTAACCCCTAATTTGTTTCCGAGTTCGGTCTGTGTCATCGATGATTTCGTTCTTAAAATCTTAATTCTTTCAGCAATTGGTAAAACCATAATTATTCCTTTAAATGAATAATATACGCATTATTTTGATTTTGCATTATCAACGCTGGTAATCCATATTTGACAAATGCACTTTTAATTGTTATTGTGATTTCGGTCAAATTCGGTTTAAGATTCTACAAAAAGGCTTTCAGCAAATGTTTTTCATAAGAATTCGAAGCTGGATTTGACCATTATCTTTCGTTTGAGATATCTATGAATTAATCAATGGTAGAAACAAGAAATAAATGAAATGCAACAAGTGTGGTCTGGTTTATAATGGAAAAGTTCAAAAGTGCCCATATTGTGGGAACGAATTTAATAAGCGCAGCCACAATTTTTTGCTTCATGAGATATCTATCGGCCGCGATGCAGAGATCGCTGTCAAGACGATTATTTCTATCGCCCTAATCAATATCTTTCTCGCCTTATTTATCGTCGATTGGTTTTTTGCATTTAGGTATACGTTGACATTGTATTCATTTGTTATGGTGTTTGGCATCATCACGATTTTAAGCGTCATCACCAATCATTCATCTTTGATGTCCGCATATGAAAGAATTGATTTCTTTTTATTGATGTCCATTGTGTTCATGTGTCTATTCCTACAGCGATATGAGGCATTAATTTTGAATTTTGTCTTTCCGATTTATCTCGTGATATCATCGATATCTGCGGCGTTTTTTATCGTTATTACAAGGAAGCATATTCGCCCTATACGTTTTATGTTAAGCGGCATATTCCACTGGCTGTTTTCATTGACCTTATTTATTCTTGCTCTAATCCCAGATCTGTCATTTATGGCACTGCGCGATTATCAAAGTATCGGGAGAATAACCGTTTTTTCTTCATTCGTTCTCTCATCATTGTTAATTCTTGATATGGCTATATTGTTTTCCGTCAAGATTCTTTCGCAGGTTAAAAAACGATATGGAAACCAACCAAATAAGTAAAATTGGATTAGTGTTTTCGGGCGGTCTTGCTCGCGGAGCGGCACAGCTATCATTTGCCAAGCAAGTGATTGAGAAAGTCGGATATGAAAGGATCAAAGTTCTGTCTGCTTCATCCATCGGATCATTAAACGCGTATTCGGTTAGCTGTGGAACATATGAAGACATGCTTTCATTCTATGAACGATTCGATTGCGATTCTGTAAAGGCGTTCAAACTCTATATCAAATCAAGACTGTTCAACGAAGTATTTCAGACGGTAGAAAAAGAAGAGATGAGAATACCTACATACGTCACGGGCACTCATATTTTCGACATGGATACGTTTTACTTCTATCTGAATGACATGAATCGTTCAGAAACCAAGAGCGCTCTGAACATCTCGATGTCCTTTCCCTTGATAAATGGTCCAAGGAAAAGCAAAGGTGGAATGTTCTTTATCGATGGAGGCGCCACCGACAATGTTCCGGTCTATCCTATGCAATACTTCGATTTAGATATGATAATTATCTTTCATTGTTATCCAAAATATCGCCCTCCACGAGACATCATCAAATCTGGAGTCATCGTCATCGACGTCGACGTTACCCTTTCGCTCGATAAGCGGATCACCTCATTCTCTTTTTCGCGCGAAGCCTTTGCTGAAATGATTGAAAAAGCGCGATTGGCTGGTAAAAAATTTGCTGACTATGTCTTTTCATCATTCGATGGATCTGAAGTGGAGAAAAGATGCGACAAATATAGAGATCAGAACATCGAAGCGAGAGGGATAAAAAGCAAAGATAATCTGATGAAATTAGTGGATATCTTAAACGCTCTATACAGCGTGAAAGGCTACTATCCATGAGATATTGTTGATTAAATCACTCTCTAATGCCCATCAATGAATTGAAATTTGAATATATGTTTAATAAAAAAATCTCCCGTAGGTTTTACTCATTTACGAGAAAATCTTGGAAGAAATTTTAACAGCTGGAGCAGGTGACGAGAATCGAACTCGCATAATCAGCTTGGAAGGCTGATGTTCTACCACTGAACTACACCTGCGTTATGGCGGACCAGACGGGACTTAAACCCGCGATCTTCTCCGTGACAGGGAGACATGTTAATCGCTACACCACTGGTCCTTAAGACCGAGAAATATTCTATCACGGTTACGCCATAAAATAAAAGGCTATTTTTTAATAAATCGCAGCACCTGAGGCTTAGGCATATACCCCGATGATTTGTTTTGAATCTTCCCATCTTTGAAAAAGACGAGAGTCGGCACGGCATAGATTTGGAACTTTGCCGCTAAATCGTTGTGCTCATCGACATCGACCTTAATCACTAATACCTCTGGGTGTTCTTCGGCGACCTCCTCAACGATTGGAGAGAGCATTTTGCATGGCCCACACCAAGTGGCGAAGAAATCCACGAGGACATCCTTCCCCTTTAGAAGATCGTCAAAGTTTTCGTTTTTTAAATGTAAAATCATAAGTAATTCCTTTCTTTTAAAATAGTTGGCCTATAAAAACCAGTTGAAATATAACAAATAAGATTATGAGATGTAAAGGATAATACATATAGGCACCATATTTAAACCACCCTTTGTCATATCCTCGTCGGCCATTATACAAAATTAGAATAAGCCCCGCTAATATTGACCAAGACTGAATCCCCATGTCGCCAAAATAGGCGAAATTCTTATTGACATAAGACATGACCCAAAAGACTACGTTGACAACGATCAGTCCCAAAACGCATATTGAACTAACTAAAGAGCGATAATACGGAATTTTCTTAAATGTTTCCATATCCGTGTTCAATGCCACGACATATTCCTTTGATAATCTTTGGGCGAGCGGGTGTGCGAAATAGAAGAAAACAGCGAGCGCTAACCCGTATAGAGCGTAAGGCATTCTTATATATTCTGGAAGCCATAGAATGGCGATACCGCTCTGGCTTTCGATTATTGGAACAATCGTGCAGAGCAAAGTGTATGAAAAAGGAATTAACGCGAGCAGTTTTCGATAGCCGTTCTGTTTGAGACAAGCAAAAAATAGAGCTATGACAACCAAGTCAATAAAAGCGTTGTCCAGCTGAAAATTTTGACTGCTATAGGCATAATAAAGAGCGATGGAAACAGCCAATACTCCCGCCATGACAATTGACAATCGGAATATATAATTCCAAACATTTTTCGTGTGGTAAATGCCTTCGACGAGAAGAAATATGAATAGAGGAAATGATAATCGACCGATGCAGCGCATCGCGAGATATAGTGGATATAGAGAAGAAGCGGTGTCTATTTTCAAATACATCATTAAAAAAATGGCAGCGTGATCGATGGTCATCGTCAGTAAGGCGAGCAGTTTGAACCAAAATGACGATAGTATTTGTGCTTTGTCGATTTTCATCGTGATGCTCCTGCATAATGAGATACGAGTGTGGCGATAAACGCGACGAGATTATTTGTGATGTGAGCGTATGTCGAACAAGCGAACCCTTCCTTTGAGTAGATGTAGCATAGCACTACACCGGCAAATATGTATGAAGGGATATTTATTAATTCATTTAAAAAGACATTGATATCGCTAAAATTAAACGACATGTGGATTAAACCGAAGACGAGAGCTGCAACGACATAAGCGAGATATTTGTTGATGCGATACAAAAACGCAAAGAGACCGACTCTATACACTAATTCCTCGACGATTGGGCCGAGGATAACAAAAATGAGTACCGATAGAGTCGGGTAAGCGATCATGTATGTTGAAATAGCGCTCTCATTTCCGTTGTCGCTAAATTCAATTCCGCAAGCTTTCAGCAATAAAGTATAGCCAATCGTAACAGCAGTGATGAGTAATCCATATCCAATTCCGTAGATGAAAGGTCTAATTTTTTTGAATTCCTTGGCGAGAGGAAAGATATCGTTCCACAGAATGGCCAACAGTCCGACAAAGATGATGACATATGCTAAAGAATTGATGATCATACCGACTTTATTTGAATTCAAAAAATCGGATAGGCTATCAGCGTCGCCTTGATAGACGCTCTTCCCAATCATTTCGATGATCGATCGCACGAGAAGGGCGATGATTTTTAATCCACCCCACCCAGCGAGAAAAAGGAGCAGCTGTTTGAGAGAAGCCACGAAATGCATTCTTCTCACTTTGCTCTTAGACTTACCATCGTTGTCGCTTTGACAATTTGGGCATTGCGAAGCATATTCATCAAACGCTTGTCCGCAATTTGGGCACTTGATCGTTTTAAACATAATTGACCTTAGGTAAATTATACTAGTAAAAAGATTTAAAAAATATACCTAGATTATAATATAGTATATATGAATGAAGTCACCGATTAACCGCAGCATATATCAGAGTGAAATCAAGAGATCAGTCTTTATTTCGGTATTATTCCACGCTGATGGCACAGCATGTTTCAAAGATGAATTGACGCGAATCAAAAAATCTTTTCCTGATGCTAAGCATTATTGCTATGCCTATATCATCGATGGCATTAAGCACAGCAGCGATGATGGAGAACCTCACGGAACGGCTGGTCGCCCCATTTTAGAATTGCTCGAAAAGAATTGCCTAGATGATGTTGGATTGATCACGGTCCGCTATTTTGGTGGAATAAAGCTTGGAGTTGGACTCCTTTTGCGGACTTATGTCGATACGGCTTTAAACTCTATTAAAAAAGCTGAGATTGGGCAGATAGTGGAACTCAATTCATACGCGATTACGCTTCCTAATTATGATTTGTTCTATGAGTTGCTAAAATTATCATCCAAGAACGATTTCACCCTTGAAAATATCGTTTATGGAGAAACAATTGCATTAAATTTGGTGAGCAAAAAAGAAATTAATGCGATTCTGCTTAACTCTTTCTTAAATCATATTAAAATAGATAATATAGTAAAACTTAAGAGAGTTGAGGAAATGAATGATGAAAAGTGAATACGTTGATCGCCGAACTCGACTTGCGGCAGCGATGGAAGATAACTCCGCTTTGCTTCTCTATGCTGGCAAAGCGAGAAAAAGAAGTGCAGATTCAGCCTATCCGTTCGCCGTGAATAGAAATTTTTACTATTTGACGGGAATTAGACAAGAGGAGACCATCCTTCTCATGATAAAAAGTGATTCGGATGTAAAAACTTATCTGTTCATTCTTGAGCCTGATGAGTTAAAGGAGAAGTGGGTCGGAAAGAGAATGAGCACTCTCGATGCAAAACAATCGAGTGGTATCTCTTCCATATTGTTTACCAACTCTCTTTTGCCAAAACTCGATTCAGTTCTCAATCCTAATGATTATCAATATGGGGAAATAAACACTCTTTATTTAGATTTGGATGATGAATTGAAGATTGACGATCGCAAGACCACTCGCGAGTTAAAAAGCGAGTTAGAACAGATGTATAAAGGGCTTAATATTATTGATGTTATGCCTCTTTTCATAAATTTTCGTTCCATCAAGAGCGAATACGAAGTCTCCTTGACAAAAGAAGCGATTAAAATAACCGAAATCGGTTTGCAGAAGATTTTAACGATTCTTGAACCTGGCCTCTATGAGTATAATTTAGTCAACGCTTTTGAACACGAAATCAAAGACAATGGTGGCGAAGTAGCTTTCGATACGATATGCGCCTCAGGAAAAAATGGTGTCATCCTCCATTATCCTGAAGCGAGTGACATGCTCGGCCGCAACGACCTCGTTCTCCTCGATTTAGGAGCGTCTGTTGGCTGTTATAACGCCGATATTTCTAGAACATATCCTGTCAATGGCAAGTTCTCTACAATTCAAAGGAAAATATACAAGATTGTTCTCGAATGCAATAAAGCTGTGATCAACTATGTTCGCCCTGGATTAACTCTGCTCGAACTTCAAGAGTTCACCATCGATTTTTTAGCCGCCGAATGCGTTAACAAAGGATTGATTCTGAAAAAGGAAGACATTAAAAATGTCTATTATCATAATGTATCTCATTCTCTAGGGCTTGATGTCCACGATATTTTTGATCGCAATAGAGTGCTGGAGCCCGGCATGATAATCACTGTTGAGCCAGGTTTATATTTTAAAGATCTAGACATCGGTGTTCGCGTTGAGGATGATGTGCTCGTCACTCCAATTGGCAGTGAATGTCTCTCAAAGGATATCATTAAAGAAATAGAAGACATCGAAAAAATCTTAGCGACAAAAGAATAACTGTTATCATTTTAAAGAAAAAAGGCATGAAAACATGCCTTTTATTTATCGTCTAAATCACCTATTCTTCTCTGTGCTTGTTCTTCATCGTGAGAATTATCACTCCACCCATGAGGGCGAAGAGAGCGATTGAAGATATGACGGCGATGCTCATCAAAGTGTTGCCATTATATCTTTCGGCATCATCGAGATTGCTGTTGATATAAGGCGCTTCATAGATATCACCTGTGGAGTTGACGATGAAATGAGAATAGGAAGTATATTTTGTGATGATGAATAGATATCTTCTCGACGCCGCATAGATGTCTGTTTCACCAGAGTCAGCTTTATGATCGTAGAAGTAATCTTTAGCATCGCTGCTCAACGCGCTATAAGAAGAGGCAAAACTCGCCCATGTCGAAGTGGTCACATTGAGGTTTGAACACTCCGCGGCGGTACCGCTGATGAATGATTGCGCCCAATTTTGCGCATCGGTTTGCTGTGAGGATGTTCTTTCTGCATAGTCAATCAGAGCATCTTCGAAATATAGCGAATTCGTTGAACAGCTGATAGAAACAACAATCGTGCCCGTTTTTATTGGAGCTGCATCATTGGTGAAATCGAGATATCGATAGGAAGCGGTGTATCGATCAGACACTCCGTAAAACTGTCCAGATGCCCACGTGCTTCCACCGACAGTAATCGTAATCGTGCCGTTGCCGGAGCTTTGATTTGAATGCATGAACAAGGAAACCTTTGAGACGGTCTTATTAAAACTATTTACAGTCAATGTGAAAGAGTTTCCACCGGTTGCCTGTCCTAAAGATGAATATGTTTGATCGAAGGAGACGCTGCTCTGTGTCGTGGCATTGCTATAATCAGCTGAACTAGCTCCTGTTACTCGATAGCGAACTCCGGGAGTGATATATGATGATTGATAGCCTGTTCCGACTATCGCCACACTGCGAGAAGAATATGTCTTTCCGCCATAGGTTGAAGTGGCGGTGATATAGGCGATGCCGTTGCCGACACCAGAGACGACGCCGCTAGAAGATACTGTCGCCACCGAAGTATCGCTGCTCGACCATGCGACGGAACCCAATGTTCCTCCGCCTTGGATATAAGCGCCTAGCGTTTTAGTGCCGTTTGTGGCTATTGTAAAATTGCTAGTGGTCAATGAAAGTCCATATCCCGTTCCCCAGATCGCTTCTCCATATTCTGGGTGGTCGACGAAGGCATTTCGATTGCCAGTTATTTTAGCCGCTTCGTTATTTCTCACTATCTCCGAGTAATCGATTGGATCGGATTCCGACCAGTCGACGAGCATGTCCCAAACTGCGCTTTCAGATGAAGCGCTAACAATTGAAGAAATCGAGAGAGAGCCATCGTGTGAATATGTGGTGAAATTAGTTGCAGTATCGTATGAAGCATACATATACATCAATATTCTTGCGATATCACCTTTAATAGAGTTAGCTGGTTCAAATACTGTTGCGCTTAATGAGTCGTTTCCTAACCAACAATCAGTGGTGTCGAACGCTGTTGATGAATCATGTGTCGCCACAATTCCATAAGGATTGTTGTTTCTCGTGGAATTTAACGAACTTGTTGCCGGTCGAAGATGATGAATGTCAGATCCTGGACCGGTTTCCGTTCCCCAATAGCTGAGAGACTGGCACCAGACGTGCTCGCGATTCCAGCAATTTGGTATCCATCCTCCATAGACGGAATTTCGGGAATATAGCAAAATAATGTTTCCGGGAATATCTGGATCGGCATCAGTGATAGCCGTCATAGTTGTTAAATTAGTGTATGAATTATAGAATCGATGTGAAAAACCCATCAATTCGTGGACGTCGTATAGTAGGCTCGTCGTCGCTTCAGCGGAACCCGATTTTGTTCGGCTGATATTTTTTGTCGTCCCACTGATAGTCACACCAGTGTCGTAATAACTCTCCGCATCGACATCGGAATAAGCAGCAAAGGTTTGAGACATTTCGTCTTGCTTTGCTAATGAACAAGCGAAAGCGATTGGAATCGCAATTGCAAAAGAGATCGCGAAACCGGAGATAAATTTAATAATTCTATTCATAATCACCTTTCATATGTCTGCAAAAGTAACTGTATATTATCTTATTTTTATTATACAGGTTTTTCAACAAATTCTCTGCCTGTTCCATTTTTCAATGGAATTATTATATGTTAAAAAATCGGAAACTCTATCATCATTTTAAAGAAAAAAGGCATAGAAACATGCCTTTTATTTATCGTCTAAATCACCTATTCTTCTCTGTGCTTGTTCTTCATCGTGAGAATTATCACTCCACCCA
>JBAZGG010000008.1:0-51005 GCA_041653015.1 Bacilli bacterium | reverse complement strand
TACGCCCAATCATTCCGGATAACGCTTGCCACCTATGTATTACCGCGGCTGCTGGCACATAGTTAGCCGTGGCTTTCTAATAAGGTACCGTCAAACAACTCACATTTCCTTGAGTTATCATTCTTCCCTTATAACAGAGCTTTACAATCCGAAGACTTTCATCACTCACGCGGCGTTGCTCGGTCAGGGTTGCCCCCATTGCCGAAAACTCCCTACTGCTGCCTCCCGTAGGAGTCTGGACCGTGTCTCAGTTCCAGTGTGGCCGTTCACCCTCTCAGGTCGGCTACGCATCCTTGCCTTGGTGGGCTGTTATCTCACCAACTAGCTAATGCGCCGCAGGTCCATCAATCAGCGAGGCTTTAAGGCCTCTTTTAGCCAAAGGAGATGCCTCCAATGGAATAATTCGGTATTAGCCAAGGTTTCCCTCGGGTATCCCAAACTGAAAGGTAGGTTACCTACGTGTTACTCACCCGTTCGCCACTAGTGTATTGCTACACTCGTTCGACTTGCATGTATTAGGCACGCCGCCAGCGTTCATCCTGAGCCAGGATCAAACTCTCAAAAAGTTTATCTTAGTTCATAATAATTATCTGGTTTTATCAAAAATAAAAAAATTGACGTTATTGTGTTTGTACATCTGTTTAGTTTTCAAAAATCAGTCGCATGCTATACTCTCGTATAGGGTTACTCACCCAAAATGTCGCATGCTAGAATAGAATACCACCCATCAATATCTCGGTCAAGGACTTTTTTCCACTTTTTAAATTATAATTTATTTAAGCATTTTTCGCGGGTAGACGTGCGCGTATATATAAGAACAATGAATCGGTGCTCACGCATTAAAAAACGCACGTTTAATCAACTTTTATGAACAAACCGTGCGTTTGGATAATTTAAAAAATTATTCGCTTTTCCAAAGACCGTGCAAATTGCAATAGGCATATGCTTCTAGTACAATTTCATTTTCATTGAGAGCAAAAATTGCTTGTGGTAATTGCCCCGGTTTAAGCTTCTTTGTTCGCGAACCCTGATCGGTCAATATCACAATCCACTCAATATAGTGCTCTGGGAGCATCGGATGCGCCACTGAACCAACCTTGACGAGAACCTTATTGCCTTTCTCTTCGAGGACAGGAAGGTGCTTTTCAAGGACGACATTCTCCTTTGTGTTAGGAACTAATTCCACCATTTTTTGACCGCAGCAGAATGGGACGACTCCACTATCGTGAATGGTCATGATCTCATTGCCACAAATTTCGCATTTGTAAAATTTCATATTCTTCTACCTCCTTTTCTATATTAATCTACTTTAATGACTATTGACAATATAACGCTTTTTGGTTGCCATGACTGTTAATATAATTTAAAGTTATTGACATGAATAATAAATTATCATTGCTCAGCACAACATGTGTATGTCTGCTCATTCTCACTTCTTGTTATAATTCTAATTCTATATCGCTAATAAGCCAGAATCCAAGCGATGAAACAAGCTCCCAGCCGAGTGAAAGTTCAACTTCCATCAGCGTTGATGATTCGATTTCCAACAGCATCGACGATTCCATCTCTGATAGTGTGGAAGACTCGACGAGCGATAGCGTGGTTTTACCAACCACCATTTCTTTGATCAGCGAGGTAAATGACATCGCTGATCTTTTGTCAAACACCAACGATGTCGGAATCGCTAACGGCGATGAGCTAGTAAAGATTCGCGTCCGGCTAGTCGCTGATTTAGACTCTCTCACAACGCAAGGAAATTACGGATCAGAGAGATATAAAATGCTGGCCATTGACACTTCTGGAAGTCTATACATTAGATTGGCTTCAGCGGATAGAGAGGCTTTACAAAAATACGTCTCAGCCTCCTCGTCATTTGGTTCCACTCTCGACATCATCGGTTATCCATCTCTTTATCGAGAAGAAAATGAACTATTGTTTTATTCATACGGCGTATCGCCAATCCAAGTTGATGTCGATTTCCAATCCGTCGCTACATCCATGACATCCATCTCTAGCATCTATTCCGAGATCAGCGGGATGAAAATGAATAATAAAGGACGTGCTTTTGGCAAAGTTATATCATTTGATGCCTATTGCTTGCATAAATTAGCAACGGACGACAACAATCTAATTTTTATCGATAACAATAATTCCGTTCTCGCCTATGATCAAAAGAATCTGTACAACGGCATTTCTGAAGGAGTGACATATAGAGTATATGCCTCATTAGAGATGATGAGTTTTCGTCCGAGCGTCGTTCTCTTACAAATCGAATCGTCATCTCGACAGGACATCAGCTTCAGCAATTTCGAAATCGATGGATTAGGCAATTCGTTCACTGGAGCGCAGCTATACGCAAAGGCTCCTGGAAAAGATTATGATCCCACCTCTTATCCGACAAATCCAAATTATACTGATATGTTTGGAAAAATGTATCGATACGAGGGCTATATCAATTACTATCTTAAAAACGAGATGGTCTACATGATCTTAGAAGATTCCGCTCATTCGACTGGTTATAGCGCCTACACCAACGCCGCTAATGCGAAAGCATTGTTTGTAAATAATCATTCCGAAGAAGCCCTATACTCGAATAGTGATTTTGACAATTCAGTACTCTATCAAGCTCTGAATGCGAATCCGAGCAAAAAATATTCGGCGTATGTCTTTCCATATTTTTGGAATACAAACAATTATTTCCAAGTGGAATTATTGTTAAATTCGTTGAGTTGATCACCAGTTGGAAGGCTTAAATATAAACGCGACTACAAAAAAACGTAGCAAATGCTACGTTCAGTTTTAAACTTTTTCTTATCGTCTCGAAATCATGACAATATAGACGATGCGAATGAATAGATAGATGAAATCAACATAGAGGTTGAAGGCGCAGAACATAGCGATGTTGTTTGTCATCTCTCCTCTTTCAATAAACTTCTTGATCTTCCAAACATCATACATCGTGATGAGCATCATCGCTCCGAATGTCACGATCGATATGATCAAATAGATTATGTTATAAGCCGCAGGAAAAACAAAAAAGAAAACCAAATTAAATAATCCGAGCAGCATAGCACCGATGAGAATGCCACATGCCACAAGTGCAATATTGTTTAAATTGCCTTTAGCAAAGTATCCGAGCAAAGCCATCGCTCCAAAGCATAGACAAGTTAGTCCAAAGGAAATCGCAAGGATGTAAAATGGAACAAAAATCGCGAAGCTCGAAATGAGAACGCCCATGCAAATCGAATATAAAGTGTAAGGAATCCACAGATTCTTCTTTGATTTGAAGACGCTCACAGAAATCCAAATCACGAGAATTATTTGGGCGACTGAGGCGCCTATGAGCACTCCCATATACGACCAAAAATAAGTCCCAGCTTCTGGATTCGAATAATCAGTGATCGGCCAAATGTTTGTGAATAAAACACCGAGAATCGTCGCTATACCAGCCGTGATCAAAAGGCCGATAAACATGTAGAAAAAAACGACACCTAAAAATTTATGTCCAACTTCTTTTTGAGGATAGACCATCTCATTGCTAATCATAATAAAACCTCCTCGTTATATCGAATTTTTAATCAGAGCAGCAAACGTATCGACTTTCAGTGAAGCTCCTCCGACGAGAGCCCCATCGATATCAGGGCTCAAAAAATATTCTTTCACATTCTCGGGCTTAACGCTACCGCCATATATGATGCGAATCTCTTTTGATACATCGCCAAATAGTTCATGAAGGATTTTCCGAATGAATGAACAGACGTCTTGAGCGATGGCTTGCGAAGCATTTTTTCCAGTGCCGATAGACCACACCGGTTCATAAGCGATGACAAGACGACCAGCTTCTTTTGGATCGACATCAGACAATCCGATGCGAATCTGTTCTCCGACAACTTTTTTTGTCTCTCCACTCTCGAATTGAGCGAGTGATTCACCAACGCAATACACCGGTATCATGTCGTGCGAGAGCAAAGCGACAATCTTTTTATGACACTTTTCGCTCGTCTCGTTATCATAAAGCCTTCTTTCAGAATGACCGATGATAACCCACTGTACTCCTAAATCGAGAAGCATCGGAATCGAAACTTCGCCGGTAAATGCACCATGATCTTCATAGTGAACATTCTGTGCCGCCACAATCAATCCCTTTGGGCCTCGCTTGATGACGGAGCAAAGCGAAGTAAAAGCGGGAGCAACGCCAACATCGATGTGATGATCGGCTGCAATTTTGACAAAATCAGATGCACCATCGATGAATTCTTTAGCTTCAGTGCAACTTTTATTCATCTTCCAGTTGCCGAGAAGAAGTTTTTTTCTCATCTATTTTAAAACGTCAATTCCAGGGAGATGACCATTATTTTCGATCATTTCGAGGGAAGCGCCGCCTCCAGTAGACACGTGCGAGAATTTATCTTTGAAGCCAAATTCAGACACAGCAGCAGCGGAATCTCCACCACCACAGACAGTAAATGAATTAGGTATTTTTGCTACCGCTTCACAAATGGCAATCGTCCCTTTTGCAAATTCTTTTTGTTCAAAGACGCCCATTGGTCCATTCCAAAAAACCATTTTGGCCTTGAGGATTTCGCTTTGATATAACTTTGCTGTTTTTGGTCCGATATCCATGCCTTCAAAACCAGCAGGAATGCTACCATCTACACAAACAATTTTCTCCGTCCAATTCTCAAAACCATTTGTCGCCACAGCATCGATTGGGAGAATAATCCTTCCTTCAGCGTCTTTTAAACACTTTTTCGCATATTCAAGTTGGTCGTCTTCGCAAGGCGAAGTACCAATTGATTTGCCGAGTGCCTTTGCAAAAGTATAAGCCATTGCACCGCCGATAAGAATCTTGTCACATTTTTTCAATAAAGAATCGATGACTTTAATTTTATCAGAGACTTTAAATCCACCTAAAATAGCGATATATGGGCGATCAGTTTTGGCAACATTGACACATCTGATCAAATTTTTCACTTCTTTTTCAACTAGATAACCGACGGCAACATCTTTACCTTCGGCTTTCAAAATCTCTGGAACACCATAGGTTGAAGCATGTGCTCTATGAGCGCTGCCAAATGCATCCATGACGAAAACATCAGCGAGATTTGCCCATGATTTCGAGAGTTCAGGATTATTTTTTTCTTCCCCTTCTTCATAGCGAGTATTCTGCACTAAGAGCACTTGGCCGTTTTTCAATGAAGCGACTAAACTCTCCAGTTTCTCACCACGAGTGACTTCGGAAAATACAACTTTTTGTCCTATGAGATTGCTCAATCGATCCGCCACAGGAGCGAGTGAGTTTTGTTTTTTCATCTCTTCGACCACTTGTGGGGCTTCTTTGTATTTAATCTTCCCGAGATGCGACATAAGAATAACTCGCGCCCCTTTGATCACTAAATATTGGATTGTTGGCAAGGCGGCGACAATTCGATTGTCATCTCGTATTTTTCCATCTTTTAAAGGAACATTGAAATCGACTCGGACCAAAACGCGCTTCCCTTTCAAATCTTTTAATTGTTCAACCGTCTTCATATTTCTCTCCTTTTTAATTCTTAAAGAAAGGCGCCGAATTATCGGCGCACATCATAGCTTATTATTTAATTCCGAGGACTTTTGCCATCTTTGCAGCTAATCTCACATACTGGCATGTATATGAATATTCGTTGTCATACCACGATACAACTTTCACAAGTTGCTGTCCTTCAGGTGTCTCAAATACAGAAGTCTGTGTCGCATCAAAGATAGAACCGGCTGTTGAGCCGAGAATATCTGAGCTGACAATCTCTTCTTCGTTATAGGCGAGAACGTCTTTAAGAGAGCCTTCGCTAGCTTTTTTCATTTCAGCATTGATTTCAGCATCGGTGACTTTTTTAGAAAGGATCAATGAGAGATCGACAAGTGAACCATCGACTACTGGAACGCGCAACGCGCCACCTCTCATGCGACCTTCAAGTTCAGGAATGACAAGATTAATGGCTTTGGCCGCGCCCGTTGTCGTTGGAACAATATTGGCTGCTGCCGCTCTTCCTCTTCGAAGATTTCCTTTGGCGAGGTCAAGAGTCGTTTGATCATTCGTGTAGGCATGAACAGTGGTCATAAATCCACCGAGAATACCAAATTTATCGTTGAGAACTTTACACACAGGAGCCAAACAGTTGGTCGTGCATGAAGCGCCAGAAATAACCGTCATATCCTTTGTTAATTTGTCACAGTTTACACCGAAGACAAAGGTCGGAGTGTCCTTATCGCTTGGAGCAGAGATAATAACGCCCTTTGCACCATTAGCGATATGAATAGAAGCATCAGATTTGCCTTTGAGACGTCCTGTGCATTCTAAAACGATATCCACACCATAGTCTTTCCAATTTAATTCTGATGGCTCTTTTTTGCCAAGAACAGGAATGGCTTTCCCTCTAAAAATAATTGTATTCTTTTCACCATCAAAGGAGATTTCATTTTCTCCCCAAATTCTGTGAGTTGTGTCGTATTTAAGCAAGTAAGCTAATGTTTTAGCATCGACTAAATCATTGATAGCGACAACTTCAAAACCACCGACATCATATGCGCGACGAAAAGCTAATCTTCCGATACGCCCGAACCCATTGATTGCAAGTTTGATTGACATAATATGTCCTCCTTGATTCACTGCGTTATATATTATATATAAAAAGAAAAATAACTCATAGTAAAATGTTTATGAAAACCCTTACATGACTTTAATTTTTATAAAAATTACTAAATTATTGGACTGATGCCTTTGAACAGAGTTTCTAAATCGATACCAAATGCCGTTGCGACCTTGTTGAGAATCTTTAAAGAAGGGTTCCTTCTTCCTCTTTCTAAATCGCTCAAATAGTTTTTATTGATATCGCTTTCAAATGAAAGAACCTCTTGAGACCAGCCTTTTTGTTTTCGCAAATACGCGATTCTCATACCGAGTTGAACATTAATGTTCATGGTGTTCTCCTTTAAATTTAAGTGCATCACAATGTATCTTTCGAAATAGATGATTAACATTAGATTTCGAAATAGGCGTGTTGAGAGATTTGCTCATCACACTAGCCAACTCGAGCATCGACGCATCTTCATTTTCGAGTCGCAGCTTGCATAGCAAAGACTCCTTTTTGTTCGAAAGATTATCAAGCCCGAGAGCCTGATCGATAAATTTGATCTCCTCAATCTGTCTTTTGGCTGCGCTGATCGTTTTATTAAGGTTTGCCTCGTCGCAATTTTGAAGCCGATTGCCAACATTTGCAAAATCCCTGTCGATTCTTATATTCTCAAATTCCATACACGAGTTAGTCGCTCCGACAAGAATGAGAAAATCAGCGATTTGATCGGATTTTTTTAAGTAGACAACACATTGATTTCTTCTCATGATCGTTTTCATATCAAAAGACCCATTATTGATTTTATGGACGAGTTTCAAAAGCCATTTGCCAGAGTTTTCGTTATTCAATGAAATCTCGAGATGATAATTTGAGTTATTCGGCGAATTGACCGATCCCGAAGCCAAAAACGCGCCAGAAAGATATCCGCAGATGGTGTCATCGTTATAGGCGATACTCTTCGAAACTTTGCCATCTAAGAATGAAATGGATAAATCATCTAGAATATCATCCGCTTCTTCTTCTAGCGAAACAACATATGAAGTTTTTTTATCAAATCGCATGCTTTTGAGATATGAGAACTTTGCATTTATTCCATAAAGTCTTTGGATAATAATAAATAAATATTTAGCAATTTTCGCATTTTCTGTCGATAGTTTAATCATCGTATGCGAATGGCTGATCTCCATCACTCCATTTATTTTAATAAATGCCGATAGCAAAGAACGAAGCCTCTCTTCTGAGAAAGGCTTCGTCACTATTTCTTCTTTGACTCTCGCGGTGAATGAAATGTTTTTTTTCATTAAAATTTGAATCTTTCTGAATCGCGGTGAATGATGATAGTCGAATATTGTTTTCCATATCTTTTTGCTAGTATCTCCGCAACCGTTACCGAACGATGCTGACCGCCACTACAACCGATGCCAATCGTGTAAAAATTTCTTCCTTCATCTTGAACAACTTTTAAGTACTTATCCAAAAAACTTTCGATACCATCGATCAATTCTTCGGCATATTTGCTTTTCATGACATAGTCTTGAACTCGGCTGTCATTGCCTGTCAAATTCTTTAATTCTGGCACCCAATATGGATTGTCGAGGATTCTTGTGTCAAACACTATCTCCGCATCGCTAGGAATTCCGTGCTTATATCCAAAAGAAATAAAGGTTACGGTCAATAACTCCTTTTCAAGACCTTTGAAATTTACAAAGATTCTGCGCCTCAATTCCGTAGTTGACAAACCTGTAGTATCGAGAAACAAATCTGTCATAGGACGAATTTCTTCGATATCGGTGCGATCTTTTTTAATCGCATCTTCAAAAGACAAACCTTTGGCTTGAAGCGGGTGGATATGCCTCGTGAGTTTATAGCGAGTCAAAATTTCCGCTTCTGTCGCATCGAGAGCTAAGAAAAATGATTCGATTTCCTTCGTGTTTCGTATAATTCCAAAAGCCTGCTCGGCCTCGGATAAAGGTATGACTAGCACAGTTCTTTCGTATTGAACAGGATCATCGATAAACGCTTTTAAAAGTTTAGGAATAACGGATAATGGAACGTTCTCAACAATGCGGTAATTCATCTCTTCAAACGCTTGAACAACAGTTGATTTTCCAGCGCCTGACACACCGGTGATAAGTATCAGTTTCATGAGTCCGCACCTCCTACTTTCAATAACAAAAACAATTATTATCAATAAAATAATAACACACTTAAAAGTGTATCGAAAGATTACTTAGAAAATGTGATGGTTACTCCAGCAGCCGATGCTGAAGAAAAACTGATCGCATAACTCATCGTCGTGTTGTCGTTAAACTTTCCAGAATGAACGAAAAATGATTTGAATGAATTCATCGAGAATGTTTTAGAGCCAGAAAACAAATCTGCATTTGTAAGAAAGCTGCCTGTGGCGACAGTATTTGTTCCAGAGGCGGAAATCATGTGGACTTGTTTGAAATCTTTCGCAGCATAGATCTCAGTTGCGTATTCAGAGCCTGAAGTGGTATTCGTCGCTGCAACTTCATAATAATATCCAGAACTCATCGAATCAGCGTAACCGATATAATCTAAATCATGACCCGATGCTGATTCTTTGTATAAACGCGAATCGATGTGATACATTCTCACACCATACGAAGTCGGTCCTTTTGGATAGCCAGAATATGTTTGGTGCTCCGCATCAAAGCGATTCATTCCATCAGGAGAATATAACTCCATTAGAATGTATTCATCAAATGCAGATCCATTCCAAGTCGGATTGAGCAGTATCACATCGCCACTGGTAGCTGTTGGTCTAATAGTGAGCGAAGTGCTATCAGTAACCACATATGGAGTAATCCATCCCAATGCCATTTTTGAAAATGGATTGTGATCGCCAACGTTTAAATCTTGCATATCGAACCCACCGGCGGCGGCATAACTCGAATTATCGTCATAATTATAATAATCATCAAGTCCCATACAGTGCCCAAATTCATGAATATAAGTATGAGCATCGATGTCGATAAAATTCGTTTCATTCATAAAATCATAACTAGCCCACATATAGGTATTAGCCATAGGCGAAGAAACACTCGCATTGTTGTTCTGCTGCCAATATGTATAAGCCCATAGATTTGTTTTATTTTGATTGTACTCAGTCTGTGTATGTGTGGAATCGCTATAAATGAGACAAACGCAATCGATCCAACCATTTTTGTCGACATCAAAATTGCTGCAATTCGTGCTAGTAGATGATTTATACCAAGCCACGGCGGCATCGACTAATGTTCCCATATTAGTGTCTGTTGACAGCTGCGATCTAGTATAGCCACAGTCATACCAATTTGAGACGACGCCATTAACGATTAACTTGCCATAACTCGAATTATAAAAATATGTTCGTAATGATTGCCAACCAGTATCATCTTCTGCTCCAAAAAATGCTTTTTCAATCTTTGTTCTGTTGGCCGACGTAGCATTTGCTGTGCCACTAATTTTAATAGGGATAACAAGGATGTTTTGTTCTCCCACTGAAACAACACTATCAATAGGATAGGGGCTTTTTTGAACGACATCATTATAACTGTAAAGAGTGGAGGCCGGTTTATAATAACCATCGCCCTGGATCGCGCTCGTCTGTTCGCTATCCCAAGGGCTGGTGCTGGTCGTTATGCTTCCAGAAGTATTCGATGATGGGAAAGTGAAATTGCATGAGGATAAAGAGAGCGTTAAAGTGAGCGGGGCAAATATGATAAGAGCATAATTTTTTTTCATTTTTTCAATCCTTTTACAAATTTGATCGCACTCGTCGCAGCGACTGCGCCATTTGAAGCGGCTGTGACGATCTGTCGAAGCGGCGAATCAGTGACATCGCCAGCGGCGAAGACACCTGAAATGTTGGTCTCCATCAAATTATTAACAATAATAAATCCATTTCTATTAGAAATTTCGAAAAGATGCAAAAAATCGAGCGTAGCTTTTTCTCCGATAAAAGGAAAGACGCCTGAGACGGGAACATTAATACTCTCTTTTTGCGCGTTTGCAATTGTGATAGAAGCAACCGCATTTTCTCCATTGATCGATAAAGCTTTATAGCCTTTAAAGGTCTGAATATTTTTAGTTCCCAGAACTTTCTTTATCAACGTCTCTTCAGCCGTTGGTATTTCAGCATAAATTAACGATACTTTGTTGGCGATATTGGCTAGAAATAATGCCTCTTCAAAGGCATGTGAATTATTTCCAAGAACAGCGACATCTCTACCTTTGAAGAAATACCCATCGCATGTCGCGCAATAAGACAAACCTTTGCCCAAAAATTCTTTTTCTCCAGGGATCAGAAGGGCTTTATTGGATGTGCCAGTCGCCACAATAATTGCTTTTGAAAAGTATTCGCCATTATCGGTGATCACTCTAAACGATTTGCCTTCTTTTCTCACTTCCAAAACAGAAGCGGAAACCACTTCAATTCCCATATTGTGAACTTGTTCATAAAATTTAAAGGCAAGGCTCGCCCCATCAATTTCCGCATATCCTGGAAAATTAGCAATTTTACTAGCGACGTTCACTTTTCCTCCGGGGGCGCCACCACTGACAATCAGCGTTTTTAAATTGCTGCGGTAAGCATAGATAGATGCCGTTAAACCCGCCGGTCCGGCACCGATGATAAGAATGTCAATATCCCTGTTATTTTCCATTTTTTATTACCTCAAAGAAGTTCTTGAATGAATCTAGATAGTATCTCGGATGAACTCTGTCTTGATCAATGGTTCTAGGCGACCACATGACGAGCACGCAATCGATGCCAGCGTTTTCCGCGGAAACATAGTCTATTTCATTATCTCCAATATATAGCACATCCTCTTTATTTTCGATATTGAAACGCTTCATCGCATGAAATATACCTTCTGGATCTGGTTTTGTTTTTTTGACATCGTCTGAGGCGATGACAACCTCAAAAGAATCTTCCAGTCGAGAAATTCTCAAAGCATTCATCGCTGGAGCATGATGCTTTGAAGTGACGATAGCGATGTCAATCTTTCGTTTTTTGAGCTTTTTAATCAATTCTTTTGCATATGGATAGGCCCGTAAATATTTTTCATAAAGGGGATTTGATATCCGGCGATATTCTTCGAACATATATTCTGTGTTCTGATCAGGGAATTCATGTTTTAGCGTTTCCATAATAGGTGGCCCAGAAAAATATAAAAACCTTTCCTTGTCGGGTTTTTGATCAGGCTTATATAACTTATACAATTCAACAAATGTTGAAATTATGATTTTATCGGTATCAAGCAGAGTGCCATCCATGTCAAAAATGACTAATTGATACATCTGTTAAGCGCCTTTGATTGTCTTCCCGTTTTTTCTCATCAGATATTCATATAGATGAAAAGCGATGATGCCAATAATACCAATAGCGATAAGAGCAAAAGATGAATACCAAGACTCAATAAACTTGTCGACTTGTCCACTATCGCCATAGCGCATCGGTTCCATGATCGCTCTAGTCGTGCCATACCAAATAAAATAAGCGCAGCCTAAGTCTCCAAGAGCGAGATATTTTTTAAGCGGCTTCCCGATAGCGTATGTAATTACAAAATAGCCGACTAAATTTGTGCAGCATTCAATTAAAAACAAAGGTACATACATAGATGTTGAAGATGGGTTTCCATTAATAAATCCCGTCGACATCTGATTGCGGATAAAACTCGGTAAAAACCACCATGATGACATGTCGGTGATACTGCCATAAATTTCGTGATTAAAGAAATTGCCCCATCGACCAATCGCCTGTGCGATTAAAATGCATGGTACGATCATATCAACTGCGAGTCGCAGATTAATATATTTTCGAAAAATGAGCATATAAGTAACACCGGTGGCAATGCCTAAAATAGCGCCTCCCATAATGGCTAGACCGCCATCCCATACATAAAAGATTTCGATAGGATTTGCAATATAGTGATCAGGGTATAAAACAAGACAAGACCACAATCGCGCGCCAACTATTCCCATAGGAAAGGCAATTAAGAAGCATGTGTCGAGTAACCCATGCTTGTGATATTTCGTATAAAATTTATGGTCGCAGATGAAATAGACGATAATAGCGCCCATAACAATGATGGCGCCATAAAAAGTAATATTGAAACCACCATGGCCATTTTGAAATGTCGTCCACATCACACCATCGCTTGCAAATCTTAATCCGTTTGCAAGGGGATATGTAAAATGAGCGGCCATCCCTTCCATAAATACCAAGAAAGAAACTAATAGCAATGGAATGGAACCAAAAAGTAAATACGATACAATTTTTTTGTGTTTGTCGCTAGCGATATTATCTTTATAATAACGCAAGATAAAGGCGCTAAAAATGAGACCGAATGATGCGCCGAAAAAGGCTCCACCTATTACAATTAATGCTATTTCTATGCCGCTCAAAATCCAATGATTCATCAAGGCACAGCCCATGAATATCATCGGCATAAAAACAAAGAGAGCAACTATCGGAATCAGCAATTGCAAAAAAACTTTTTTAGTGAACGATACAGCCGCTCTGTCCTTGATAAATTTAGTCAGAAAATAAATGAGAAAACCAAAAGAGATTATCGACAGAGATAAACCTAACCAAAATAATATTGTATCCATAACGATTTTGAGAATAGCATTATTCCGATTAATTTACAATTAAAGTATGCTGATTTACTTCTGAATAAGAAACGGGCTGTCCATACAATGTCAATAATTTGGCAGCAAGTTTTTCATAATCCGCAAGCGTGCTGTTATTTGGATGTACCATAACCTCGAATGAATCGCTTTGCTTATGGGTGATAAAGTATTGGATATCAGAACAGGTGTCAACAACAACAAAGTTCTTACGATACGCATTAATAACTCTATTTTTCAAAATTTTAGCGATAAAACTTTCTTTTTCTGTCGAAAGTGGAATGCGCACACTGCGAAAATGATATTTCAATCCGAGTTCGATAAATATTCTATACAATGAATAAAACGAATGAAGATGACCGTGGCTGTCAAAGTGCATTAAAGAATATTGCTCTTTGACATAGAAAGCCATTTGAGCGTCAATCTCTTCTTTAATCAATTTCTTGCGCTTTCTAGATAGAAAGAAAAAGCAATTTTTATTAACAAACAAATAAGTGGAAAAAAAGTTGTTCGGATAATAAAGTTTCTTATCTTTTCTAATGTCTTCAGTCAAAGACTTGCCTCTTGTCAAGGAAACGTGAAGACCGATTTTATCAAAATAACCATGCTCTTTTGCTAGATATTTTGCAACACCGTAACATTCCCACGTCACCATCAAAGTCGTTTGGGAAATCAACCCTTTAGCAAAACACTCGTCGATAGCATAATTGACAGCGTCATAGCCGCCAAAATCATCAGCGTTGATAACATACTTAATCGAATTTTCAGTTTTCATTTTCTATATAAGAAAAGCACAAAATGTGACAAAAGTAAATAAGACCGACTAGATGTACTTCGATTTATCTTTGAGAATTTTTTGCAAGAATTCGCCAGTATATGAGTTCTTATTTTCAGCGATTTCTTCAGGAGTTCCAGTGGCGATAATCTCACCGCCCTTATTCCCGCCTTCTTTTCCGATATCGATGATATGATCTGCTACTTTTATAACATCGAGATTATGCTCAATCACGATAACCGTGTCACCATTATCAACGATTCTTTGAAGCACTTTTAAAAGTCTGGCCACGTCGTCGGTATGCAATCCGGTTGTCGGTTCATCAAGAATATATAGTGTTTTACCAGTGGCTTTTCTCTGCAGTTCAAAAGCGAGTTTTATTCTTTGTGCTTCACCGCCGCTCAATGTAGTAGCTTGTTGACCTAGTTTAATATAGCCCAATCCAACATCGTAAAGAGTTTGTACTTTTCTTTTTAAAATGGGGCGGTTTTCAAAAAAGCTTAAGGCGTTCTCAATAGTCATCTCTAAAACATCATATATATTTTTGCCTTTGTACGTCACTTGCAAAGTCTCTTGGTTATAACGCTTTCCTTCGCACTCTTCGCATTTCACATAGACATCAGGCAAAAAATTCATCGGAATTCTCGTCACACCAGCACCTTGGCAATGTTCGCATCTACCACCGACGACATTAAATGAGAATCGCCCTTTATCAAAACCTCTCGTTTTAGCTTCCACAGTTTCGGCAAACAGGGTGCGTATATCATCGAATAAACCGACATATGTGGCCGGATTTGATCGAGGTGTCCGACCGATTGGCTCCTGTGTGACATCGATTACTTTGTCGATATATTCCAATCCCTCAATTCGCTCATGCTTGCCAGGATATGTCTCTTCTTGCGATAGATATTTTTGCACTGCTTTAAATAATGTTTCTGTGACAAGTGATGATTTACCCGAACCAGAAACGCCGGTGACCACGATTAATTCTCCAAGAGGAAAATTTGCAGTGATGTGTTTGAGATTATTACATTCCGCACCATAAATCGTTAAAAACTTTCCGTTTCCTTTTCTTCTCTTTTTAGGAATAGGAATAAATTTCTTCCCCGACAAATACTGACCGGTGATGGACTGAGGAACCTTTTCGAGATCCGCAATAGATCCTTGGGCGACTACCTCGCCTCCATGAAGACCGGCTCCCGGTCCGATATCAACGATATAATCAGCACTTCTCATCGTTTCTTCATCGTGTTCGACAACGATTAATGTATTGCCTAAATCTCTCATCTCTTTAAGCGCGCTGATCAATTTAGCATTATCGCGTTGGTGCAAGCCGATGCTCGGTTCATCCAAAACATACAAAACTCCTGAGAGTTTACTTCCGATTTGGGTCGCTAATCTAATCCTTTGTGCCTCACCACCACTTAATGTCATGGCCATCCTTGAAAGAGTTAAATAATTTAAACCAACTTCTGAAAGAAAAGATACTCTATTAACGATTTCTTGAATGACGAGTCGACCGATTTCATTTTCTGTATTGCTCAGTTTTGATGGCAATTTTTGCATGAAATGTAACAGTTCTTCAATAGATAGACAGGTCACTTCGTAAATATTGAGTCCTCCGACTTTAACCGATAGGGCTTCTTTATTCAAACGCGCCCCATGACACGAGGTACAAATAGTATCCCTCAAAAAATTTTCATAGTACTCTCTCATCCATTCGCTTGTCGTTTCTGAGTAGAGTCTCTCAATTCTTGTTTTCACCCCTTCAATATAGCCATTGCGATTATTTTTGTTGCCACTAGAGGAAGTTATCACATATTTAAAAGGCTTATCGCTGCCATAGAGCGCTATTTTTTGCTGAGCTTCAGATAATTTTCTCCAAGGCGAATCCAAATCAATACCATATCGCTCACACAAATACACGAATTCTTGCCATTCAATATTTTTTGTACCAACAATATTTTTGAAATAGAGAATTGCCCCTTGATTAATTGAATAATTCTCATTTGGAATCAACAGATCGATCGCCACTTCTCTTTTTATACCTAAACCTTTGCAATCAGGACAATAGCCCATCGGAGCGTTGAATGAAAACAATCTAGGTTCAAGTTTTGGCACGGAAAAACCACAGTATTTGCACGTGTGATGCTGGCTCAATAACTTCTCTTCTCTTTCAGTCAGAAAAATAACATAACCATGAGAGTGATCAAGAGCGAGTTCAATCGCTTCAAAAATTCTTCCTCTGTTTTCTTCTTTAACGACGACGCGATCAATAATGATGTCGATATTGTGCTTCTTGTTTTTATCGAGTTCATTCGTTTCGTTTATGTCCGTAAAAAGACCATCGATTCTCAATCGCTCAAATCCCTGTTTTTTAATTGTTTCAAAAGTGTCTTTATGCGTACCTTTTTCAGCCCGAGCAATCGGAGAGAGAATCTGCAGTTTTGTTCCAACATCATATGACATCGCAATATCAGCCATCTTTGACGGAGAAAAAGCGACGATAGGCTCGTTGTGCGTGGGGCAATATGGTACGCCAATTCTCGCGAATAAAAGACGCATATAATCATATATTTCAGTCACTGTTCCAACGGTCGATCGCGGATTGTGAGATGTTGTTTTTTGATCGATAGCGATAGCGGGAGAAAGACCATCGATAGAATCGACATCTGGTTTTTCAATTCCGCCTAAAAATTGTCTTGCGTAACTAGAGAGCGATTCAACGTAGCGTCTTTGTCCTTCTGTATAAATCGTATCGAACGCCAACGTCGTTTTACCACTGCCAGATAGTCCAGTAAAGACAACAAAGGAATCTTTTGGAAACTCAAGATTGATGTTTTTTAGATTATTTTCTCTTGCGCCTTTAATGACTATTTTTTTGTTATCCATAATATCTCCTAAATAGTTATTTTACCAAATTAGTAGGCTACATACATTAAAAACGTACAAAAAACTTTCTATGCGCTACTAGAAAAAAAGTAAATAATAACAGACAATTTTATTGATGCAAAATGATTATAATAAGTATAAAATAATATAAGTTTCGGGACGTAGCACAGCTTGGTAGTGCACCTGGTTAGGGACCAGGGGGTCACGAGTTCGAATCTCGTCGTCCCGACCATTATTTTAAATTATATCCATTCTTCGCTTCAAAAGTTCCCAGCGATGATAATTCATATAAATCAAATTTTGACTGAATAAATACTTCTTCGTAGTATATATCTAAAAAAATGACTCCCTTTTAAAGAAGTCATTAAACATTGAAATTATAATCCTAGTTTTTTTATCTTTTCCCAACGATCTTTAGCGAGATCCTGACTCTTTTGCAATAATTCTTCAGCGTGAGCAGGATTCACTTGTGGGAGCATATTAAATCTTGTCTCGCGCATAACAAATTCTCTGAATTTAGAGAAATCTGGTTCAGCGCAGTCAAGCGTGAGTGGCGACTTACCCTCTGCTACTTTTCTTGGATCAAATCTGAAAGTCGTAAAATAGCCAGATTCGACCGCTTTTCTTTCGACATCGAACGAATTAGCTAAACCGCCTTGAATGCCATGATTAACACATGGAGAATAGCAAATGATCAATGATGGACCATTATAGCTTTCCGCTTCTTGCATAGCCTGAATAGCTTTCATCGGATTTGCACCTAAAGAGATCTGCGCCACATAAACATGACCATAAGCCATTGCCATGAGAGCTAAATTCTTTTTGGCTCCTTCTTTTCCGGATGCAGTAAACTTAGCGATTGAACCAGTTTGCGAAGATTTGGATGACTGACCGCCTGTATTCGAATACACTTCGGTGTCGAGCACTAAAACATTCACGTCAGCATTGTTGGCTAAAACGTGGTCGAGTCCGCCATAACCGATATCATAACTCCAACCATCTCCACCGATAATCCATACTGACTTATCGAGCAGATCTCTCTCATAGATAAGAACCTCTTTAACCGCGTTATCCTTGCTAACCTTTACAAGTTTAACGAGTTCTGGAATAATCTTTCTTTCTTCATTGCGATTCTTAATATTGATCAGATATCTATTGATGATATCTTTGAGAGCATCTTCCACGAGATTAGATTTCAAAGCCTCTTGTAAGATTCGAACGATTTGCATGATCTTGTAGTCATTTGCCATTCTCATGCCAAAGCCGAACTCGGCATTATCTTCAAACAATGAATTTGCCCAAGCGATACCTTCTCCATTTTTGTCGGTGCAGAAAGGAGTGAGAGGTGTCGAACTATTATAGATTGAGGAGCAACCGGTGGCATTAGCGATTAGCATGTCGCGACCAAATAATTGCGAAGCGAGACGATAGTATGGCGTCTCACCACATCCTGCACAAGCTCCTGGAATCTCCATATAAGGCATCAGGAATTCAACGCCTTTTACAGTGGATGCTGGAAAAATGTTGCTCTTATATTCAGTGTGTTTATAAAGATAATTAGCGCCTTCTTCAAAATGAAATTGCGATTTTGCTTCTTCCATCGTGATGGCATACTCGTTTTTGTGTGCTTTAGCTAACTCTTTTTGCTTTTTGATTAAGGCCGCTTTTAAATCATCTCCTGCCAGAGATAGGGTTGCTTTATAATCTGCTAGCTCTTTTTCAATCGCCTTATTAACTTTCTTATTGATAGTGCACTCATTTGCACACAGACCACAGCCCAAACAGTTTTCCGGTGATACTTGAATGATGTATTTGAGCTCTTTAACATTTGGTCCACCAATGGCTGTTATCACATTGTCTTTAACGCATTGAGGAGCGGCATCCAATTCCTTTTGAGTGAGAAGGAATGGCCTTATTGTGGCATGAGGGCAGACAAAAGCACATTGGTTGCATTGAATGCAATTTTCTTTATGCCAAGTGGGCACTCTATCAGCGATAGCGCGCTTTTCTAAAAAAGTGATATCGTTTTTCATCGTGCCATCCAACAGATCAAATTTTGTGAATGTCGAAACAGGGAGTAGATCGCCGTCGAGCTCTCCCATAACATTTGCATAGGCATCGAAATAGGCATCTCCTGTGAGCGCTCTGATGCGATCGACTGGTAATTTCGTCCATTCTGAATCAACTTTAATCTCGCGTAAACCAGATGCGCCGGCATCGATCGCTTTATAGTTTTGATTGACGACAGCATCTCCTTTTTTAGCATACGTTTTCTTTGCAAATTTCTTCATCCAATCTTGGGCTTCATCATATTTCATGATGCTTTGATTCAAAAAGAAAAATGAGGCTTGAAGTGTTGTGTTAGTGTGGCGACCCATTCCGATTTCCATCGCCATTTTGTTGGCATTTATAACGTAAAATTTCGCATGTTTTTTAGCGAGGAGATGTTTCATTCTGTTCGGCATTGATTTAATCAGTGATTCATCGTTCATATCAGTGTTGAGCAAGAACGTTCCACCTTCCTTGAGATTTTTAACCATATCAAATTTGAAAATATACGTATCGAGAGAGCAAGAAATAAAATCTGCATTCTCAACATAGTAACAAGAGCGAATTGGTTCCTTACCAAATCTTAGATGGGAGCGCGTAACTCCGCCCGCTTTTCGCGAATCGTATTGAAAATAGGCCTGTGCGTATTGATGAGTGGCATCACCGATAATCTTAATCGATGATTTATTAGCGCTGACTGTGCCATCGCTTCCAAGACCATAAAATAAGCACGATGTATAATGATGCGCGACATGATAAGCATCATCGATAGGAAGTGATAGATGCGTCACATCATCATTGATGGTGATCGTGAATGAATGCCAAGGTTTGCCTTTAAGGAAATCATATACGGCTTTAATATGCTTAGGCTGGGTGTCTTTGCTCGATAAACCATAGCGGCCACCGTAGACTTCAATCTTCCGACCTTCTTGGTTTAAAGCGGCAACGACATCTAAATATAATGGCTCTCCAGTGGCACCCATCTCTTTTGTTCGATCCAAAACAGCAATTCTTTTAACAGACGAAGGAATAACTTTCATAAGATGCTTGTTTGAAAAAGGTCGATAGAGATGAACGACAACAAGACCAATTTTCTCACCTTTTGAAGTCAGATCATCGATTACTTCTTTGGCGGTCTCAGTGACTGAACCCATGGCGATGATAATGCGCTCAGCATCTTTTGCACCGCAATAAACAAATGGAGCGTATTCTCTTCCGGTGAGTCTCGTCGCCTCTTTAAAGTATTTATCTGCAACATTTACCACGTTTGCATAATGAAGATTCTGCGCTTCGCGAGCTTGGAAATAGACATCGTCATTTTCTGCTCCACCACGAGTGACAGCATTTGTGTGAGGATTCAAAGCATTGGCTCTAAATTTCTCAATTCTTTCTAAAGGTAAAAGTTTTTTCCATTCTTCATTATCGACAAATTCAACATTTTGAATCTCATGAGAAGTTCTGAAGCCATCAAAGAAATGAATGACCGGCGTCAAGCCATCAATGGCCACTAGATGAGCAATATTAGCGAGATCAGCAATCTCTTGAACGCTGCTGGAGCAGATCATTGTCGCTCCTGTTTGACGACAAGCATATACATCTTGATGATCGCCAAAGATAGATAAAGCGCGAGTGGCGAGAGAGCGAGCAGTAACATGAAGAACTGCTGGCAAAAGTTCACCACACCATTTATACAGATTAGGAATCATTAAAAGCAAACCTTGTGACGCGGTATAAGTCGATGCTAAAACACCAGCTTGTAAAGCGCCGTGAACTGCACCGGAAGCACCAGCTTCTGACTGAAGTTCAACAATTTTAACTTTGCTTCCAAAAAAATTAAGCTTTCCTTGCGAAGCGTAGACGTCGATCAACTCAGCCATTGGTGAACTTGGTGTAATCGGATAAATTGCAGCAACTTCTGTGTAATTATAACTGGCCATAGCGGCAGCAGTATTACCATCCACTGAGAGAAATGATTTTTTTATTTCCATAATTTTCTCCTTCAATATGTAAAATAACCGCATTTATTATAATTAGATGGTGGTCTTTTTACAAGTAAAAAGGGCATAAAAACTAATTTTTTCAAATAAAAAGCCTCCATTTTGATAACGGGGGCTAGAATTATAGAAGAATAACTGATTAATGATCTCTCGATGGATTGGATAAAACAGTCTCTTTAATCAGATTTGGTCAGTTTAAAATTCAAATTTTTCATGACAAATCAAAAGCAAATGTTTCTTAGTTTATGATTAAGTTGAAATAAAACGAAATCCCGAGATGTGCACAAAACTGAAGCGCAGTCGCAGGCTATTTCTTACTCTTTCGCTTCTTCAATTCTTCGTTAATAATCTTTTTAAGTATCTTTAAATCCTTGTCGGACAGAGAAGCAGACTTGTCCACTATTCCATCGATTGTCAACTTGCCATAGATGAATTCTTGAACGGAGGAATACGGCAATAAATCTTTTTTAAATACCACTTCACGATTGACTTTTATTTTAGATGACTCTTCATCTTCAATATACTTTTCCATGGCAGGAAGCAGTTCTTTGACATCATATTCGATATTCATCGTGATCATCGGATCAAAGAGCGATAGTTGCTCTGCGATAACATCTGGATAGATTCCCACAATTTTGCTAAAAGCATCCAGCGTTAAAATTTTACTCTTTGATTTTTTTATAGAAATAACATATTTCTTTAGTGCAGTAATAGAAACACTTTTCATTTTCATCTACCTCCGTCTAGTAAATTATATCAATCATGGACGAAAAAACAAAACGGCATCGCTTTTTGATGCCGTTAATAGTTATTGGTACACCATGCAGGAATCGAACCTGTGACCCGCTGATTAAGAGTCAGCTGCTCTACCAGCTGAGCTAATGGTGCATTTGCCTATTTAGTTTATAACCTCGTTATAATCTTTTCAACACCAAAATAAAACGGCGCCCTTCTGATGAAGAGTGCCGTTTAAATATTTGTTAAATTCCACCGCGCATATAGCGATCGCTTTCGCTCTTTCTATACTTTTCGCGCGTGATATTATCAGTGACACAAACGTAGCATGATAAACCGGCGATAGCAAAAGCGAGAACTATGGCGACAAAGCCACCAGCGAGCCAAGTCACAGAATAATCACATGTCGCGCCACTCGCGATAATCGGAAGCGAATAACTAGGCTGAATAAACATAAACACCGATACGAGAATAAACCCGACGACGCCCAAACCAGCGCCAACGATGCGTGGAATGCGTTTGTCGATAAGAGTCAAGAGAGCACATGAATAGAGTAAAATCATCCCAATGCCTAACGTGACATTGAATGGGATAAAGTATGTAAATAAATTTTCTGTCGAATAAATTGGTGTCTCAGAGCCTGATGCACTCGATACAATTACGTTCAACCATTCATTTCTCCCGAACAGCACCTCAAAGACATTGTAAGAAAACGATTGCTCACCATTGAGGTTCTTTATCGTTGTGACACCATCAATGCTCATATTAATACTTAAATCTTTAACCGTTACGATAGCGGCAGGAATCACTTGCAAGACTAAAAACAATAAAGCGAGAAGTAAGATGATACAAGCGAGAAAATTTGTTTTGCAATAATTGACAAAACTGTCTACAAAATGCTTGAACCCTTTTTTAACTTTTTCTTGAAAAGTTTCAATATGAATTTGCTCATGTTTTTCTTCCATAATTATCCTCCGATATCCATTGATGTTTACGCTTGTAATATGATGATTAGGACAACAGCACTAAATTAGTGGCCGATAACGGCGATAATTGAGGAGCATTATACCAAGAGAGAATACCGCCGACAAAGTTGAAGACTGAGGTTCCAGCTGTAGCGGATGAAAGAAGATTCTTTATGGCATTTTGAACGTCGCTGCCAACGTGATAATTCACGTAGACATTGACGGTTACATTTGTCGATGTTTTAAACACTATCGTCCAATGCGAACCAACAGTCAAAGTTGGTACCGAAACAAGAGTGAGGTCATTCATATTTGTAATGCGGCTATCGTTAGAAGCGAGAGCGGCAGTTGACCAATCAGCAGCAGCGATGGTCAAATCGACTGGAGCGCTGACCGTCAATCCGGTTGGAGCGCTTTCAACAACCTGCATTGTCGCCGGTTTAATTTCGGCCAATCCATTATATGGGGAATATTGTCCTTTGATGACAACTAAATCACCGATTTGAGCATTGGTCGATGTCATTAACGCTTCGAGATTACCAGCATAGAGCATAACAGCTTTTTCTCCACTGGCAATGAAGACACCAGCATACGTATCGGAGAATTTTCCAGTGATGTAGCCAGCAGTCTTTAAATATCCGCCGCTTGCAACACCGCCATTCACTCTGAATGCTTCAAGAGAAATAGGAGTGTACTCTTGGAATTTCACGTTGATTGTCCACGAAAAATCTTCGCTATAGCCATCCCAAGAAATGGTCGCGGTCAGCGTCGAGGTGAAGTTGACAGCACTCTCACCTTGATCAGCCACAGAATATTGGCCTTTATCAGAAAGAAGAGCTCCGCTAGTGTCTCTCACAAATCCTTGATATTTCCACTTTGCTGTAGAGGCATCATCCATTTTGTAAGTGATCGTAACATTTGCTATCTCATTCACTTGAGCTCCGCTTGAATCAGTTGTGGTGTAATTCTTTTTAACAGACAGCGTAACAAAGATGTTTTCGCCATAATTAAGGTTATATCCCACCGATCGATCTGGATAAGCTGAACCAGTTGAACCATTCATGACGAGTGAGCCGATGTTAGAAACAGACTGAACAATCTGCTGATTTAACGGTTTTGTTTCGCCTCCGCATGCAACAAGTCCTGCTACAAGCAATAATGGCATGACGACTTTTGTAATTTTTGTTAGTTTCATAAATGTCCTCCTTTAATCTCCTAACAAGGTGATATATCCCATTCCGGGATCGTTGTTATATAGCATGAGCTGATATTTCTCAAAATAGGCAGCCAAATATCCGACGACTAAATATGATTTGCCCACTTCAAACAATGTTTCGCTAGGATATGGGTTACACGTACCGTCAACGCGAAGGTTGAGGGTGAGACCAGAAGCCTGACTCCAAGCGTAGATCGTCATATTTTTAGCATTGTCTTTCTTATAATAATTCTCTACGATGGTTGAGCCGCTCTCAGGATCCTCGTCGACTGTCACAGTACGAATGGTGATGGTCGTCTTAATATGAAAACTTTGATAGGCGGCAAAATCAGAATAATCAGTAAAAGCAGAGGAATCCATATCATATGGAGTAATATCGTGAGGATAATCAGAATAGGCTAAATCTCCAGGTGTGATGACGAGAAGAGCGTATTTGCCCGTTGTTTTATTCTGAACATCAGATAGTTGAATATTGCCATTATATTTGGTGGCTCGGCAATAAACTTTGACGATATCGCCTAATTCTAAGAAGCCACCTAATGCTGAATTATAACCAGCATATGCATATAGTGAGGCATACTTGCCATTTTCGTATTGATCAGTTACATCGCGCAAGACGAAGTTATCGCCCATTTGACCGATGATCAAACCGGTGACGCGCAAGAATAATCCTGACGAACCTGACGAATCAGAAATGCCGACTTCATCAAAATTCTCAATGATATATCTAATCGACAATTCAGTCACGGTATGCGAGTAATCAAAGTCGGGATCTGGTGTACCAAAAACACGATAGCCACAGGCTTTACCATATGCTTCAGCCTGTTCAAATGATGAGCGATAATTGCAAATGAGCGAATCAGTGAACAACTGATTTGTAGAAAAACCTTGCTCCACAATTTCAAGATTCAAAAGTCGGAAGGTTTGATTGCCGGCTGTTTTATACCATATAAATCCCAACCAGCGATTTCCGCTTGAATCCCTTTCACCAAAGATGCTCACATCATTGACGAGTACAATTTCGGTGGCGCTTTCTAAGATGTGTTTTGTGAAGATAGAAGCTTTCTTCCCCCACGGTTCTACTTTGCCTGTAGATTCAGGCGTATTAATGCCTAGAAAACGGCATTTTATAGTTTCGCTATAACCTTCTTCCGCAAAATTTGCGGTATCACCATCAGTACAACTTTTTAGTGTTACTTTCCCGACGTGATCAGCAGTAAATTTTTTAGAGGCATATTCGCTTTCTTGCGCGAACAATTGTGAATCGGTAATCGGCGTAGTTGCGAGAAGAGTGTTTGGATCATCTAATACTACGCAAGAATTCCCGCCACAAGCGCTCAAAGGTAGCAACGCTAAGAAAGCTAACGATAAAATGTACTTGCTCAATTTCATTTTTGTCCTCCTCAATGCTTAACATATCCATAAGGATCGAATGCTAAATATGATTCATCAAGAATCGTTTGTAAATCAGTTGTCTCAAACATCGTCCTTGTGGGGATTGTTTCAATGTTTTCTCGAATATAGGCAGAACCATCGAAAGGTGTATCGACAAATTTTGTCCATCCTTCGCTTTCATTCAAATAAATACTACTGTTTGTCTTCGCAGCGGCGATTTGAATTTTTTCAGATTCAGTCATTCTTCCGGTGCGATTGATGAAATCTTGATAAACGGTAGACTCTTCTGCATAACTGCAAGATGGAAAATATCCCGTTTGCGAACAGAATTCAGCGTTAGCAAACTTTGAGAAATATTTCATGAACAACCATGTCGCACAACGCTCTTTAGCGGTGCCTGTATCCAACATGCAAAGATTTGTGCCTTGTGAAATGACATTTTTTCCAACAGAAGCATCATTGTATGGAACTGGGGCAGACAGAGTTGTAAATTTACCACCAGCCGGTGCATCGTTGCCCACGCCAGCAGTTGAACCGATCGTCATAACGCACTCAACATTTTTAAAAACGTTTGACGAATAGCTCGTCTCTTGCCATGTTTTGGGAACACCGAGAATTCCCGCTGCATACAGATCTCTAAATGTCTGCATCGCCTCTTTGGTTTTATCCTTTGTATCAGTTTCGTTATAAACGACATAACCTTTGTTTGATGTCATGGATGCTCTCTCAGTATATTTACTGCCCCAATTTCGCATTGCAGAAATAAATAAATTGGCTTGAGAATCATAGGCGATAGGTCTAAATGAGTCATACTCAGTTTCGCGGAGATCAAGGAATGTCGTCACTCCGGTTGGATAATGTAAATCATCATCATAGATTTGATAATTGTTTCCAATAACCTTTCCACAAGCGGGTTCGATAACCGTTTTGATCTTTGGTCCGACGGAAGCGACCTCAGCCCATGTCGTAGGTATTTCAATCGTAGGATCAACAACCATAGCGTATTCAAAGAACGTTTCGTTATAAATCATGATTTCGGATGATTTATTAAATGGGATACCGAGCGTATAACCTTTGCCATCTAGATCGTATTCAATCGACTGATTTTCTACCATGTAGTCTTGATAATAATCAGTGATTGATACGGGATATTCACCAAACGCTTTAGAATCATTTGCAAAATAATAATCTAGGCGAACGATTATATCGCTTGTCACATATTCGACAAAATGATCAGGATATCCAACTGTCACGTTTGGATATTGTCCGCTCGTAGCAGCTAGCGATATAGCCTTTTTCAAATTGTCATAGCCTGATTTTTCTTCAACGACAACATTGATACCTGTCTTTTCAGTAAACTCTTCAATCATGCCGTCAAGAACAGTATTTATCGCGCTGCCAAATGGTGTCCAAAACTTGATGGTCGCACCAGTTGGGTCGATGCTTAAATCAACTGAATAAGGATCAATTTTGCTGGAACATGACGTAGCGACTAATCCAGCGACAGCACCGGTTAGTGCTATCGAGACGACGCTGGTCAATACCTTCCCTTTAAATTTCATCATTCTACTCCTTTAAAATTATAATTAGCGAACGTAATCGCTCAGTGTAGCGAGAATATTAGCGATGATATGGTCGATATTCTTGTCATCGCCATAGAATAAGGTGCCGATGATAGTAGCCACTGTGGCTCTGATATAGCTCGAACCATTAAATGGAGCATCGACAAAGAACTGCCAAACGCTGTCAGTGCCATTGTAAACTTCAGTGTTTAATTTGGCGGCGGCGATTTGAAGCTTGTCAGATGATTTGGTTCTCGTGCTGTTGAGATACGCCTGATATGTATCGCTGCTAGCAACGCTAACGCCTGTAGGATAATAGCCTGTGCCAATAACGAAATCAGCATTCATTTCTTGAGATAAAAATCTCAATAATTTCCATGAAGCGACGCGCTCAGCATCGGTGCCTTTATCGAGCAAGCAGAGGTTTGTGCCCTGCGAGATGACATAGGCGTGTTCTGCATCTTTGTAAGGCACAGCGCAAACGCCGACTTCAAATGTGTCACCAGCTGGAACGGAAGCATACACGCCAGCTGATGATGAAATATTGATCATCGTCTTATTGAGAGTGAATGGTCCAGAACAATATAGCGATTCTTCCCAAGTGGCTGGAATTCCTAAATAGCCATCATTGAACAGAACTTCTAAATCAGAGAGGAAAGTGCGCGTATATTCATTATCAAAAGCGACATATCCTCTGCCGGTCGCCATATCTTTATCAGTATAAGTTCCACCCCATTGACGGACACCGGTAATAAACCAGTTATCAGTGGAGTTATAGGACATGACTTTAAAATGGTCCTGATCAACGGCACCAAAATCCAAAAGAACAGAAGTGCCAGCTGATGTAGCAGCAGCAGAATCAGCATAGACGACATAGTTTTTGCCGATGACTTTGTTCCATAGACCGATATCGTTCAAAACCTTCATGATTTTGGTGCCTTCTGAAACGATTTCAGCATATGTTTCAGGAAGCTTAATCGTGCTGTCAAAATGTTGCAACATTCCAAGCATTGTCTTGTTATATGTTCCAACTTCAGTCGACTTATTGAAAGGAACGCCGAGGACATATCCTTTTCCATCGGTATCGAATTCGATCTGTTCATTCTCTCTTCGATAATCAGCATAGAAATCTTCATAGTTCATGTGCTGGTTAATCGGATCAGTCGCAGCGATCGGATCTTTCGATTGACTCTCCGTCAGAAGAGGAATGTTTTTATCCGCTGCAATATATCCATCTAAACGAGTGATGATATTGCTCGTGACATATCCGACGAAATGGTCTGGATAGCCATTGACAAGGTTGGGATACTCCCCTGAGGTAGCAGCTAAGTTAACCGCGCTCTGCAAATTAGCATATCCACCCTTTGGCTCATATTGAACAGTGATGCCTGTTTGTTCGGTAAATTCTTCTAATAGAGGGTTGATTGTGCTGTTGACGTTTGTGCCAAACCCCGTCCAAAACTTGATTGTTGTTCCGGCGGTGTTAACTGTCATATCTGGAACATATCCCGGATCGTGTGAACCGCCGCATGATGTAGCTCCTACTGCTGACAGAACTAAAACTAATGTCGCAGCGGGAATGAGTGCGAATGACTGAATTTTTTTCATAAAATGTCCTTCCTTTAGCTTTAAGCTAGTAGATTAACCTTTAATACCGGATCGACTCACGCCTGACATAATGAACTTTCTGAAAATGAAGAAGAAGATTAAGAGAGGCAGTGTAATAACCATTGAAGCGGTTATCTTGATGGTGTCTTCAGAGCTGTATTCACCCGTGAACAAAGACATGAGTCCGTTGGACACAAGCTTCATATCGTTGTGAAAGATTGGATTGTTGCCTGAGGCGATCATGTTCGGCCACACATAGGCGTTCCATGCACCCATCAAACAAAGAATGATGATGGTGACAATCGACGGCATCGCAATCGGAATCATAACTCTCCACAGATAGCGGAAATGTCCATATCCATCGACTTTTGCCGCGAGGAAGAGCTCGTTTGGAATCTGTTGGAATGTCTGTCGCAAATAAAAGATGTAAAAGATAGAGACACCGTGAACCAAAATAAGTGCGGCATACGTGTTGTACCAATTCCAAGATAACGCTGTTTGATAGTTGGTAATAATCATCATTTCCCCAGGCACCATCATCGTCGCGAGCAAGATAGTAAAGAGAAGATTTTTCCCTTTAAAATCAAGACGAGCAAAGGCGAAAGCAGCCAAGACGGAAGTGAAGACCGTAAATGCCGTGGACAAAACAGCCACAATTATCGTGTTGAGATAATATTGGAAAAAGTTGGTCGTCGTGCCCAAAACTGTTTGATAGTTTTGGAACAAATACCAAGTTTGAGCGATTGACCCATCAGGATTTGTTCTAAACGTCGAAGTCCATTGCGGCATCAAATCAAGAATTTTTTTAGCGGTCTGGAAATCATATAAAGTCTCTGATTTGAGAGAAGTGATAATCATGTAGAGAAACGGAAACAAAATAAAGAGAGCAAAAACTGAAAGGAAGGTATAAAGAATGACTTGTCCAAGAATGCGACGAATCTTATATCTCCTCATCTGTTCAGGAGTTGCAAAGTAGATTTCATGTTCTGCCATATGCTGTCCTCCTTAATAATGAACTCTGTTTTTGCTAACGATATTTTGGAACAGAGTGATCACCAAAATAACGAGTAGAAGAACAATTGAAGCGGCAGCCGCTTGCCCTGTTTTATTCTGATTCATCATCGTATAGACATAACCGACAACGGTCATCCATTCTTTTTGATCCATACCACCAAAGTCGTATGCACCACCACCAAATAATGAAATGATTTGTGCGTATGCTTTAAAGGCACCAATAAATGATGTGATCATGATGTAGAGAAGCTGAGGAGAGAGTAAAGGCACAGTAATTTTTGCAAATATCTTGGCCTTACTAGCACCATCAATTTTGGCAGCATCGTAATATTGTTTATCGATCGTCGCTAGACCAGACATAAAAATTAGGATTTTAAATGCCAAGCCAGTCCAAATCGAATAGAGCGTCATAACCAAGAACATCGACCAGCGATTGGCGCCTTGCGCAGCCATCAACCAGTTCATGCCTTCAGTACCAAAAAGGTAATTAATAGGCCCTCCAGAAGAGAACATAATATTGAAGACCATGCCTAATGCAATCGCGTTTGTGACATATGGTAAAAAGAACACTGTTTGAAAGAAACCTTTCAAAACTTTGATCGAATTAATGCACACCGCAAGCAATAACGCGATGATAATTGTGAGAGGGACGCTCACCACGACTATCAGCGCCGTATTCTCTAATGATCTCAAAAACGAAGGGTCAGTCATAATAGAGATATAATTGTCAAACGACCAATAAATTGGATTAGGGGCTGAACCACCACGGCTACTACTTATCGACATAATCCAGTTCACAACAGCGAATGATGATTCTGAGTTGCCAACCCAGTGGAAATTACCCATTAAAGAAATTAAAAGCGCATTCAGGATTGGATAAATCATGAATACGATTAAAAAGAATAGAGCTGGAAGAAGGGCAATTATCGCTTTCAGCCATTCTGGCATATAAAAATGTTTTGCGGAAATTTTTAGAGGCTCATTGAGGGCAATCGTTGAGCTCTGAACCATTTTTGTATTTTCCTTTTTTTCTGCCATAGATTATTTAATAACCAATTGGTTATTTAATCCTTTCGCCTGTCTCTTCGAAGACATAGAATTTTTTGACTCCGAAGCGAACATCGATTTTTCCTTCCAATTCTTTCCTTAACTCAGAAGGAATAATAATTTTCATATGGCTTTCATCTTGCCCTTGAATTTTTCCCACAATTGACATATCGCGACCGATGTTTTCAATATAATTAATCGAAACACCGACTTTTCCTTTTGAATTCAAAACAAAACTTTCAGGGCGAACGCCAATCTTGACAGCGCGATCTTTCAAAACTGTGCGCCTCTCTTCAAATATCGGTTCGCCAATCGGTTTCCCTTTTTCATCCAATTTTGGAGGGAGCTCGACTTTTTCAATGAGAGTGAATGGCTTCGCATAAACAGGATCTTCATCCATGAGCTGTTCATTGATGAAGAGCTTGCCGTCTTTTATTAAGCCATCAAAGATGTTGATCGCAGGAACGCCTAAGAACTTCGCGACGAATAGATTAGCCGGTTCTTCATAAACGTCTTGCGGTTTTCCAATTTGCTGGACAACTCCTAATTTCATGACGACGATTATATCAGAGATTGACATCGCCTCTTCTTGGTCATGAGTGACGAAGATTGTTGTGATGCAAGTCTCGCGTTGAATGCGCTTAATCTCTTCACGAGTTTGTAAGCGCAATCGCGCATCAAGATTTGAGAGAGGTTCATCGAGCAGCAACACTCTTGGCTTCTTGCTGAGAGCACGTGCGATAGCAACGCGCTGTTGCTGACCACCCGATAATTCTTTTGGCTTTCGATCCAAATATGGTTCAATATCAACAATTCTTGCCATTTCATGAGCGATCGTTTCTTTTTCTTGCTTTGAAAGATGGCGTTTTCTGCGCGCTACAATTTTTTCATTAAGGGCATTTTGCGCTTTCTCAACCTCGATAAAGGCTTGATCGAGAGAGCACGCATCTTTTTGGGATGCCTTTGCTTCTTTGAAACGAGCTTGCGCTTCTTGAAGTTTTAAATCTAACTTATCGACTTCTTCATCATATTTAGTAGAGGCGTCAATGAAAGCAGCTTCTTTTTTCTCGAGTTGTTTGTTAACGCTTTCGAATTCTTTTTCGGTTTGAGAAAGCTTCGCAGTCAACTCTTTTGAGCGCTTCATCTCTCCAGCAACATCTTGATTATCCGCCTTCAACTTTTGAATGTTCAATTCTACTTTTTTCAAATCTTTCTTCAGAGAGTTGATTCTTTCAAATAAAGTTCTGCTATCTCTGTTGAGATTTGAGATTTCATCCTTGTGTGAATCTAGCGCTCCTGGTAAAACGACATTGTCGAGAGGGAAGGTAATATTCTGTCTAACAGAAAAATGCGGATATAAGGCATAGTTTTGAAATACTAAGCCGATTCCGCGATTTTCAGGTGGGACATTGGTAACATCTTCGTCTCCGAAGTAGATATGGCCTTCTGTAGGTCTGTGTAGACCAGCAATCATGTAGAGAGTTGTTGACTTTCCGCATCCAGAAGGTCCCAAAAGACCGATTAATTTCCCATCAGGGATTGTAAAAGTCATATTGTTTACAGCGATGACTTCTGGTCCTTTGTGACTAGTGAAGGCCTTGGTAAGATTTTCAATTCTTACTTCCATGTTTTCCTCCTAATTAATTATAATTATGGTATTATCCACGAATAGATAATAACATAGTTATCCTTTCAATAGCAAACACAAACATGTCAGTGAATCAATCGCATGATTTCAAGGCAAAAGACAGCGAAAAGAAAAGTGCCTTTTTAATCGACTTTTCTACTTTTATTCTCATTTATTAGTATCTTTGTTATCGAGCTTTTTGTCCTGAGCATTTTTTTCTATGCTCTCGCGATATTCGCGAGTGAGTCTATCCTCGCGTTCATTTTTTGTTTCAATTACGTTGAGCGTCGCTTGATACTGACTCTCAGCGGCAGCATTCTTAAACCATGTGGATTTTTCTGAATCGATGACAATCGTTCCTGAGACATAATCATGAATGGATTTATGTTTTTTGGTAAAAATGGTCAATGAGTAAGAGGCTAAAACAGCGAAGAGAAGAACGATGTAAAAAATGAGCATTGACGTGATCATACCAATTAAATACATCACGATGATAAACGCTAGAGGGAATAAGGAGCGCAAGCACATTTGCCAAGGGGTAATTTCATATCCGAAATTGTTGACGACTGCCGATTTGAAAAACAATTTCCCAAGCGTCTTGCCATTTTTAAGGCAGAGAGGAATGATGAGATAGAACGCGATCCAGCTGATGACGATAGCGGTGAGAGCTGGATAGGTCGTCTGCCATATCGTCAGTTTACTGATTTCATTTTGATATGCGATGATGAGCGAGTACATATGATCATTCCCGGTTAAATCGCTCTCATAGGGCCAGTGAGCGGAAATCAGATAAGAATAGATGCATTCTGAATATTCAGCTGTCGCTTTGACATCGATGCTCGCCAATTGATAATCGCGGGTGACGCTTTTGGCATCGGAGGAATAAAAAAAGGCCATCAACTCTGTTTTAGCATTATCTGACAAGGACTTTGGCACTCCTATTTCATCATAGAGAACAACACCGCCATCTGTCTTATATTCAAACAGAGTATTATTCCTAATAAAATCAGCTCTTCCATCCAGTTCGTCAGCAGTGTAAAGAGCTTTCCCATCAGGAAGCCCTAAAATAAAAACATTATAGTAATAATTCGTAAACTTTTCTCTATTTGCTTCGCTAGCAAAGGCGGCTGTATCAGTCAAATAATTCGTAAAATAATTGATGGTTGGCGCCATGTATGAATCGTATGTCGCATATGAACTAGAAACCGACTCGTCATAAAATGTGACCCATTTGTTGTGGGATTTGTCGCCATCGCCTGCCCAATTCGGATTTAATGCAAATAGATTGGAGTGCTCTTCTTCCACGATGATTCGGTTAGAGTATTCAGCCATCGCCGCTTCATCAACTTGAGCATTTGCTCGAGCGATTGGAACAAAAATGACATATGAACAAAAAATTCCGACGAGGACTCCGATGAATATCGCAATAGCGAAATCAATGATGGCGGCCACCATTCGATAGCCGATTGTTTTCTCTTGGATGTTTTTAATATTTTTATATTTTGGATCATTCTCATCAAAGATGTCTTTGTGCGATTGCCCAGAAATATTTTCTTGTTCGTTTGCCATTGATGACATAATTTTATTATAAGAACTTTTCAAATGCTATCTTATTTATAAAGATTTTTATCTATATAGACCTGCCCGACGGCATTTGGATAAGAATAAAATTTATCTAGAATGATAAAAGCGATGATCGCGAATATACAAAATACAGATAGACTGATGACGATGATGTTGGGATGGTCCATGAAAATAAAACCGATGCCAATGGTGCAGGCTTCAGTGGCAAATACCAAGAGAAATTGGATGAATACTCTTCCGAGATTGCTGAGGTTGCTATAACCAAAATATATGATGTCGCAGACCAAAAAGAAATTGCGAAAAAACCAGAATGGGATGATGATGAGATGAACCATGCACATCCCACCAAGAAATAACAGTGATTGATAATTGATGAAACCATAGATTGTTAAAGCGGCTAGAGAGCACTCCAAAAGAGAAAATATGATCGCAGCGAGAATTTTATTGTGTTTATAATGAGACAAATTCTTGCGATATTGCTCCATATTGATCAGATCATAATCGACAATTTTTCGGCGCATAACTAGAATTATTATATTATAAACAACGACGAATAGTGAGCCTTTTTCATCGCATTAAAAACAAAGCATTTCATCGGCAAATTTTGGCGTATTTTTTACATAAAATAAAAAAAGACCTCAAGATTGAGGTCTAATTTTCAGATTGCAAAATCTATTTAAGAATTTCGTTAACTGTTCCAGCACCAACAGTTCTTCCACCTTCACGGATGGAGAATTTGGTACCTTTTTCAATAGCGACTGGGTGAATTAGTTCAATCATTAATTCAACATTATCACCAGGCATGACCATCTGAACACCGGCAGGAAGTGTAACAACACCTGTGATGTCGGTTGTACGGAAATAGAATTGAGGACGATAATTGCTTAAGAAAGCTGTATGACGTCCACCTTCTTCTTTGGTTAAAACGTAGACGCTGGCTTTGAATTTAGTATGAGGAATAATCGTGCCAGGTTTGGCAAGAACTTGTCCTCTTTGAACTTGGTCGCGGTTGACGCCACGAAGAAGTGTGCCAACGTTATCGCCAGCTTCAGCGAAATCGAGAAGTTTACGGAACATTTCAATGCCGGTAACGACTGTCTTCTGTGTCGGTTTAATACCGACGATTTCGACTTCATCGTTAAGCTTTAACATGCCGCGTTCAACTCTTCCTGTAACGACGGTGCCACGACCTGTAATAGTGATGACATCTTCAATAGGAAGAAGGAATGGCTTGTCGTTATCACGAACTGGATTAGGGATGTAAGAATCGACTGCATCCATGAGATCAAGAATCGCTTTTTCAGATTCAGAATCGCCATCAAGAGCCTTGCGAGCGCTTCCTTTAATAACTGGAATCTTGTCGCCAGGGAATCCATATTCAGTGAGAAGAGCACGAACATCCATCTCAACGAGATCGATAAGTTCTGGATCATCTACCAAGTCGGTCTTGTTTAAAAAGACAACGATATAAGGGACTCCGACTTGACGAGCGAGAAGAATGTGTTCACGCGTCTGAGGCATAACACCATCAGTTGCGGCGACAACGAGGATTGCTCCATCCATTTGCGCTGCACCAGTGATCATATTTTTAACATAGTCAGCATGCCCTGGGCAGTCAACGTGAGCGTAGTGACGCTTGGCGGTTGAGTACTCAATATGTGCTGTGTTAATCGTAATACCGCGAGCTTTTTCTTCTGGAGCTGCATCGATTTGATCATAATTTGTTGCAACTGCACCACCCTGTTTAGCTAAAACGTGGGTAATGGCCGCTGTTAACGTGGTTTTGCCGTGGTCGACGTGACCGATGGTACCAATATTAACGTGGACTTTACTTCTATCAAATTTTTCTTTTGCCATGTTTGAATTTCCTCCTTTTAATAGAATTCTGATAAATTCAACGAATTCATAATATAGCAACAACTTAGTAAAATCAACACATAAGTGTTAATTTATTACCTCTGTGACATCCCAGATTTTTTAATGATTTCATCTGCGACGAAACGAGGGCATTCTCCATAGTGTGAGAATTGCATGGTGTAGTTGCCTCTGCCTTGCGTAAATGATCGCAAGTCAGTGACATATCCGAACATCTCTGCTAAAGGAACTTCAGCATCGATGATCTTCGCATTTCCTCTTTGTGATTCTCCAGTCATATTGCCTCTTCTACGGGCGATATCACCAACGACATCACCATAGTATTGCTCAGGCACTGTGACTTCAATTTTCATGATTGGTTCAAGAATCACTGGACTGCATTTTTTAGCAGCTTCTTTAAGAGACATTGAAGCGGCTATTTTGTAAGCGGCTTCACTAGAGTCAACTTCGTGATATGAACCATCGAAAAGAGTGGCTTTTAAATCGATGACTTGATAGCCAGCTATCAGACCTCTTTGCAAAGCGTCCTCTAGACCATCGCGAGTAGGCTTAACATATTCTTTTGGAACCGATCCACCAACAATGGCATCAACAAATTCAAAACCTTTGCCAGGGTTTGGTTCATATTTAATCCACACGTGACCATATTGACCACGACCACCGGACTGTTTGATATATTTGCCTTCGCATTCAGCAGATCCTTTAATCGTTTCACGATAGCCGACTTGTGGTGCGCCTACATTGACTTGAACACCGAATTCTCTTCTCATTCTATCGACGATGATGTCGAGATGTAACTCGCCGACACCAGCGATGATCGTCTGACCAGTTTCAGAATTCGTATGAACTTTGAAGGTAGGGTCTTCTTCTGCTAATTTCTGCAAAGCGATCGACATCTTTTCTTGATCGGCTTTGGTTTTTGGCTCAACAGCTTGTTCAATAACAGGTTCAGGAAATTCCATTTTTTCAAGAACGACATCCAATTTTTCATCGCATAGCGTGTCACCAGTAGTCGTATTTTTTAATCCCACGACTGCGCCGATGTCGCCAGCGTGCAATTCATCGACTTCTTGTCGGTGATTGGAGTGCATGAGAACAACTCGGGCGATTCTCTCTTTGATCCCCTTTGTCGAATTGATGACATAGGAACCGGATTTAAGAGTGCCAGAATAAATTCTTACATATGCTAACCGACCGATGAATGGGTCGGTAGCGATTTTAAAGGCTAAAGCGGCGAGAGGGACATCATCATTTGGTTCGCACACATAATCACTTCCATTTGGAAGGATACCATGAGCATGAGGAATGTCGATCGGACTCGGCAGATAATCAATAACGCCATCGAGGAGCAATTGAATACCCTTATTCTTATAAGCACTTCCACAAAAAACTGGGAAGAACGTGCCTGTTAACACAGCTTTTCTAATAGTGTTTTTAATGAGGTCGATCGGTGGCTCTTTACCATCGAGAACCATCACCATTAAATCGTCATCAAATGAAGCTAATGCTTCAAGCAATTTCTGTCTGAGATGTTCAACTTTTTCTTTATATTCGGATGGAATAGCGATCTGTTGAGGAGCGTCGGTCTTCTCTTCTGAATAATGCCAAGCGATGCGATTGATGATATCGATGACACCATTGAAATTATTCTCAATTCCGATTGGATATTGAACCGCTTCGGCATTAGCAGCAAGACGGCTATGAAGCGTTTCGATGCACATGTCAAAATCAGCTCCTGTCGCATCTAATTTATTGGCAAAGACGATGCGTGGAACGCCATATTTTGTTCCTTGTCTCCAGACAGTCTCTGTCTGTGGTTCAACACCATTTTTGCCATCGAGAACGGTGACCGCTCCATCGAGAACGCGGAGAGAGCGTTCAACTTCAACGGTGAAGTCGACGTGCCCTGGAGTATCGATAATATTTACTCGGTTGCCCTTCCAAAAAGTTGTCGTCGCAGCTGAAGTGATAGTGATTCCTCTCTCTTGCTCTTGCTCCATCCAGTCCATGGTCGCAGCACCTTCGTGCACTTCGCCAATCTTGTGAATTTTGCCTGTGAAGAAAAGAATTCTTTCAGTCGTAGTAGTTTTGCCAGCATCAATATGGGCCATAATGCCAATATTGCGTGTATGTTCTAAATCATATTCACGAGCCATAATTTGTACCCTCTGTTACCAACGGTAATGAGCGTACGCTTTATTGGCTTCAGCCATCTTGTGCGTATCTTCTCTTTTCTTGACTGAGGCTCCGGTGCCATTTGCGGCATCCATGATCTCATCAGCAAGTTTTTCTTCCATTGAATGTTCGTTGCGCAATCTCGCATACATGACAAGCCAACGAAGTCCTAGTGTCACTTTTCTTTCAGCAGAAACTTCGATCGGTACTTGATAGTTCGCTGCACCGATGCGGCGCACTTTCAATTCAACCTCTGGCATGATGTTGTTAATTGCCGTAGCAAAAACATCCATAGCTGGTTTGCTGCTCTTCTCTTCTATTTTTTTGAATGCATTATAGAGAATGGTTTGGGCAGTGCCTCTTTTTCCATCGACCATAATCTTGTTGATCAATCGCGTTACGAGTTTCGAATTATAAATTGGATCAGGTAACACATCGCGCTTAGAAACGCTTCCTTTACGTGGCATATTTTTATTCCCCTTTCCAATTATTTCGCTGCTTTAGGTCTTTTGGTGCCATATTGGCTCCTGCCTTGGCGACGATTCTCGATGCCTGCGCAGTCGAGTTTTCCTCTGATGACGTGATAGCGTACGCCTGGTAAATCTTTGACACGCCCTCCACGAATTACAACCGTTGAGTGCTCTTGCAAGTTGTGCCCTTCGCCACCGATATAGGCTGTGACTTCATATCCATTGGATAAGCGCACACGAGCATATTTTCGTTGAGCGGAGTTAGGCTTTTTTGGGGTCATGATACCAACGCGGGTACAGACTCCTCTTTTCTGTGGTGAATCTTGGTTGCTAGGCTTGTTATTAAGCGAATTCCAACGTTTACCTAATGCCGGGGCTTTGGACTTTTCAGTGCCTTGGCGACGGCTTTGTCTTACTAATTGATTGATAGTAGGCATGTTTTTCCTCCATATTTTGTAATGTACACAATTCCTGGTGTATCATACACCTTCATAATAAATAGGTCTTAAAGACCCAAAATGCACATCCGAAGTGTATTTTACTATCGAGATAACTATGTGTCAATAAAATTGTGATTTTTATTTAAATTAACGGGGAATAAAAGAAATGGTCGCATAAGTGTTTGTCACGCTGTCAATCGTGAACTTAAATGGAGCGTAACCGCCATCATTGAACTGATAATCTTTGAAAGTTGTAAAGCCAAAGCTCGAACCTTTTTTAAACAGGGTTGCATTCGAAGCATAGCCACCGCTTTCAAAGGTGTTATATCCACTGCTTTCCAACAGAGTATATAGCTTATTGTTTTGAAATGTGTGATCCGAGTTGTTATTCAAAATCGATAGATGATAATTGTCTTTAGATAAATGCGTGTTGTCTATGTATCCAATTTTCTGACCATTCAGATCCGCCATAGAAAATCCAATTCGCGAATCGACATGATATACTTTGACACCGCATTGGCTCACAAGATATGAATCATCTCTTTGGTTGAGACCTTCAGGAACATAAAATTCGAGCAATAGATATTCATCCATAGAGGAGCCATTCCAGGAGTTTTTTATCAAAATTAGATCGCCGCTTGAAGTGAATGGGCAGATGGTCAGCGTCGCATTTCCTGTTATCACATAAGGTCGAGTCCAATTGAGAAGCATCTTTGAATAACCGGTGTGATCGCCGATAGTGTAATCCATCATATCCAAACGGCCTGTTGGACCATAACCGCCGATATTGTTTGTGTTGTAATAATCCGTCAGCCCAAATAGATGGCCCGTCTCATGGATATATGTATGGGAATCAACTTTTCCATTCTGAGGCATGCACAGAGTGTAGCTCGACCAAGAAGTCGCACAGGGTTGAGATATGGTATATGCCCAAAAAACTTTGCTGCGCGAGTCGCTGGATGAATCGTAAGGATAGTCATAGATTAAGTACAGGGCAACACCTTTTGCAACGTCGCCATCGATATAATAATTGGCGATATCACTATATTTCGTTGAATACCATTCAAGAGCCTCTCTTCTTATTTCTTTAATCGTCCCGTAACGCGCTGTTGAAGTCGACAAGCCCTGAGCTGTAAATGAACTTGAAGTAAACCAATCAGTCACCTTTCCATCGAGGATGAGCTTCCCATAACTAGATTTATTATAGAAACTGGCTACCGACTCCCACTCGACCATTTCATCAGAACCAAAAAACGCATTTTCGATGTTGGTTTTGGCTATCGTACAGCCTTCGCTTAAACCTGAACAGGGATAATCACTAAAATCAACGGGAATCACTAAAATATTTTGTTTCCCAACGCTGTGAACATTGTATGATATCCCATCATCGCGATATAATTCATCAAAATCTTTAATAGTCTCAATGTTACCTTTATCATTCTCATACGATATCTCATTATAAAATGCCGGTTTGTAATATCCTTCACCATAAATTGCAGCATATGTATCAACATCGCTTTTGTAATCGGTGTATCGTTTGAAAACAATTTCGCTAGCGCTGCTTGAGCACGACGAAATTGAGAAGATTAGAAAAAGAGCTGACATCACACAATATTTCTTCATACTGATGCAAAGGTTATGGTTGCGGTATCTTCATCTATTGATGCAACCGTAAATGAATATTCAATACTAGAACCATTATTGAAGCAATTATATACATCTGAATCACTTTTTTTCGGACCATTTGGAAAAAGATTTGCGTATTCAGAAATCGAAAAAGAATCGCCTTCATAAAATAATGAGTTGTCATTGGCTTTAACATTAGAAAAGGTCAAAAAACTGCGTTTGTCTTTGCTTATCGCATTTATTAGTCGATAAGAGGAGTCCAAACAATAACTAGGGCTATTTGAGTTTCCGATTGTCGCTCCATGAACGTATGAGGAGAGATACTGGTCTTCATAAGCGAATCTCGCATCGACGTGATAAAGCCTAATTCCAGGATTTGTAAAGCCGCGGACTCCACCATAAGCATTTTCGGAATCTTTAGCATTCAATCCATCAGGAGTATAAAATTCAAGAAGCAAATACTCATCAAAGCATGAATTTCCCCAGCCGGGGCTCAAAATTATTGCATCGCCATATTCACTAGCTTTTTTAATGGTGATCGATGATGGACCGCTCACCACATAAGGCTTCATCCATCCAAGAGCAATTTTCGAAAAAGCATCGTGATCGATAATATTGTTATCCATCATATCGATCGCACCCATTGGCGATCCGCCTTTATCGTCATAATTATAATAATCATCGAGGCCTAGAACGTGACCTGTCTCATGAATAAAAGTGTGGGCATCAATTCCATCAGCACCATAACCTTCCGAAATAAAATCGATGCTCGCCCATGAATAGCAATTGACCATCGGCGAGAGAACATCCGGTGAAGAATAGGCATCCCAGTTCACAAAAGCCCAAAAATTTCCACCATCTGCCGGGCAACCATAGACGAGATATAAGGCATCGATAAACCCGTCTCTATCAGAATCATATTTTTCCCAGTTGATATCGACATGATTTGTTTTATACCAATCGAGAGCGTTTTCCGCCATATAGATTGTTCCACCATCATCAGCACCCTGAATAGCGTGCGATTCAATATCCGATTTTGTCAATCTTGGATTATACCATTCGCTGACCACGCCAGTAATAGTTAAAGCGTCGTAACTCGATTTATAATAATAGGAGCTCACGGACTCCCACGAAGTTTCTTCACAATCAGCAAAAAATACTTTTCTGATTTTTTCTCTATTTGCTTCAGTGACGTAATCATCGTACCCAGAAATAGCGACAGGTATGACGAGAACATTTACTTCGCCAGAAGATTTAAGATATCTATAATCAGAATCCATTCCGAGCGAATAATAATCTTCTTTTAACTCATCCGTGCGAAAAAAATTAGTCTCGCTCGTGTTGCTAGTGGTCGGATCACCGCAAGAAACAAGAAGCAACATGCTCACAAAAGCAATCAATGCTTTATAATTCTTTTTATTGCTCATGAATTGATTTTATAATAATTAGTACTGTTAGTAAAATAGTAAAACAAAAAAAGCCTTCTTTATGAAAGCTTTTTTGTGAATAAATATTCTATCAGGCTGCATTAGCAGTGATTTTAATCGACGCAGTATCGCCTAAAGAGAGAACTTCAAGAGTGTAACCGAATTTATCGCCGCTATGAAAAGCATAACTTTGCCATGTGCTGACGCCAAACGTGTCACCTTGCCCCCATAAGAAATCATCATTGAAAGTCTCACCGCTTCTCATCGGCAAACCATTTTTCTTCATGGTTTCAATGAGTTTATTGCTCGAAGGAAGACCAGCACTTTTATTGTCTTGTGCATTGTTCGAATTGGCCATGTAAGTAAAACCGTTTGTAACAGCTACTAAACTCGTCTCATATCGAACGAATTGTAACGAGCCATCAGAATATAGGAAAGAGCCTAATCTCGCATCGATATGCCACACCTTAATACCGGAAGTGGTCGGTCCTTTAGGATAGGCCGTGCTGCCCGTATAATTATGCGCTGTATCAAAAGCGTTTAATCCATCCGGTGTGTAATATTCGAGCATGATGTATTCATCGAGTAAAGTATTGGTCGTTCCACCATAAGTCCATCTTCCTTTTGCTGGAATAATAATAGAATCACCCGTCTCTTGAAATTTGCTCAAAGATATCTCACAAGAGTCCAAAACAACAGTAGGATTGGTCCAGCCATACGCAGCTTTTGAAAATGGGTCGTGATCGCCGATGTTATAATCCATCATGAGAAACTTACCAGCTGCCGAAATATCGCCATTAGTATTAGTATAATAATCCTCTAGACCTAAAGCGTGACCGGTTTCATGAATGAGCGTATGCGCGTCTAGTTTAGCCGTTCCACTCGCGATATCAGCATCGGTGTAATCGTGATAGACGTTGCCGGTGTAATAGCCGTTTTCATAGAAAGTGTAATAGCTCAACCAAAGATAGTTCGATGCCACAGGTTTATTTTTGTTTGCCTTATATCCTGTTGAGGTTCTAAAAGCCCAGAATAAAGTGTTGTCGATGGGGTTGCCGCCACCGTCTTTTTGAAGGGAGTGGCAGGAATAGACGAGTTGAATATTGTCGATCAATCCGTTGCCATCGATATCAAAATCTTTAAATAGTTCTGCCGATGTTGAATAATACGTACCATCATTTTTTTGTACTTGAGCATAAGCTAGTTTGTCAAGCCATGAGTATGCTTGGCGAAGAACTCGTGCCGCGCCTTGATAACCGGGAGCTTCTGTCGCTAGACCTTTTGCGGTGAGAGGTTCGCCTGGAGTGTCATTCGATTCAGAATAAGGTGTGAACCAAGGAGTGACTGCACCAGTTAGGTCTGTCTTGCCATAGCTAGATTTATAATAGTAGCTTTTCAGCGATTGCCATTGCGTATCTTCGGCTTCGCCAAAATTTACATTGTAGATATCTTTTCTTCCGCCATCGACCTCGCGAGTTTCACTCGGTAAATCATCACCCATAAAATCAGCGAATTGAACAGGAATAATAAGGGTCCGACCATTAGAGGTCATGTCAGCACCTGATCCATAGAGATTATTTCGTGCATTTCTAGCATTAGCGTAAGTCACATTTTCGACTTTGTCGCGAAATTTATAAGTTGCAGGGTCGCTCGAAGTACAGCTCGCGGAGGCAACTGCGATCAACACTCCCATCGCCATAAATGATGTTATTGATTTGAATTTCATAAAGAAATTCCTCCTTTCTTTTATGTGTGCTACTTCATTAATATCTTAAGTATTTAACAAAGTTAATAAAAGTATGACTTATTATATCAATCGCGTTTCATATGTCAAATGATTTTCTCGTTGGAAAAGAAAAAACCACCGCATTTCGTCGATGGTTTAATCTTATTAAACTATTCTAAATCGTCCTGTCGATCGTGAGCCTCAATGTATTGACCCTTCACTTCTTTCATCTTTTCACGGACGGAGAAGCTTGTGGTATGATGCTCTTCTTCAGTATCAGATAATAGACCAGTGCCGGCAGGAATAAGTTTGCCAGTGATGACATTCTCTTTTAAACCATGCAGGTAATCTTCTTTTGCTTTTATTGCCGCATCGGTCAAAACGCGTGTCGTCTCTTGGAATGATGCAGCAGAGAGGAATGAATCGGTCTCTAATGCAGCTTTTGTAATGCCGAGAATAAGTGGTCTTGCAACCGCTGGTCGCTTGCCTTCAAGAAGGGCTTGCGTATTCTTTTCAGTAAAAGCATCTAGTCCCACTTTGGAACCGGTGAGCATATCGGTATCACCGCTTTCGATGATGACAACTTTGCGAAGCATCTGTCTAAGAATGACTTCTATATGCTTATCAGAAATTCCAATGCCTTGAGCGCGATAGACCGCTTGTATTTCCTTGATCATATACTCTTCAACTTTTCTTTCGTCGCTCACCTCGAGAAGTTTCTTAGGAGCAATGGCACCTTTGGTGAGAATGTCGCCATTGAGAACTCTGTCGCCTTTTTTAACGCTTGGGCGAGCACCATAATTCGATTGATAACTCCTTTGCTCTTTATCGTTTCTAACGACAAAGGTATAGCGTCCATCAAGTTCATCAATACTCTCAACCTCACCGGCGATTTCCGAAATTAAGGCTTCACCTTTTGGAGAGCGAGCTTCAACTAATTCTTGGACTCTCGGGAGACCTTGCGTGATATCGCTACCAGCGACACCGCCAGTATGGAATGTTCTCATCGTCAATTGAGTGCCAGGTTCGCCGATTGATTGAGCGGCCATGATACCAACTGCTTCGCCAACTTTTACTTCTTGACCCGTAGCGAGATTGCGTCCATAGCAATGCACGCATACGCCATCTTTTGTCTGACAACCAAATAAAGAGCGAATTTCGACTTCTTTGATTCCGCATTCGACAATTCTCTTCGCTTTGTCATCATCGATCATCGTGTTAGCCTCGACGATCAATTCGCCAGTTTGTGGATTGACAACGTTGCGCATAGCGTAACGTCCAATCAATCGATCAAATAATGGAACGATAACAGCGTTATCATGATTTTCATCGACGATCTCGCGAACGATCGTGCCGTGATCGGTGTGGCAATCATCTTCTCTCACGATAACATCTTGAGAGACGTCGACAAGTCGTCGAGTTAAATAGCCTGAGTCAGCAGTTTTTAATGCCGTATCAGCACCGCCTTTACGAGCGCCGTGCGTGGCGATAAAGAATTCAGAAACGGTCATGCCTTCACGGAAGCATGATTTGATAGGAAGTTCGATGGTTTCACCTTTAGGATTAGACATCAAACCACGCATGCCAGCCAGCTGAGTGAAGTTGGAAATATTTCCTCGAGCACCACTATCGGACATCATGAAAATCGGGTTGCGTTTATCTTCTTCGAATTGAGCGGTTAAATCTTTTTGAACTTCATCTCTCACTTTGGTCCACACGCCGACCACGTGATTATGTCTTTCATCGTCGGTTAGAAATCCTTCTTCAAAAAGACGATTAATCTCTTCAACGCTCTTCTCGCCATCGCTCAATAGTTTGCTCTTATCTTTAACGACGTTGATGTCGCTTATTGCAACAGTGACGCCGGCATAAGTAGCATATTTGAATCCTTGATCTTTCATCTTATCGAGAACAGCTGATGTTTTCGAGGTGCCATATCGGGCATATATTTCATTGATAATAGTCGCTAAATCTTTCTTCTTAAAAGGAGAGAGGAGCGGCTGAATATGAATATAGGCTTTGATATCGGTTCCTCTAGGAACAAAATATTTCTTGATATCATCATCAGAAAATCTTCGATCCTGTCTAAGCAGTTTTGGATCGTTTAGATATGGAAATTCAGCTGGGTAAATTTGATTGAAAATAATCTTGCCAACCGTGGTGATTAAATATCCATTTATCATCTCTTTCGAAAATCCTGTCTTCCCACAAGCGGAACCGCGAATGGCAACTCTGTTGTGAAGATGGACTTGATGAGTGGCATATGCGATGAGTGCTTCATCGATATTGTGGAACACTTTACCTTCGCTCTGGGCAAATAAGTGGAGTTGTTCCGCTTCTTCCATTTCACCCGTTTTCTCTCTTCGTTTTGCTCTGGCTTCAAAATCTTCCGCTGTCTCTTCAAGGGTGAGATAGTAATTGCCAAGAACCATATCCTGAGAAGGCGTAACGATCGGTTTGCCATCTTTTGGACCGAGAATATTATTGCTCGCCAACATGAGCTCGAGAGCTTCTTGTTGAGCTTCTTTTGATAGAGGAACGTGCACAGCCATTTGATCACCATCAAAGTCAGCATTGAATCCCGTGCAGACAAGAGGGTGCAAACGTATAGCGCGTCCATCGACTAACTTTGGTTGAAATGCCTGAATGCCAAGACGATGTAATGTCGGGGCGCGGTTTAATAAAACTGGATGGTCAGATATAATTTTTTCAACGATATCAAAAACCACTTCTTCATATCGATCGATCATCTTATCAGCTTGACGATGTGACAAGGCAATAGCCGAATGATTATCTGTTTTTTCAAGCAATTTTTGTGCGATAAAAGGACGCAGTAATTGGATAGCCATTTCGCGTGGCAAACCGCATTGATACATTTTTAGATCTGGTCCGACAGCGATGACTGAACGACCTGAATAATCAACGCGTTTTCCAAGAAGATTCTGTCTGAATCTCCCAGGTTTGCCTTTTAGGCCGCTAGTGAGTGACTTTAAGTCTCGACCGCCAGCGCCTTGAACAGCTTTTTTGCGACGGCCGTTATCAATCAGGGCATCAACAGCTTCTTGTAACATACGTTTTTCGTTCATCAAAATAACTTGGGGCGTCGGCATAGAGTACATCTTTTTAAGACGATTGTTGCGCGTTAAAACACGGCGATACAATTCATTTAAATCGCTCGCGGCAAAACGTCCGCCATCAAGTTGTAACATAGGGCGCAAATCAGGTGGAATAACAGGGAGGACATCGAGAACCATCCATTCAGGGCTATTGCCTGAATTTCTAAAGGCTTCAACAACTTCCAGTCTCTTAATCAGTTTTGCGCGCTTATTTCCACTCGAATCTTTAAGCTCTTCACTAATCATTTTGAATTCAGCGTTGAGATCGACTTCTTTTAACAAACGCTTGATAGCATCGGCACCTTCGCCAAACTCTGCGCCAGTAAATTTGCTGACAAAAGCAGCATTTGAAGCAAAGTCGAAAGACTCTTTATTATTTCCAAGTCTCGCGATGAGTTCCTCAGCATGAGCATAATCAGCCGACTCAGCGTCAAGCGTATCTTTGATCTCTTTAATCGCGGCGATAAAAATTTCTCGTCCTTGTGTCTCATCGAGGTATTGCTTGCAAGATAGAACTTTGCAATTGCCAGGATTCAAACAGATGTGAGCGGCAAAATAGACCACTTCTTCCAACTGCTTCGGTGATACATCTAATACGAGACCGATTCTAGAAGGAATGCCTTTTAAATACCAGATATGAGTGCACGGTGAAGCGAGTTCAATATGACCCATTCTTTCACGCCGCACCTCTTTCGAGATAACTTCAACACCACATTTTTCGCATACGACACCTTGGAAACGAATTTTTTTGTATTTTCCGCAATGACATTCGTAATCCTTGCTAGGACCAAAAATTTTCTCGCAGAACAATCCATCCATCTCAGGTTTTTGACTTCGATAGTTAATCGTCTCAGGTTTTGTGACTTCGCCATGAGACCAACTTCTAATTGTCTCAGGGGAGGCGAGTCCGACTTTCATCTCAAATAATTTATTGATACCAAACATGTTCCTGCCCCCTATTCAACATCTTTCTCAAGAAGCTGTTTTGCAACATCTTCTGAATACGATTCACTCTCTTCTTCAAGCTTCTTTGTTTCGCTTGTCAGTGATCTTATCGTAGCGTTGATCTTTCTTTCTTCAATCTGCTCTTCTTTTGCTAAAGCATCCATGTCGATAAGTTTCTTTTCGCCATCTTCCTTTGAATACAATTCAACATTCATACCCAATCCTTTTAGCTCTTTCGTAAGAACCTTGAATGCTTCAGGCATTCCAGGGCGTGGGAGAGGTTTATTATTGACGATAGCTGCATAAGTTTTTCTTCTGCCGACTCGATCATCTGATTTGATAGTGAGGATCTCTTGGAGAGTGTGCGCTGCACCATAAGCTTCTAGCGCCCACACTTCCATTTCACCAAATCTTTGACCACCATTTTGTGCCTTGCCACCCAAAGGTTGCTGAGTCACTAAAGAATATGGTCCAACAGATCTCGCGTGCAATTTATCATCGACCATGTGTACGAGCTTAATCATATACATGACACCAACAGAAATTCGCTCATCGAATCTTTCGCCCGTACGCCCATCATAGAGAGTGGTCTTGCCATCTTTTGCAATTCCAGCTTTGTCCATAAGAGCGTATATTTCCTCATCTTTGATACCATCAAAAACAGGAGTTGCGATTTTGATGCCTAATCTCTGGCAAGCTAATCCGAGGTGAATCTCCAAAATCTGTCCGATATTCATACGGCTTGGAACACCGAGAGGATTAAGCATGATATCAACTGGTGTACCATCTGGTAAAAATGGCATATCTTCAATAGGAAGAATGCGCGAGATAACACCTTTATTTCCGTGTCGTCCAGACATTTTATCTCCTTCGGAGATTTTTCTCTTCTGTACAACATAAACATGAACGACTTCATTTACTCCTGGTGGAAGTTCATCACCTTTAGCGCGAGTAAATATTTTAACATCGTGTACGATTCCTGCTCCACCATGTGGAACGCGCAGCGATGTATCTTTGCCTTCTTTTGCTTTTTCGGCAAAAATGGCCATCATCAATTTTTCTTCTGGCGTGGGTTCAGTCAATCCTTTAGGAGTAACTTTACCAACGAGAATATCGCCTTCTTTTACTTCTGCTCCAGGAACGACGATGCCGCGCTCATCAAGCTGCGATTTCGCCTCTTCGTTCACATTCGGAATATCTCGGGTAATCTCTTCTGCTCCGAGTTTTGTTTCGCGACATTCAATCTCGTATTTTTCGATGTGTATTGAGGTATAAGTATCATCTTTAACGAGTCTTTCCGACATGATAACAGCATCTTCATAGTTGTAACCATTCCACGTCATGAAGGCAATCGTGACATTTTGTCCGAGCGCTAAATCGCCATTCTGCATAGCAGGACCATCAGCGATGACATCGCCGATTTTAATCTTCTCGCCGACATGAACGATTGGAACTTGATTGATACAAGTGCCTTGATTTGAACGATCAAATTTTTGAAGCAGATACGTTTTCTTCTCGCGACCGTGCTTCACGATAATTTTCTTGGAATCGACATAAGAGATTTCACCTTCGCTATTAGCGACGACAGCGAGACCACTATCCTTAGCAATCGTGTGTTCAAGACCAGTTCCAACAAAAGGAGCGGTCGGTCTTAAAAGTGGCAAAGCTTGTCTTTGCATGTTAGCGCCCATGAGCGCGCGAGTGCTATCGTCATTTTCTAAGAATGGAATACACGCGGACGCGATAGAGACGATTTGCTTTGGTGAGACGTCGATATAGTCAACATTTTCTTTAGCCGCCAAAATGTTTTCACCATTGCTTCTAGCGATGACGTGATCATCGAGAAGGAGACCATTGTCGTCTTTATTGGCGTTAGCTTGAGCGATGACGTGATTGCGCTCTTGATCAGCAGAGAGATATTCGCTATCTTGTGGCTCATTCAAAACGCGGTGAGAAACTTTTTCTACTTTTCGATAAGGGGTCTCAATGAACCCATATTTATTAATTCTTGCATAACAAGCAAGATTGCTGATAAGACCAATATTTTGTCCTTCAGGAGTCTCGATAGGGCAGATGCGGCCATAGTGAGTGTAGTGCACGTCACGAACTTCCATAGAAGCGCGATCACGCGTAATTCCTCCTGGACCTAATGCTGAAATTCTTCTCTTGTTGGTGAGCTCAGCCAGAGGATTGGTTTGATCCATGAACTGGGAAAGTTGACTCGAAGCAAAGAACTCATTGATAGATGAGGTGAGAGGGCGAATATTTATAAGGCTTTGAACTGTGACCGAATTGACATCTGAAATCGACATCTTTTGTTGAACAGTCTTAGCCATTTTAGATAGGCCTACTCTAAACACGTTCTGAATCAATTCGCCGACAGAACGGATGCGTCTATTACCTAAATTATCGATATCATCAATTTCACCAAAACCATCGACGATATTAGAGAGATAGGAAAAGACAGCAACAATGTCGCTGAATGTCACGCAGTCCGCGACGAGATTCAAACCGGTGCCAATTACATTGGCTTCCGTTGATTTATTATCGCCCGTGTATACTTTGACAACATTGATTGTACCTTTAAAAACATCTTTGGCTTTTACTTGTGCTGATTTGCCTTCTTCGCTTGAAGCTTTATCCAGAGCCTTCAGCAATCGAGGATTTACTTTTAGGGTTTTTTCGTGAGCGCCTTTTTCAAAGAACTCTTCATCCTTCAAGGTGTCGACATTCTCTTTTGTTAATTGATATCCTTTTGGATATTTTATTTCGCCGTTGACATCGACAAGATTTTCGGCGAGAATGCGGCCAGGAAGCCTATTATAAATGCCTAATTTATTGCGATATTTAAATCTCCCAGCATGCCCTAGATCATAACGTTTATGATCAAAGAACTTAGAAACCAAAAATTCAGCGACTCCATCGCCATTATAAGGTTCGCCAGGTTTTAATTTTTTGAATATTGTTTCGAGAGCATCTTGCGATGTTTTTGTCTCCGCATCTTTCTCAAGGGTGTTTTTAATAAAATTATTGATGATGCTGATTTCGCCTTTTTGCGGTTTATCGCCGAAAAGTTTCATTATCAAATCAGGATCTTCAAGGCCTAATGCTTTGAGCAATATACATGCATGAATTTTTCTTTGGCGATCAATTCTTACCGAGATGAGATCTTTTAAATCAGTCTCGAATTCAAGCCATGTTCCCCTTGTTGGAATCAAATCGGCTTCATATAAAATGCGCCCGCTCTTTGGGTCGCTTAATTTATCGAGATAAGCTCCTGGTGAGCGAACGATTTGAGAAACGATGACGCGCTCTGCACCATTGACAACAAATGTTCCGCTATCGGTCATGAGTGGGAAATCACCCATAAAGACTTTGTGCTCTTTAATCTCACCACCATTGTTGTTGATGAGGCGTAGAGTGACGTAGAGGGGCACTGAATATGTAAGATTTCTCGCTTTGCATTCAAGGAACGAATATTTAGGTTCG
>JBAZGG010000007.1:44764-52271 GCA_041653015.1 Bacilli bacterium | reverse complement strand
CGGAGGCGCCCCAAGGTACCCTCAGTATGGTTGGAAATCATACATTGAGTGCAAAGGCATAAGGGTGCTTGACTGCGAGACTTACAAGTCGAGCAGGGACGAAAGTCGGGCTTAGTGATCCGGCGGTTCCGAGTGGAAGGGCCGTCGCTCAACGGACAAAAGCTACCCTGGGGATAACAGGCTGATCTGATCCAAGAGTTCACATCGACGATCAGGTTTGGCACCTCGATGTCGGCTCATCACATCCTGGAGGGGTAGTACCTTCCAAGGGTTAGGCTGTTCGCCTATTAAAGTGGTACGCGAGCTGGGTTCAAAACGTCGTGAGACAGTTTGGTCCCTATCTGTCGTGGGCGCAGGAAGTTTGAAAGGATCTGTCCTTAGTACGAGAGGACCGGGATGGACATAGCAATGGTAAACCAGTTGTCACGCCAGTGGCATCGCTGGGTAGCTACCTATGGAATGGATAAACGCTGAAAGCATCTAAGCGTGAAGCCAACCTTAAGATGAAACTTCCCATTCGCAAGAAGTAAGACCCCTAGAATGTTACTAGGTTGATAGGCCGGAAATGTAAGCATAGCGATATGTTGAGTTGACCGGTACTAATAGGTCGAGGACTTAATTTCTTAAAAAGATTTTATCAATCACGTAGAATAATAATTAAATTTGGGTAGACGTAATTAACGGTGGAACAAGTACAATAATATTCAGTTTTCAGGGAAACAATGTTTCTTTGATGAAAAAAGTCTGGTGGTGATGGCGCGGTGGACACACCTGTTCCCATCTCGAACACAGAAGTTAAGCACCGTAGTGATGAAGGTATCTAGTCGTCAAGGCTGGAGAGAATAGTGAGCTGCCGGGCTTTTTTCTTTTATAGGCTCTTTAATGTATAATATCTGCGAGGTTAATTATGGATATTAAGATTATTAATTTGCGATCGCTTCTCTCACAAAACGAAAAATATATCGATGAGAGGAGCAAAGAATATCTTTCATCGATAACGAAGTCGTTTTCGGATTTGCATTTCATCATCGATAAAAGAACTAAAACATCCCATCCTATCTTTCTTATTGAGACTGGCGGCACCGAAGAAGAATTCGCATCTATTCATGCCGAATATGAAGAGCCATTCTATCTTCTTACCTCTGGAGAGAACAATTCTTTAGCGGCATCGATGGAAATATTATCTTTTTTAGAAGCAAAATCACTTAAAGGGGAAATAATCCACGGATCTTTAAAAGATGTCTCGCAGAGGATTTCTGAGATCGCCAAAATTGAAGAGTCTCTCGAATCGCTTAAAAATGTGAATTTAGGAGTGATTGGCAAACCTTCGAATTGGCTTATCGCTTCGAACGTTGACCACCAATTTATCAAGAACAAAATTGGAGTTGATTTAATCGATATCAGCACCGATGAATTAATCGGCGAAATCAATCGTCATGAAACAGGCGAAATCGCTGATCTTAATGCGTTCATGAAACTAGCGAAAAATGGTGAAGTTCTCACGGGGGCACTAGAGATTTATGGGGCGTTAAAAAGGATAGTGGGAAAATATCGATTAGATGGTTTTACTATTCGTTGCTTTGATCTATTGAATCTATTTCGCAATACGTCATGTCTTGCTCTAGCTATGCTAAACCAAGAAGGCATAGTTGCGACATGCGAAGGCGATGTTCCGGCTCTGCTCACGATGTTCATCACTAAATCTTTAACTCAACAATCATCATTTCAAGCTAATCCGAGCCGCATCGATACCAGTGCTAATGAGATGATTTTAGCTCATTGCACGGTGCCGCTTGACATGTGTCACAAATATATTTTTGACACTCATTTTGAAAGCGGTCTAGGCATCGGTGTGAAAGGCGAACTGCATCAGGGCATTATCACGCTCATAAAATTCTCTTCTTCACTCGAAAGAATTATTCTGATGAAAGGCACGATCATAGACAATCTTTCTGAAGCGAGATTGTGCCGAACACAAATAAAAGTTAAATTTAATGAAAAGCTCGATATTTTCCTCACTCATCCGATAGGAAATCACGAAATTATTGTGTATGGAGATTTCACATCCATTTTTTCACATTTTTTCTCTCGCATTAATCGATGAAAAATAGCATTAATACTATCTTTGCTGCCATGCAAGAATAAGATAATTTTTATGCATTATTTTCGCAAAACTTTTCTTTTAGAAAGTTATATGTTATATTACAGCAAGAGTTGTTAACAACTCATTCACTTTTTATGGTAATCGATAAAACTACGCCTTATGGCGATATAACAATTTCTATGAATGCCATTGCCTCAATTGCCGGTAATGCCGTTTTGGAATGCTATGGTGTTGTCGGGCTTGCCAATCGTGATTCAGTTCGCAGCAACATCGAAGAATTATTGAAATCTGATTCATATGCAAAAGGCATCATTGTAAAAAAACAAAAAGATACCTACGAAGTAAACGTCTATATCGCGATTGCCTTTGGCATTAAAATTACCGAAGTTGTCTGCGAAGTTCAGAAGAAAGTTAAATATGTTTTAGAAAAGACATTCGATATGAAATTTAAAGCGATCAACGTTTATGTTCAAGCTTTAAAAGAAACAAATTAGGAAATAAAAATGAGAACAATTAATGGTCAAACATTGAAAGAGATGCTCATCTCTGCGACAAATAACCTCTATAATCACTATCCAGAGATAGACGCTTTAAACGTTTTCCCTGTTCCGGATGGTGACACGGGAATGAATATGAATCTCACGATGTCGAGCGGTGCGAAAGAAATCGCTAATCGAAATGATGATAACATCTATGATATCGCGATTGCTTTTTCTAAAGGATTGCTGATGGGCGCCAGAGGTAACTCCGGTGTTATTACCTCACAGATATTCAGAGGTTTTGCCCAATCACTAGAAGGCAAAAAAACCATTAAATCAGTAGATTTAGCCGAGGCTCTCGTCCACGGCAAAGATGTTGCCTACAAAGCTGTCATGAGACCGGTTGAAGGCACTATTTTAACGGTCATCAGGGAATCTAGCGAAGTGCTTTTGAACAAAGTGAAACCCGATACATCGATTGAAAAAGCGATGAAGATTTTGCTTGAAGAAGCTCGCGCTTCTCTCAAGAGGACCCCAGAGCTTCTCCCCATATTAAAAGAAGTTGGCGTTGTCGATTCTGGTGGCGCCGGCCTCGTTAGAATCATGGAAGGCATGGAGAGCGCTATTCTTGGCGATGTAATTGAGAAATCACAAGCGACAGCGACGGAAGAAAGCAGCGGACGAGTCATGCCTGTCGGCGCTGAAGTCGATGGCGACGAATTCGGATATTGCACTGAGTTCATTCTCCGTTTAGGACCAGAGAATGCGAAAAAACCTTTTGTTGAGAAACGTTTTTCTAGCGTTTTAGCTAGCCACGGCAATTCGCTCGTGGTGGTGCAGGATGATGACATCGTTAAAGTTCACATTCATACCCTTGCTCCAGGAACAATTTTGAATTATGCACAAAATTTTGGTGAATTTGTCACGTTGAAGATTGAAAATATGACTGAACAGCACACGAAGTTGTGTGAGAATAAAGAGCCTGTTGAAGAGACACCTCTTAAGGAATATGGGATTATCGCCGTCAGCGCTGGCAAAGGTTTGAATGAGATATTTAAAAGTCTCGGCGTTGATGAGATAGTGAGCGGTGGACAAACGATGAACCCCGCAACGGAAGATTTTATTTCCGCCATTAAAAAAGTCCATGCTAAAAATGTCTTTATTCTACCGAATAATTCTAATATTGTTATGGCCGCTTCTCAGGCATGCGATGTCATCGAGAGCGATATCAACGCGAGAGTCATTCCATCGAAGACAATACCTCAAGGTATCGTTTCGGCGATGATGTTTAATGCTGACTTAGATGCCGAAGAGAATTTTAAAGAGATGAAAGCGGCATTGAAGACAGTTCAATCCGGCAGTGTGACATACGCGATTAAAGATACTGATATCGATGGCGTTCACGTCACAAAGCATTACTATATGGGAATTAAGGATAAAGCGATTGTTGTCTGTGAAAAGGATAAGTTTGATACGCTGTATAAATTAATCGCTTCGATGGTCAGTGAAGAAAGTGCCATCATCACCATTATTGTCGGTGAGGACGTGAGTGAAGAAGAGTCTGCAAAAATCAATTCGCATCTACAAAAAGTACATGGGGATTTAGACATCGATATCAAAAGAGGAGAACAGCCCGTATACTCTTTTCTTGTCGGAGTGGAATAATACTATATTTTTAAATAATTTGATTATTCTTTGAAAATATAACACATCTCTGTATGCTATATTATTGATATGAAATTGACGAAATCTCCTCGAATTAACAAGGCTCTTTACGATATCGGTATCTCGACATATTTTCAGGTTTTAGAGCATCTTCCTCGCCGCTATGAAAATATGGCTCCGACACCCGAATCTAATCTCGAAGATAAAGTGCGAATTGTTTTTCGCGGTCGCATCGTCTCCTCTCCAACTCTGTCGAGATTTCGAAATATAACCTTATCACGCTTCACATTTTTGACTGAAAAAAATAATCTTTTTAGAGTTGAAGCGTGGAATCGACCTTATCTCAGAAATGTTTTGAACACTGAAACAGCATATTTGCTCATCGGCTATTACGATAAAAAGAAAAATGTTGTCTCGATGAGCAATATCACGAGATTTGATCCCGAATCGAAAAGCTTGATCAAACCGATTTATTCACTGCCGAGAAGCGTCGACAATTATATCTACGCAAAACTTGTCAAACGCGCTTTTGAAGACCTAAATGATGAAATCTATAATTACGTTCCTCGTCAATTTATGAAAAAATACCGCCTAATTGAGCGTAAGGACGCGTTAAGACTCGTTCATGAGCCGAATTCCGAGAGTGACATAAAAAGTGGTCTGCGCGTCCTAAAATACGAAGAATGTCTTTCCTTTTCTTTGAAGACGCAACTCATCCGCGATGATAACAAAGGTCTCGTCAAGAACGAACGACAACATATCGATGAACGGCAGTTGGATGATTATGTCGCTTCTCTTCCGTATGTTTTGACCTCATCGCAAAAACAATCGATTAAAGAAATTATAGATGATATGAACAAGCAATCCCTTATGTATCGCCTTTTGCAAGGAGATGTTGGAACGGGTAAGACGCTTGTCGCGGCGATCGCTCTATATGGCAATTGGTTAAGAAACGATCAAGGCGCCTTGATGGCACCGACTGATGCTTTAGCTCGACAACATTTTTTGACTTTGCATCAACTTTTCAAAAACACAGATATTAAAATTGCTCTTTTGGTCGGGGCGACGCCATTAAAAGAAAGACGTCAAATATGCGACGCTTTGTCGATGCATAAAATTGATGTAATCGTTGGAACTCACGCATTGTTCTCTAAAGATGTCAATTATGATTCGCTAGGTCTCGCCATTATTGATGAGCAACATCGTTTTGGTGTCAATCAAAGATTGCTTCTCGCTAATAAAGGCACACATGCCGATCTTCTCTTGATGTCGGCAACCCCCATTCCTAGAACTCTTTCTATGACGGTATATGGCGATTTAGATGTTTCGACATTAAAAGAATTTCCGTTTCTAGAAAGAAAGATATCGACAGCGATTGTTTCGTCAGATGATAAGTACATTTATAAAGCGATTGACGAATCGCTCAGCGAAAGAAAAAAAATCTTTATTATCGCCTCTTTAATCGATGAGGGAGAAAGCGACAGAATTTCGGTCGAAAGACTCTTTGCGAGATATTTATTAAAATACCCGATGAAAGTAGCATTATTGCATGGCAAAATGCCGACTGAAGAGAAAAATTCGATACTCAAAAATTTTTATGATGGTACAAAACCAATTTTGGTATCGACTTCCGTGATTGAAGTCGGCATCGATGTCAAAGATGCGAATCTCATGATCGTCTATGAACCGGAGTCCTTTGGACTCGCTTCACTCCATCAGCTTCGCGGAAGAATCGGAAGAGACGGCAATCTGTCGCGATGTTTTCTCATTTATGACGGCATCGACGAAGAAGAAAAAGATAAATTGAATGTTTTAGTCAAATCTAATGATGGCTTTTTTATCGCTGAAGAGGATTTGCGCCGTCGAGGTCCAGGAGAGATTACTGGGGTGAAACAATCGGGCTTGCCAAATTTCACCTTTGTCAATTTGATCAACGATATCAAAATGTTTGAAGTCGCTAGAGATGATGCCGCATATATCATCGCTCACAGCGACGAAAAGAGCTTCAAATACGTGCTGAAAAAAGCTCGAGACGAAATCGACAGAGCGTTAGGCTACTGTTAAATACATTTTTATTGTTAAATAAAACTACAATCTTGAGAGTTTATTTGATAGACTCATATTTGTGTGGAGTTTTTTATGAATAAAAAAATTATTGGAATAGCATTATTGTCGTTGACTATGATTCTCGGCGTCGGAGTTGATGTATTTCGCAGTAGCGATTCGACTCAGCAATTGCAGACTTATGGATCTTATGATGGATCTACTGAAGGAAATTACTATTCTTCGATAAATTCGAGTAAAATCATTGATCAAAAAAGTGATGGCAAATACTTTAATGAAAGTTCAAATCCAGGAACATATTATAATGACATTTCTGATAGTCTTACCGGTAGTTCACTAAGAAGTGCACTAAATACTCTTAACTCGAGTAGAAGACAGCGGACTGTTGGTTATAAGCAGATGTTTACTTATTATCCATATACCGATCCTGATCCAAGCGATTCTAACAAGATTTTAGGCTTCTACTCTGGGATTGGTTATTCATCGAGTCAAATGAATAGAGAGCACGTGTGGCCCAATTCTCGTGGAGGAGGCGCCGTCGAAGCTGATATTCACATGGTAAGGCCGACTCCCAATAGTGATAACAGCGCGCGTGGAAACTCTTTTTATGCTGAAGGATATAATGTGAATGGAAATGGTCAAAACAATAATGAAGGTTGGGATCCATATACATATAATTCGAGTTGGCCCGTTCAATATCGAGGTCAAGCTGCAAGAATTATTTTTTATTGCATGATCGCCAGCACAAGTTTAAACCTCGCTGATAATCTGAATACAAGCAGTAGCACACCAGGATATTCATCGACGATGGGCAAGCTTTCCGATTTGTTAAAATGGAATCTTGAAAATTCTGTCTCGGATACTGAAATAACGAGGAATGAGGCTATCGCCACCACGATTGTGAGCGGCAGCGTTATCCAAGGAAACCGAAATCCATTTATCGATCACCCTGAATACGCATGTAAGATTTGGGGTAGTACAAACTCTACAACCGAGTCGATCTGTGCAACTGCACAAGGCGATTCTATTACGCTCAAAGCGAATGGTAGCGATGCTGGTTCAAGCCAAAGCATGGCCATCAATTCAACATTGACTTTTACCGCTTATTTAAATGGTTCACAGACGAGCGATGTGACATGGTCGAGCAACAATACGAATGTCGCCACCATCTCCTCAAGCGGTGTCGTTTTATCTA
>JBAZGG010000007.1:0-44754 GCA_041653015.1 Bacilli bacterium | reverse complement strand
TTGTACATCGAACGCCGATTCCTCAGTTCTTGCGACGTGCACTGTTACAGTCTCCGCTCCGGTAGCGGTCACTGGTGTTGAGGTATCTCCTTCGACAGCATCGATCAACGTAGGAGGAACAACCACATTGACGGCGACGATATCGCCGAGCAATGCGACCAACAAAGCCGTTACATGGGAGAGCAGCGATGACAACATCGCTTCTGTTAATAGTTCCGGAGTAGTGAGTGGCGTCGCCACTGGCGATGCGACTATCACAGCGACAACTTCAGATGGAGGATATACCGACACGAGCGCAATAAGCGTCTCTCGCGTTTCTGGTGGAACGATATCAATCACAATTAGTTCATATTCATTAACTGGTTCCTATGCATGGCACACATGGTCTTCAAATGGTGTCACCGGTCAAGCTTATATATATGGTGGCACGACATCAAAAATGCAGTTTAATAGTACTAAATCACAGTATTACCTATTTAACACGGATGCAGTTCCTGGTCCTATTGAAACAATAACAGTCAAAACGAGCGATTCTACTAAAAGTTGGACATTATTGACTAATTCATCTCCTTATACAAATATTGCTTCTCCAGCACCTTCAAATGGCAATAATCGCGGGGCAAAATCATGCGATGTCGATGGTTCGACATCTTGGTCCATTTCTGGTTCTGATCAGTATTTTTCATTGAATTATTCTGATTCTGGTGTTGCATATATTTCTGAGATTACTATTGCTTATGGTGCGACAGCTCTCTCACCTGAGGAAGAAGCTGGTGAATACGCTGTATCATTCTTAAGCGCCACTGATAGCTGTGAAGCAAATGCTTCAGGTGCTTGGGCAACTCAAAAGACTGCTTTCCAAACCCTCTCTAGCAATGCTAAAGCTATCCTAGTCAATGCGACATATGTCGCTTCTAATTACGCTTCAAATACTTCAGTGCAGAAATGTGCGCAAAGATACGATTTAGCCGTGGCAAAGCAGAGTCTTGAAAACTTTATGGGACGAGCATCTTTGTCATCGATCGGTCTTTTGTTTGATGATATTTCACAAAATACGAGTTCGACTATTTTTACAATTATATTATCGACTATTTTACTCTCGAATGGCGTGCTGATTATGTTTGTTTTTAAGAAGAAAAGAATCTAGTTTCTCTTTTTGATGATGCAATATAATTGCACCCTTTGTATATTTTCTAATGTTTGTTAGAATTATTACAGAAGGAAGAAAATATGATTAAACTTGTTGTTGATATGATGGGTTCTGATGGCGGCAGTGCAACGACTGTTCAAGCCGTTATCGATTTTTTAAAGGAAAATGATGATACTGAGTTTTTTTGTGTTGGCAATATCAATGAGCTAAATCGTTTAAAAGACAATAATAGAGTTCATTTGATTGCCTCTAAAGGCATAATTCCTATGGAAGCCGGGGCATTAGAAGCATTGCGCGCAAGGGATTCATCAATGATGGTCGCGATTGACACTTTAATGAATGAACGCGCCGATGGAATTATTTCAGCTGGTGGAACTGGAGCTTATCTCTCTAGTACCACAATAAAACTAAAAAAGATTGAAGGAGTCAGTCGTCCTGCCCTCGTATCGCCATTTCCAACGAAAATTAAAGGAAAGCAGGTTGTTGTTCTTGATATTGGTGCTTCAAACGAAAATTCTTCTTTGGAATTGGTGCAATTCGCGCTCATGGGAAGATTATATGCTCAAAATGTACTAGGTGTGAATGATCCCAAAGTATTTCTCCTTTCCAATGGTACCGAATCAGGAAAAGGATCTCCGATAGTTAAAGAAGCGCATTCACTTCTCAAAAACGATAAATATTTCAAAGGCAATATTGAAGGGCGTGAAGCCCTTTATGGCGATGCCGATGTTATTGTATGTGATGGTTTTACCGGTAATGTTTTTCTAAAAACATGTGAAGGAGTCGCAAAAATGATGAGCGGCATGATGAAAGACGCTTTCAGGCGAAATATCTTTTCAAAATGTGGTTATCTTCTTGCGAAAAAAGGATTTAATGAGATGAAGGAAACAATGGATTATAAAGCTACTGGTGGCGCAATGATTCTTGGCGTCAATGGAGTAGTTGTTAAAGCGCATGGTTCAAGTGACGCATTCGCATTTAAATGCGCATTGAATGTAGCTTATAAACTTGCAAAAAATGACATCACTAAAAAAATTAGAGAGGGGATAGTTCAAAATGCTTAATTTAGATGATATTTTTCAAACATTTTCAATCAAACCAAAGGATTTAAACTATTTTGAACTGGCATTTACGCATAGTTCGTATAATGCGGATGCTAAAAGCAAACACCACGATTATGAAAGACTTGAATTTTTAGGAGATTCAGTCATCGGACTAGTTGTCGCTGAATTAGCCTTTATTCTCCATCCAGAATTGAATCAGGGTGGTCTGAGCAAATTAAAAGCGTCGCTTGTTAAGACATCTTCGTTAGCTAATTACGCTAGAAAATTTAAACTTGATAATTATATTTTGGTCGGTAATTCCTACATCAATGATGTTCACACGCAAGACAATATCCTGGAAGATGTCCTGGAAGCGTTTATTGGAGCGTGTTATTTGGATCAGGGATACAAATTTGCTCATCAAGTTGTAAAAAAGATTTTTTATAACGACATCTTTCATTTTTCTCCCGCGAAATCTCAAGATTATAAATCGATGCTACAAGAAGCTATGCAGTCAGAAAAGCGTAAGTCGGTAACATATCGTCTCATATCGGCAACCGGACCATCTCATGAAAAATGGTTTGAAGTCGCCGTCTATTTTGAAGATCAATTAATGGGCAAAGGAAATGGATCGTCAAAAAAGGAAGCAGAACAAAATGCTGCCAAAGAAGCTTTTCAAAAAGCAGGTAGAAAATAATGGGTCTTTTGTCTATTTTGAAGGAAAAATTTGCCAAGAAAAAAGAAATCTCGACGAACAAATATGTCAAAGGTCTTTCGAAATCGAGAAAGAATTTTGCTGATAAGCTTAAAAAATTGTCGAATAAGTATAATCAGGTCAATAAGGAATACTTTGAAGAGCTGGAACAATTGCTTATTGAGGCTGATGTGGGTGTTGGATTAACGTTACACGTAATTGACGAACTTTTGAATGAATCAAAGCAAAAACACATTCATAACCCTGATCAAATCAATGAAATGTTAATTGATAAGATGTACGTAGAATATGCTACAAAAGGTGATGATATTCAGAATGACATTTCGTTTGTTCAAGATGGCGTTACAGTATTATTAGTATCGGGAGTTAATGGTGTCGGAAAAACGACAACGATTGCGAAAATTGCGTATCGTTATTTGCATCAAGGAAAAAAAGTTATGCTGGCCGCTGCAGACACATTTCGCGCAGGAGCCGTCGAGCAATTGAGCGTATGGGCAAATCGCATTGGAGTTGATATTGTTGCCGGTCAAGAGAGCGAAGATCCTTCTTCGGTTGCATATAAAGCCGCCGAAAAAGCTAAACGTGGTCAAATTGATCTGTTAATCATTGATACAGCCGGGAGACTTCAAACAAAGAATAATTTAATGCTCGAGCTGAGTAAAATATCACGAGTTCTTGGAAAAGAGATTCCTGGCGCCCCTCATGAATCATTTCTTGTTATTGATGCGACAACAGGACAAAACGGTGTTCTGCAGGCGAAATCATTTGCCGAGGCATCAAAAATTACTGGTATCGTTGTTTCAAAGATGGATGGAACATCAAAAGGCGGAATTATCTTGTCAATTAGAAACGAATTAGGAATCCCTGTTCGTTTCATCGGTCTAGGAGAAAAAATTGATGATCTTGAAGAATTTGATTTGGAAAAATATTTGTATGGATTATGCTTGGGGGAATAAATCATGTCAGATTTAAAAAAAATAAGTGATGTTAACTCATTAATTGATGCATATGGATGCTTGCTCACGAATAAGCAAAACGAAATTTTATGCGATTATTTTCAATATAATCTTTCGATTTCCGAAATTAGCATGAACAGAAAGATATCTCGTGCTGCCGTTGCTGATGTTTTAAAACGAGGTGAGAATAAGCTGCGTTTTTATGAGAATAGATTGCACATCTCCTTTAATGAGACAGAAGCTCTTAAAATCATATCTGAGATAGAAAAATCAAATATGAAAAATATGTCAATTCTGTTGAAAAAACTAAAGAAGGTAATCAATAATGGCATTTGAATCATTGAGCGATAAATTTGCTACAATTATTAAAAAGATTAAAGGTCAAACTCGCCTCTCTGAGTCTAATATTGATGATATGTTAAAAGAGATCCGAATTGCTCTTTTAGAAGCTGACGTAAATTATAGAGTTGTTAAAGAATTTACTAACCAAATTAAACAAAAAGCTATTGGTCAGAAGGTTTTTGAGTTATTAAATCCCTCTCAAACTATTGTGAAGATTGTTCGCGATGAACTAATTGAATTGTTAGGTTCAATCGATAGTGAAGTAATGTTTTCAAAAAATGGGCCAACAATCATAATGCTAGTTGGCTTGCAAGGTTCAGGAAAGACGACAACTGCAGGTAAAATTGCATATTTATTAAAAAAGAAATTTTCAAAACGCGTCTTACTAGTTGCTGCCGATGTGTATCGACCTGCTGCTATAGAGCAATTGACAACAATATCTAAGAGAATCGATGTAGGTATTTTGAATATGGGCATAAAAATTAGCCCAATTGATATATCCATCAAAGCTAAACAAATGGCAATAAAAGACAAATATGACGTCGTTGTAATCGATACAGCAGGACGTCTTCAAATTGATGAGAAATTAATGCAAGAACTGTCATTAATTCAAAAAAATGTTTCACCTGATGAAACTTTACTTCTCGTTGATGCGATGAGTGGTCAAGATGCTGTCAATGTTGCAAATTCATTCAACAATCAATTATCCATATCTGGAGTGATTATGTCCAAACTGGATGGTGATGCTCGAGGAGGCTCTTCCTTATCCATTAAATATTTAACTGGCATCCCGATTAAATTTGCTGGGGTTGGTGAAAAAATGGATGATCTTGAAATGTTTCATCCTGATCGTATGGCGGATCGTATTCTTGGAATGGGAGATGTGATCTCTCTTATCGAAAAAGCGCAAGAACAAATTGATGAGAGACAGATGAAAAAATCCGTTAACAAGATGATCGATGGTGCATTTACACTTGAAGACATGCTCAATCAGATGAAACAAGTTCAAAAACTTGGCTCATTAGGTGGAATTATAAAACTATTGCCAGGAATGCCAAAATTGTCTGAGGAACAAAAAGATAAGGCTGAACAAGAAATGAAAAATTTCGAAGCGATAATTAATTCCATGACATCGAAAGAGAGAAGACACCCCGAAATTTTAAGGAATTCTAGAAAAATTCGCATTTCAAAAGGCGCGGGCAAGACATCAGCTGATGTTAATAAGGTCTTGAAAAAATTTGAACAAATGAAACAGATGAGCAAATTGATGACTCAATATAAAAAAACAGGCAAAATGCCTCCTGGAATGGGCGGTTTTGGATTATAGTTTATTTCTTTTCTGTTTTTTTGTGAATAAATTTTTTGCCTTTTGATATAGCACTTAGTTCCCATTTGCCAGTTTTTTTATTTGCTATTTCATCAAGAAGCAACTTATCTTCTTTTGACAAAATCATATTTTTTAATAATTCAGGACGGCATTCAAGAGTTACTTCTAAAGCTTTTTTGCGATGGTATCTATTTATTGCGGAATGATTTCCAGAATAAAGAACATCTGGGACGCATTCCCCCTTGTAATCATAAGGTTCTGTATATTGTGGATATTCCAATATTCCATTCTCAAAACTTTCCTCACTCAATGATTCTTTGCTGATCGTGCCATCGACAAGTCGTGTAATTGAATCAGCAATTGCCATGGCGGCGATTTCTCCTCCAGTTAGCACAAAATTACCAATCGATATAATATCATCAACATATTTCTCTACACGGTGGTCGATACCTTCGTAATGTCCGCAAATTATTATCAAATCCTCGAGTTTTGCATAGATTTTTGCATTTGTTTGTGAATATGTCTTTCCTTTTGGCGAAAGCAAAATTACTCTGGATTTGCTGCTTTTGTTTCGCTTGATTGCATCTATGATAGGCTGGCATTTCATTATCAGTCCTGCACCGCCCCCAACCGGAGGAGTGTCTACTCGCTTATATTTATCTTTTGTATAGTCACGAATGTTAACAATTTTAAACTCCACGATTTTTTTCGAGATTGCTCTTTTAAGAATTGATGTATTCAAAAAACCATCAAACATTTCAGGAAACAGGGTCAATATCGTTATTTTCATAATAACCCTTCGATAACATGTATTTTAATTATTTTTTCATTTGTATTGATGTGTTTAATAAATACATCGACGAATGGAACAAGGATATCTGGTCCGTTATTCCTTTTAATTCTAAGCGTTTTTTGAGTTGTATATTCTTCGATTGCAGTCACCACGCCAATTAAGTCTCCCTTTTCATCAACAACTTGACATTTCTGTAAATCATCATAATGAAAAAAACCATCAGGCAAAGTGCATTGTTTCTTTTCAATTTGAATGTAACAGCCGATCAAACCTTCAGCTTCTTCTACCGAGTTTATCTCGTGAAACGAAATATGATCGATCTTTCCATTTCTTCTATATAATCGCACTCTATATGATGTTCGTTTTTGCTCCTTTTCATCGAACACTTGCACTGATTTATTTTTTTGATAACGGACATCGCCAAATTCTGTAGTTGAAAAGACCTTTATCTCTCCGTGCAGACCGCACGTTCCAATAATTTTCCCAAGTGATATGTAATCCACTTATGAACAAAAATGACAAGAATTAAATCTTGTCATCTCCCTTTTCATCGAACGATTCAAATTTCAAATGAATATGTTTGTTTTCTGATTTCCCAGCGACGTTTATTACTTCTCTAAGAGCGTTTGCTGTAACTCCTTTGTGTCCAATCAAGCGTGCTGTATCAGCATTATCTGCGACAATTAGTAGAAGAACATCGTTTTCTCTTTCTGCAGGAAGTTCACGAATCATGATTGAATTCTTGTTTTCGACAATTGGATCGATAAGAGCGTGGACAATCTGTTCGTAATCCATATTTATTTAGCTCCTTGAGAAGCTTTCTTTAATGATAAATGTTTCTCGATAATGCCTTTTTCTTGAAATATCGTACGAATAGAATCAGAAGGCTTGGCACCCTTGTTGAGCCATTTTAGTGCAATCGCTTCGTCAATAACCGCACTTTCTGGTCCCTTTGCAGGATCGTAATATCCAACTTGTTCAATATATCTTCCATCACGGGCAAAACGTGAATCAGCAACGACGATGCGATAATTAGCATCATTATGACGTCCGTTTCTTGTTAATCTAATTTTTACTGACATTTATAATGTCCCCCTTTTATACTTCCTTTTGTATTCTAAAATAGTGAGTGTGTCCTGTCAAGTAATATTACTTTACAGTATTTTGAAAAAGCAATTTCAAGTTAATTATTGAATTTCATTTTTTTATTTGATAATCTATTAAAGCGTGTTTTACACGATACGAATGTTCCGCTATCAAGTCACGGACATGAACATTAAGAGAAAACAAATGTAATGAGGAGGTAGAAAAATGAATAACAATATCGTTAACGATATTACGGAACGTCAACTCAAAAAGAATCTTCCTGATTTTAGATCAGGTGATACTGTTAAAGTTTTTGTTCGCATTATCGAAAACAATAAAGAACGAATTCAAATTTTCCAGGGCGTAGTAATGCAACGTCGTGGCTCCGGAGTCAGCGCGACATTTACAGTAAGAAAAATGTCATCAGGTATTGGGGTCGAAAGAACATTTCCTATTCATTCGCCAGTTATTGCAAAAATCGAAGTTGCAAAACGTGGGCGTGTGAGAAGGAATAAAATCACTTATCTGCGCGAAAGATCCGGAAAATCTGCAAGAATTAAAGAAATTCTTTAATAAATAAATAAAAGAGCTTCATATGAGGCTCTTTTTTAATGATTTAAAACCAGCATTGGTTTTATTGATAATTTATTCATAGGAACTTATAATATACATTATGAATGCAGGCGAAATTACACCAGAGAATAAAGCAAACCCTCCAAAAGATCCGAAAGAAAAGAAGACTCATATCTTCAAGAATATATTGTTCATTGCTGGAAGCGTTCTGTTTGTCGGCTTACTGGCTATTGGCGGGGTTTTGATTTGGCACAACATTTATTACAGAACTTTTTTTGTTAATGGCCAGTCAATGTACCCGACTCTTAATGAATATTCGGCCGATGCAAATGGCAATCTTCAAGGCGAGAAAGGTGGTTCATCTCTTATAGGATATCGTGTCGAATTCGGAATTATGGACACACACGAGAATGCTATTGATGACATTTGTCGAAACAACATAATTGTTACTTACTATGCCTCTGATTATGATGGTAGTGGTCAGCTAAATAGTTCATCTTCATCAAAGATTAAACGCGTCATAGCTCTGCCAAATGAAACTTTTTCCATTTCTGCAGAAGGCTTTTTATATGTTGGCGGCGATTTAATAGAGGATCTCAATATTCCTGGTGTCGATTGGACTGGCAATAAATACTATGCCGAAAGAACTTTGGCAAATGATGAGTACTTTGTAATGGGAGACAATAGAAATTACAGCAAAGACTCTCGCACGGCTGGTCCAGTAAAAAAGTCATATATTATAGGCAAGGTTATTGCTATGGAAGGCACGTGCACAATCGCCGCTGAGTCAGAGTGTTCGAATAAATCATATCATTGGCCACGCGGTGTGTAATTATGTCAAATCAAATTCATTGGTTTCCTGGACATATGAAGAAAGCTCTTCAAAATATTGAAGAGAAAACTAGGCTTGTCGACATTATTATCGAAATTATTGACGCTAGAGCGCCACTTTCATCACACAATCCCTTTTTTGACACCATGCTTAAATCAAAGCCAGTTCTGATCGTATTATCAAAAAATGATTTAGCTGATGAGACTATTACTGGCAAATGGATACAATATTATGAAAAAATTGGTTTTACAACGATTGCCGGCAATTTGACATCGCCATCATTTTCAAAGAAAATCGGAATTAAATGTGAACAGCTTTCTTTTGCAAAACGTGAGAAAGAAAAGAAAAGAGGAATGAAACCCCAACCTGTGAGAGTAATGGTTTTAGGCATTCCAAATGTTGGCAAATCAACCCTGATAAATACATTAACTCATTCATCGTCGGCATCAGTTCAAAATAAGCCAGGTCTTACGCGTTCTGAGCAGTGGATTAGAATAAGCAAGTATTTTGATTTGCTAGACACACCAGGGATTTTGCCAATGCGATATGATGATGAAATGGTTTCAAAAAATGTCGCACTAATCGGCTGCGTTAAACAAGATATTCTCCCTATTGATTCATTATCTCGTTATCTACTGAATTTATTGCAGAAGTATTACCCAGGAGTTTTGCAAGATAAATACAAGATTGATCATTTGATTATTGACCATGACGATATATTTAATAAAATAGCGTGCTTGCGTGGTTGTATGAGCGGTGGTAAATTCGATATTACCAAAGCTCAGGTTCTTTTGTTGAACGATTTTAAAAATGGCTATTTAGGCAGGATCTCAATTGAGAGGTTGTGAAATATGGCTCTTAATTACGAGGATCAGTTTTTTTCATCAAAAATTCGTTATATCGCTGGAACAGATGAAGCTGGTCGCGGTTCATTAGCTGGTCCAGTATGTGCCGCCGCCGTTATTTTACCAAAAAATTTTAAATGTGAAGAAATCAATGATTCGAAGCAATTGAGTGATAAAAAGCGACGTGCTCTCTTTATAGTTATAAAGAAGCGCGCGCTCGCGTACGCGATAGTTTTTGTAACTCCAAAAAAGATTGATGAGATAAATATTCTTGAGGCATCAAGATTAGCGATGAGCGAGGCGATATGCAAACTAAATCACAGATTCGACATGATTATCTCTGATGCGATGAAATTACCTAAATTTGATGTTAGAGTTCTTGATTTGGTCAAAGGCGATGAAAAAGCTGAGTGCGTTGCCGCCGCTTCAATTCTTGCAAAAGTTGCAAGAGATGATCTCATGATTGAAATGGATAAAAAATTTCCATTATACAGTTTTAAAATAAACAAAGGATATGGAACGAAAAGCCATTTGCTCGCTCTCGAGAAATATGGTCCGATTAAAGACTTTCATAGATTTTCGTATAAGCCAGTCATCAATTCATTAAATCGACAGATGACATTATTTTGATCAGGGCACGTTTTTCCCATTTCTTTCTACTATTTTGTGGGAGGATAATATGGAAGCGAGAGAAATACTTATTTTTCTTTCAATCAAATACGAAGGTGATTGGGAGAAAATTTATGATGCAATAAAAAGAAAAGAACCGATTAGTGAAAATGAGATTAAGGAATCAATCAGCAAGATTAACTGCAAGACGCTCACTCTTATTGATGCTGATTATCCTAATTACCTGAAAAATATTTTTAAGCCCCCTTTTGTGCTATATTTCTATGGTGATATAACATTGGCAAGTGACACGATGAAGTGCATATCCTTTGTTGGAACGCGTCAGATGACAAAATATGGAGAAGAGATGACCAGAAAAATTGTCTCGGAAATTTCTCCATACAAAATAATCGTATCTGGTTTAGCAAAAGGAATTGATAGGATTGCTCATGAGACAGCAATTAATTGTAGCGGGAGGACTATTGGAGTTTTAGGATGCGGAATTGATTCTTGTTACCCAAAAGAGAATTTAGAATTGTATATCGTCATGAAAAAAGACCATCTTATTATCAGTGAATATCCGCACAAAACAGAACCTGCAAAGCAACAGTTTCCTCAGAGAAATAGACTTATTGCTGCCCTATCTCAAGCCACGATAGTCGGAGAAGCACCAAGCGTTCGTTCGGGCACGCTTATCACTGTGCAACACGCACTTGAAATGGGACGCGATGTTATGTGCGTTCCATATCCAGGGAATGTTTCATCTATGTGTAACCGACTTATTAAAGAAGGAGCCTCCTTAGTTGAAAGCGGAGATGATGTATTTCAAGAATTGCATTTTACTCCCGAGGTCGATAAAAAAGTTCAAAATTAGTTTAAAGAATAATTCTTTAAGAGAAAGTTTTTTTGTCAAATGGTTTGACATTGACATGTTCTATCTCTATATTTATTTAGGCGAAAGGACGAATCACATGAAACTAGTCATTGTTGAATCTCCAAAAAAATGCGATACAATTGCAAGATATCTTGGTAGCGATTATCGCGTTATGGCATCAAAAGGTCATATTCGCGAACTTGCTACAAGCGGTAAAGGTGGCCTTGGCATCGATATAAATAATGGTTTTGTACCCACCTATATAATATCGAAAGAAAACAATAAACAAAAAACTGTTGATGAATTGCTCTCAGAAGCAAAAAAAGCTGATGAAATTCTTCTTGCTACTGACCCAGATCGTGAAGGCGAAGCCATTGCATGGCATTTGACACAAGTCCTCGATCTCGATCCAAAAACGACAAAAAGACTTAGATTTCATGAAATTACTCGAGAATCTATTACCGAAGCTATTGAAAATCCGTCGACCATCGATATGAATCTTGTCGCCTCGCAAGAGACGAGAAGGATTATTGATAGGATAATTGGCTTTAAACTCTCCTCACTTTTACAAAAAAAGTTAAATTCTAGGTCTGCAGGAAGAGTGCAATCGGCAACGCTTAAAATCATTTGCGATCACCAAAAAGAAATTGATTCTTTCGTTCCTGAAGAATACTGGACGATTGATCTCGATGTAAAGAGTGGACTTAAAGAGTTATCTCTTTCTTTAGACAAAATTGATGGCGAGAGCGTTCACATCACGGGTAAAGATCAAGATGCAAAAATTGTTGCTTTAATTCCAGCGAAATTATCGTTGACATCTATCGAAAAAAGGCAAAGAAAGATACAATCTAAGCCTCCTTTTACTACTTCAACGATGCAGCAAGAAGCTTTTAATGTCTATCATTTTACGACGCAGAGAACATCTTCTCTCGCTCAAAGATTATATGAAGGTGTTGATGTTGGCGGTGAACACGTTGGATTGATTACATATATGCGTACCGATTCAACGCGATTATCTAATACATTTGTGCAACGCGCAAGAGCTTTTATCAATGAAAAATTCGGAGAAAAATATGTCGGCTCGGCCAAAGACGAAATCATCTCGACATTGGGTCAAGATGCGCATGAAGCTATTAGGCCGACATCAAATCATCGAACACCAGCAAGCGTTCGATCATATCTGACAAATGAGCAATATAAACTATATAAACTTATCTATAATAGAGCTCTTGCGTCACTGATGCCTGAAAAACTTGAAGAAGTCACGACTGTTTTCTTTATTAATAAAGGAATGCAGTTCAAAACCGAAGGGGTAAGAACCCTATTTGATGGTTTTGAAGTTCTATATGGAAATTCATCTGAGGAAGTTGATAAATCCTTGCCAAATCTCGTCCTTAATGAAGAATTTGATGTCGTTAAAATAAATGATGTTCAGCATTTTACAAAACCACCCGCGATCTATTCAGAAGCAAAAATCGTCAAACTAATGGAAGAATTAGGAATCGGTCGCCCTTCAACTTATGCTTCGACCATTAAAACTATTGCCAATCATAGTTATGTTTTAGACAATCGTGGTGAACTCATTCCAACGGAACAAGGAATGAGAACAGCTCATGTTTTAGATAAATATTTCCCAGAATTTGTGGATGCAAAATATACGGCAAGAATGGAAGCCGACCTCGACGATGTACAAGATGGCTCAGAGTCAAGAACTCAGATGATTACTGAATTTTATTATCCATTTATGAAGAAAGTAGATCAAATTGATTCTCAGATGTATAAAGATCCCGAAGAAAAGACCGGTGAAATGTGTCCGAAATGCGGCAGTCCTCTAGTTGTGAAAAAAGGTAAATATGGAAAGTTTATTGCTTGCAGTGCATTCCCTAAGTGCGACTATATTAAGAAAGAAAAAGAAGAACCTGTTTATACTGGCGAAAAATGCCCTAAATGCGGCATGCCGTTAGTAGTGAGAAAAGATAAAAAAGGGAAAACATTTGTCGGCTGTAGTGGATATCCATCCTGTACATACATAAAAGGCAACGAAGAAAGAAATGCTAATCCACAAATTGTGAAAAAATGCCCTAAATGCGGTGGTTATCTAGTGGTTAAAAAAGGTCGAAAATCTGATTTTTTAGGCTGCACTAATTTCCCGAAGTGTCGCTACTGTGAATCACTTCCTAAAAAAGAAGATAATCATTAATTATATTTGATACAATAAATGCATGAAGAATGTCAATGTTATCGGTGCAGGCCTTGCTGGTGCTGAAGCGTGTAATTTTTTATTAAACCACGGAGTTCACGTCACACTTTTTGAAATGCGTCCTAAAAAGAGCACAGGTGCCCATCAAAGTGATTTATTTGCCGAACTCGTCTGTTCGAATTCTTTGAAAAACAACTCTCTGGATAATGCCTGTGGTCTTTTAAAAGAAGAAATGCGAATGATGCATTCGATAACGATGGAAAGCGCAAAGAAATATTCGGTTCCTTCTGGATCCGCTTTAAGTGTTGATCGAACTTTATTTTCCCGATATATTACAGAAAAAATAAGAGCGAATCCTAATTTATCACTTGTTATCGGTGAAGTAGAATCACTTCCTCCGGGTGTTTCTATTATTGCAACCGGTCCCTTAACTAGTGATAAGATGATCGCTACCATTAAAAAAATAGTGGGCAGTGACAAGTTTTTATCATTTTTCGACGCAAGCGCACCAATCGTAAACAAGATTTCAATTGATTTTTCGAAAGTATTTATCGATTCAAAATTCAATGTGGGAAAAGACTACATCAATTGTCCACTAACAAGAGACGAGTATTATAAGTTTGTCAGCGAATTGATACATGCAAAGCTGGGTATGATTCACTCCTTTGATAAGGAATATTTCGAAGGTTGTATGCCCATTGAAGTAATGGCGAAAAAAGGCCCTGACACATTGCGTTTTGGTCCTTTGTCTCCAATTGGTTTTACTCAAAAACCATCTCCGTATGCCGTTGTTCAACTTCGTCAAGACGATTTAATTGGTGAGATGTATAACATTGTTGGCTTTCAAACCAATCTGTCCTTTTCTGAACAAAGACGAGTTTTTTCATTGATTCCAGGACTTGAAAATGCTGACTTTATACGCTATGGTCTTATGCATCGCAATTTTTATCTTCGATCGCCAGCGATTTTAAACCCTGATTTTTCTCTGAAAGCTGATAGCAGAGTTATTATTGCTGGTCAACTTTCGGGTGTTGAGGGATATGTAGAAAGTGCTGCGACAGGAATTATCGCTGGTATAAATGCATATCGAATTTTAAGCAATCAAAAAACGGCAATTCCTCCGATTGATACTATGATTGGTGCACTCATGAACTATGTTGCGAATTCTAATCCGCTTTCATTTTCTCCAATGAATGCCAATTACGCAATCTACTATAATAAAAAGAGATTGAATCGAAACGAAATCGCTTCTTTTGCAGTAGAATCAATAACGAGGTGGTATCAAGAAAATGAATAGACAAACGCAAGAATTTCTTGACTATTTGCACTTTGAACGCAACTATTCGACATGCACTATTGATTCATATAAACGCGACATAGAAAAATTTTATACTTTTTTGAAAAAAGAAGGTCTTAATGAAAATGATGTGACAAAACCTGTCATAAGAAATTTTTTAACTGAAGAATTAGCGGCTTCTATTTCAAAGAGAAGTTGTGCGAGACGATTGGCTACTTATCGGCATTATTTCGCGTTTTTAAAAAAGAAAGAGTATATCGATTTCAATCCCTTCATTTTTATTAAATCGCCAAAAAAAGACATAAAGTATCCATCTGCATTATTTATGAAGCAGATCAATGATATTTTGGCATCTAATTTAACTAGAAAGGATTTGCTGGTTGAGAGAGATCAAGCCATATTAGAATTACTTTATGCTTCAGGCATTCGTGCGCGTGAATTAGTTAGCATCAAAATAGGCGACATTGATTATAATGGTCGAATTATTCACATTATTGGAAAAGGAAAAAAAGAACGGATTGTCCCCTTTTCTAAAACATGTAAAACCGCCATGTCGAAGTATCAAAATGACTTGCGTCTAAAACTCCTGCAAAATAATACTTCCGATGAGGTTCTTGAATTGTTTTTAAATTCACGCGGGCGTATGCTGACAACTCGAGGTCTTGAATATATTCTTCGCGATATAGAGAAAAAAACGGGTTGCTATTTAGGTCTACATCCGCATTTGTTTCGTCATACTTTTGCCACGCATCTTCTTGAAGAAGGTGCCGATTTAAGAATAATTCAAGAGCTCCTTGGCCACGAGAGTATTAATACGACACAAATATACACTCACGTTTCGCAAGAAGCTCTACAGAATCAACACAAGGCTTTTCATCCACGAGATCACAAAAAATAATTTTGCCTTATCATTCCCCTTTTTCTTGCATACGCACGTATGAGTGTGTTAAACTTTACAACGGCTCTCAATAGAGAGACTATCACACATCGCGGATTCAAAGTCCTAGTCCATCGCTTTATTTTAGAGAATGCGTATGGGGACGTTGTTAGAAACGATGGAGGCAAAACAAATGGAGGTTCACTTAATGAGTGACGAAAAGAAAGAAGTAGCTGTTGTAGAGGCGGATCAAGTAGCCCCTGCCGGTGAAGTGACGATGGAGATGGTTATGCATGAACCAAATGCAAAAATCGTTTCGATGAGAAAATTGCTTGAAGGCGGTGTCCATTACGGGCATCAAACGCGAAGATGGGATCCTAGAATGGCGAAGTTTATTTATGGTAATCGCAACGGGATATACATCATCGATCTAGTGAAGACTATTGCAAAAATTGAAGAAGCATATGCCGCGATGAAAAAAATCGTTGAAGATGGTGGCAAAGTGCTTTTTGTAGGAACTAATGAAAAATATCGTGACGTTATTTCGGAAGAAGCGCTCAGATCTGGAAGCTTTTTCATTAATAATAGATGGTTGGGTGGAACACTAACTAATTTTAAAACAATCCAAGGACGAATCAGATTTTTAAGACAACTCGAAGAGCAAGACACCGATGGATCATTCGATAGAATGCCTAAAAAAGAAGTCTCTATTTTGAAAAAAGAAAAAGACAAACTTTCTCGTAACCTAGAGGGTATTAAAGAGATGAGAAAGGTTCCTAATGCCGTATTTGTGATCGATCCAACAATGGATCACAACGCTGTTAGTGAAGCTCGTATTCTTCACATCCCTGTGTTCGCCATCGTTGACACGAACGCGAATCCAGATAATATTGATTTTCCAATTCCTGCGAATGATGATTTAACAAAGTCGGTTCGATTGATTACTTCACTTGTTTCCGACGCTATTGTTGAAGCAAAAGGTGGAGTAGCAATCGTCGCTTATACAAAAGATGAGCAAGAAGAAGTCACAATGAAAGATGTCATCAAGCAAGCCGATAAAGAAAATGCTGAAAAACTCGCTGCAATTCGTGCTCAACGCAAAGAAAAACAAGAGCGTTTTGAGAGAATGCAAGCTGAACGTGGCAAATTCAAAAAGGACAATGCTGATGATGATCACTATCAAATTAAAGGCACTAAACACGAGTCAGTTTTGAACGCTTCAGAAGTAGCGGTTGCGCCAAAAGCGCCTGTCGGTTTTAAAAAAGAAGAGAATATTTCAAAGCCTATAATTGTCAAGCACGAACAAGCCGCCAAAGAAGAAAGCGCGCCTGAAAAAGCGAAAACAAGTCACGAAAAGATTGATATCTCTTCCAAAAACGATGATGTTATTGTCGAAAAAAAGGTAGAGAAATAAACCATGGCTTCAAGTGTTATTGAATTGATTAAAGTATTACGAGAGCGCACTGGCGCTGGTAATATGGATTGCAAAAAAGCTTTAGAAGAATGCGGGATGAATGTTGAAAAAGCGGTTGACTATCTTCGCGAAAAAGGTATTGTAAAAGCTGCTAAAAAAGCCTCTCGTATTGCTGCTGAAGGTTTGACTGATATCAAAGAACATGGGAATAAAGCAGTCATTGTTGAAGTGAACTGCGAAACCGACTTTGTTGCTAAAGGTAAAATATTTGGCAAATTAGCATCTGATTTATCACAGCTCGTTCTCACTAAAGATTTTGCCGATATTGATTCCGCTCGCGAAGCAGCAAAATCTATTCTCCTCGATGCTTCGATTGCACTTGGTGAGAAATTGGATTTCAGAAGGTTCAAAGTCATTGAAAAAACTTCTCATGAACACTTTGGCACCTACATTCATAATGGAAGCAAGATTGGTGTTATTGTTGTCCTTGATAAAAAAGACGATGAAGTTGCGCAAGGTCTGGCGATGCACATTGCGGCCAATGCCCCTATATACATCTGCAAGCATTGCATTCCTGATGACGTGAGAGAATATGAACGAAAGATTGCTCTTGAAGTCGCTAAAGATGATCCTAAATTGCAAGGAAAACCTGAATTGGCCTTAAAGAGTATTATCGATGGGAAAGTTAACAAGATTCTTAGTGAGCAAACTCTCCTTGAACAGATGTACTTGATGTCGAATGAAGAGACGGTTGGTCAATATTTGGAGAAGAAAAAAATCAACGTTCTTGAATTCGTTAGATACTTTGTTGGAGAAGGAATTGAAAAGAGACGTGATGACTTCGCTTGTGAAGTCATGTCACAAAATAAGTAAGGCACTCTTTTGAGTGCTTTTCTTTAGAAAAGGAGGACAGACTATGTCAGCATACAAACGAATACTAATTAAACTCTCTGGAGAAGCTTTAGCGGATAAAAAAGCCAAGGTTATTCTCGATGCAAAAAATCTCGATGTTGTTGCAAAGACCATTAAGAAAATTTTTGATGAGAAATTGCAGGTTGCAATTGTCATCGGTGCTGGTAATATTTGGCGTGGCAAATTTGCTGATCAAATCGGCATTGAGAGAAGCACGGCAGATTACATGGGTATGTTGGGGACGATAATCAATGCTCTCGCACTTCAAAGTGCACTTGTAAATAATAACGTCGAATGTCGAGTCATGAGTGCAATTGAAGTTCCATCTGTCGCTGAGCCATATATCAGAAAAAGAGCTATTCGACATCTTGAAAAAGGTCGAGTTGTCATATTTGCTGGAGGAACTGGCAATCCATTCTTTACAACGGACACAACCGCTGCGTTGCGAGCTCTCGATATCGATGCAGATTGCATCTTTATGGCAAAATATGGTGTCGACGGAGTATATGATGCAGACCCACGCGAGAATCCTCATGCCAGGTTGATACCGGAAATAACTTTTAGTGAAGTCATTTCAAAGAATTTGCAAGTTATGGATCAAACAGCGGTGGCTATGATTCAAGATAAGAATATTATTGTTCGAGTCTTTAATATGAACAATTGTGAGAATTTTCTTAAAGTGTTAAATGGTGAGCCGATAGGCACTACCATTAGAAAAGGACAATAACTATGGATGCGATTACTCTCGAAGCTCAAAGTAAAATGACGAAGGCGATAGATTCGTTTAAAACCAATCTTAATACACTTCGTACCGGTCGCGCTAACGCTGCAATTCTTGACAAAGTATATGCTGACTACTATGGCGATAAGATTCAAATTAGTCAGATCGCTTCAATAGTCACGCCAGAACCGCGACAAATTGTTGTAAAACCCTATGACAAAAACGATCTAAAATCTATTGTTAGCGCTGTAGCGGCTTCAGGTCTCGGATTAAATCCTCAAGCTGAAGGCGATATCATTCGCATTATCATACCTGCTCTTACTGAAGATTCTAGACGTGATCTGGTCAAAAAGGCTAAATCTTTCGCAGAAGACTGTAAAATATCAATTCGCAATATTCGAAGAGATTATCTCGACCTGATTAGAGAAAATGATGAAATGAGCGAAGACTTGCAAAAAAGAGTGGAACAAGAAGTGCAAAAAGCTATTGATGAATCGATTAAGAAAGTCGACGAAATAATTCAAGCCAAAGAAAAAGACATCATGTCATTATAAGTCAGGGGCAATCGCCCCTTTCTTTTTAATTAAAAAGATTTTTGTGATTATTACTTTTATAGAGTCTCACATTAATGTATAATTTAAGCACGATAAAAGGTGCGTGCATTATGAGTGATAAAAAAGAATTGAAGCCATTAAATCATGTTGCTTTTATCATGGATGGAAATGGTCGTTGGGCAAAAGAAAAAGGCCTACCTCGATATCTTGGTCATAAAGAAGCCTGTGAAAGAATTATCGATATCTTTCACTCTTGCCTCGAACGCCATATCTATGTGATGTCACTCTATGCATTTTCCACAGAGAATTGGTCTAGACCAAAGTCCGAGATCAATCATTTGTTCAACTATTTAAAATTGTTTTTTAAGCGCGAAATTAAACATTTAATGTCTCACGGTGCAAGAATAATTATTTCGGGCGATTTGTCAAAACTTCCTCCCTCAACGCAAAAAGTTACGCTAGACGCAGTTGAAAAAACAAAGAACAACAATACGATTGTATTGAACATATGTTTGAATTACGGAGGAAAAGCCGAAATTATTCGCGCTTGTGAAGCTTATGCTAAAGATGTCAGGGAAGGCAAAGCAAACTTAGGAGACATGACAGAGCAAAAATTTGAATCTTATCTATATACTCATGACTTGCCGAATGTCGATTTATTGATTAGAACTTCAGGGGAGCTTAGAACGAGCAATTATCTTCCTTGGCAAATAGCATATGCTGAATTTCTTTTTCCAGAAATATATTGGCCTGATTTTACTTCTCTTGAATTTGAAAAATGTCTCGATGAGTATAACCTCCGCAATCGCCGTTTTGGAGGTTTAAAAAATGAATAGAGATCATAAAATTGAAGTTAACGAACTTTCGTCAGAACAGAAATCATCGATGAAGTCGCGTGTCATTGTCGCTCTTATCATGTGTACTTTTTCGATTCCTTGTCTATTTCTTGGCGGATGGTTTTTCTTCTTTATTGTCATGGCGGTATTATGTTTAGCTATCCTTGAGATACTAAAAGTTCCACAAAAGAAATATTCGATTTTCATCTGTGTCTTTACTTATGTTCTAATCCTTTTTTTCGTCTATTGGATTTTTGTTAAGAATAATATCCAAGCTTACATTGCTAGCTCAGATGATTATTATACATATTTTGCGAAAATTTGGCCGAATGGCATATTCTCTATTGGATTCTCAGATATTATTGTTTCTTCAATTGGAATAGCCGTTGCCGCATGTGCCTTTTTCTTCGTTTCCTTTTTGGTTGAAGAATTTACTTTATATGATGTCTGCTATTTGTTCACGATGAGCATTTTGATAGGCTTAGGATTTCAATCCTTCTATTTCTTAAGATATTATCCGCTGTTTTTGTTCGATCAATTTCAAGTTGACATTTCGACGCCTCTATTTCAGTATTTGCATTCTGCATTTTTGTTAATTTTTGTTTTGATAGGAACAATATGCAACGATGTCGGTGCCTATTTTACAGGAATTTTATTCGGAAGAAACAAGGTCAATCCACGAATTTCTCCAAAGAAAACTTGGGAAGGCATTATTGGTGGAGCGGTTTTCAGCGTTTCATTCTCATCATCTTTTGCTTTAATCGCCGCTTCACTCAATTATCCAATTTTGCCGACTTTGGGACTCGATAGTTGGTATTGGATTGTTTTTCTATCTATGGTCATTGCTTTGCTTTCCAATCTCGGTGACTTTTCGTTTAGCGCTATCAAAAGGTTTTTTCATGTCAAGGATTACGGAAATATATTGAAAGCTCATGGGGGAGTTTTGGATCGCTTTGATTCTTTAATTTTTTCGTCTCTTGCCGTCAGCGTCTGCGTTATTTTTATTACAAATGGTTGGGATTTCTTTGTAAGATGAAAAAAATCATTCTTTTAGGCGCTTCAGGAAGCATTGGAAGTCAAACGCTCGATGTGATGAGTGAGAACCCTTCCAATTTTCAGCTTGTATCCTTTAGCGTTGGTCACAATGTTGATAGAGTTCACGACATCATAAAATCGAACCCATCAGTTACGAGTGTCTGCGTGATATCTCCCGTCGACAAAGAGAGATTCGCGACGCAATATCCAGAAATTCAATTTTATAGCGGTGATAGTGGCCTTCTTCGCCTTGTTGAGGAAAGCCGAGTTGATATGGTCGTAAATGCACTCGTGGGTTTTGTTGGATTTTTGCCAACCATAGCAGCGCTAAACAAAAATCTTATCGTTTGTCTCGCTAATAAAGAATCCTTGGTCGTTGGTGGCGAAATTATCAACTGTCTATTAAGGGATGGTAAAGGAAAATTATATCCTATCGATTCAGAGCATGTCGCTTTGAGCAAGTGTTTAAAAAGAGTCGATAAAAACGATGTTAAATATCTTGTTTTGACTGCTTCTGGCGGTGCTTTTCGCAATCTGTCTCGCGAAGATCTACTGGATGTTACCAAGGATGATGCGTTAAAACATCCAACATGGGAAATGGGACCTAAAATTACAATTGATTCAGCAACGATGATGAATAAAGGTTTTGAAGTTATTGAAGCGCACTATTTGTTTGGCTTCGAAATTGAGAGAATTAAGATTTTGATGCATGGCGAATCCAAAGTGCATTCGCTCATCCAGTTGAATGATGATTCTTATGTTGCCGATATCGGCGCTCCTGACATGCGCATCCCAATTCGTTATGCGTTATTTGAAGGAAACGTTCCTTTTGATGTTTTTCGAGGAAAAAAATTGGAAGATCTCGGCGATTTTACGTTTAAAGATTTCGATCCAGAACGCTTCCCGTGTGTCGGTTACGCTTTTTGGGCACTATCGCAAAAAGGTATTATGCCCTGCGTTCTCAATGCTGCCAATGAGGAAGCGGTGTATGCTTTTTTGCACAGCAAAATCAGTTTTTTAAAAATTGAAGATATCATAAAAAAAGCTTTAGCGCATTTTCAAAATATTCTGAATCCCACTCCAGAAATTATTTCAAAAGTGGATAAGGATACTCGACTATATGTTCAATCATTATTGGAGGAACGTTAATAATGTCTTTTCTTGATTGGTTCGTTGGCATTTTGCTTTTTATTCTCGCTTTAGGATTGCTGGTTTTGATTCATGAACTCGGACACCTCGCGACAGCGAAGATGTTCAATGTTTATTGTTTGGAGTTTTCAATCGGCTTTGGGCCGAAAATCTTTTCTAGACGAGGTGCAAAGAAAGAAACGAAATTTTCATTGCGATGGTTTCCTCTGGGCGGATACGTCTCGATGTATGGAGAAGGAGTTGAACTTGACGAAGGTCAAGTGATTCCAGAATCGCGAAGTATTCAAGGCATCAAGAAATGGAAACAAGCCATCGTTTTTGCTGCGGGTATTATTTTAAACTTTGTTCTCGGGTTCACTCTGATATTTATCTCATCCGCTTGTTTTCCACACACCCAAATCACAAGTAATTTAAACATCACAGAATCATCTCTTGCTCAAACGGCAGGGCTGCAAACGAATGACAGGTTTTTTCTCATACCTGTCACAAATGAAAACTCTGTATACTATCTGATCGATGATTCGGTTTCAATCACCAATGAGAGTGGTGTCACTAATGCTTATGTCGCAGTGTGCAATCCTACATATACAACCATTAAAGATCCATCGATGAATGAATGCATATATTTTTATGAACAAGATGCATTGGTCGATGCCGTAATCGATTATGGCGAGGTACAAATACCTGTCTCTTATCATGCTCCAAAATTTGTTTCAACACCTCTTTTTGCCACGCCTAAAGGCGAATGCTCTTTCACAGCTAAATTTACTACGATTACCATCACTCAAAACAGCGAGAGTGGAAGCTACGAATACTCTTTGTTATCTCATCCCATCACCGTTTCGTCTTATGCAATTGGAGAGAGCACATATGCGTGGCAAGATGTTGGAATATCTTTTCAAAGATATGTATATTGGTATAACATCGGTGAGGTTTTTGCTAATTCGTGGAATCAATTCGTCTATGCAAATACCGCCATCGCTAAAGCGATAGGAGGACTTTTTACCGGTGCATCTTGGTCGAACATCGGTGGTCCTCTCGCCATAGCTAAGCAAGTTACGCTCGTCAACGCAAATTATGGCTTTGGCATGTATATTTATTACATCGGGTTTCTATCCATCAACTTAGCTCTTCTCAATCTCATGCCATTCCCAGGTCTTGATGGTTGGAGTTTAGTGGTTGTTGCCTTTGAGGCGATCACGAAAAAGAAAGTATCAAACAAGGCCAAAACGATCATGTCGTATATTGGACTGGCTATATTGTTTATTCTAGCCATATTCATCGCTATTAAGGATATCATTGGATTTATTGTGTGATATGACGAATAAAATGGAGAGATTTTTAAATTCAATCAATATATCGAATATTGAAAGTTTTGACATTGATTTCGATTTAATCGCTAGAAATCCATATGACAACAATCAGATCGATATGTCAATCGTTAAAAATACTCCGTGGAATTATGATCTATTGAGGGAGTTCATCGATGCACTATCGGAAATCCATTATCCATATAAAATTAATTTTTCCTACCGCATTCGCCCTTCCATTTACGATGCGATTAATCTTTTTGAAGGGTGGTATCTATTTATCTATCACATGCCAAACAAGTTAGAGATAATTCCTAATGGCTTGACCATCACATTCGTCGTCTCTTCTGAAGACGAATTGAATAGTCAAAAGCAAATGGCTGCTGATTTCAAAGACTTTTTATCATTTATCAACTATGAAATTCTCGTTGATTTCGCTATCAAAGAGATTGAAAAGACTATTAAGATATCTCCCAAAAAGATGGAAAAAATCGAGAAAAAAGCAAGTGATGCATATATCGAAAGTCAAGCTGAAAATATTCCGGAAATTACTGATTATCGCGATGATAAAAGCGCTGAAGAACAGGTTTTTGATCAGAGTCTTTATGAGCAATCTCTGCTCGATGAGATGAGATCAAACTATAACAAAATGGTTGAAGAGAGAAAGCGCAAAAGAGCGTATAAACTAGGCGATTATAAACCAGTCGAACATCTAGATGAAGTATCGATATCAAAAGAGAATTATAGCAATGTTGATGTCACTGGAACTATTTTTGAAGTCGACGAGCGATCATCAAGAAATAATGGCGTTTCTCTGCGCATTGGATTGGGCGATGATCGAAGTGGAATTTATGTTCGTGCCTTTTCTAATGAGAAGAGCAATGCTGAAAAGTCTGGCATGAGCGCTGCGAGCCTCAAGACGTTGACCAAAGGGATGAACGTTAGAGTTCTCGGTTGTCCTCAGGAAGATAAATATACCAAAAAAATTGGAATATTTGCTCATTCAATCTTAAAACTGCCAAAAACCCCCCTTCGCGATGATCCGGAACAAGATAAGCGAGTCGAACTTCATCTCCACACTAAAATGTCTAGTATGGACGCTGTTTCATCCATCAACGATTACTGTGAGCTAGCGAGCAATATGGGTCATAAAGTGATCGCCATCACCGATCACGGTGTTGTGCACGCTCATCCAGATGCACAAAAAGCTGCGGAGAAATATCATCTAAAGATGCTTTATGGTTCAGAACTATACATGGTTGATAACATTTTAAAGTGTGCAATAAATCCAAGCGATATAAAACTTTCTAATGCGACCTATGTTGTTCTCGACCTTGAAACGACTGGACTGTCATCTCGATATGATCAAATTCTTGAGTTTGGTGCAAACCGATTTGAAAAAGGGATGGTGCGAAACCAGATTGATTTATTGATCAGGCCCAAAATTAAAATATCCGAAAAAATTACCAATTTAACTGGTATTACTGAGGATATGGTTCGCAATGCGAAGACCATCAAAGAAGCATTAAAAGAAATCGATGGGTTCATTGAAGGGGCCATTCTTGTCACTCATAACGCTGAATTTGATATTGGCTTTTTAAATGAAGCGAGAAAAAACAACGGCTTACCGCCTATTACAAATCCAATTATTGACACCTTATCTTTATCAAGATATCTTTTTCCTGAAGCCAAACTTCATAGGCTGGGCGCTTTAGCGCGAAATCTCGATATTACGACCTATAATGAAAATGATGCTCACCGAGCGGATTTTGATGCGAAAGTTCTCCTCGATGTATGGCTTGCAATTCTAACCATTCTTACAAAGAACAATCGCGAGATGACACATCGCGATTTATTGAAGCTTGAAGCGAGCAACAAACTATTGAAGCATATAAAGGCTAAACATTTGATTGTTCTGGCAAAAAATCAAAATGGTTTGAAAGATTTATATCGATTGATTTCTTTGTCGCACACTGAATATTTGGCAGATGTTCCAAAAATTCCTCGAGCTGAACTTAAAAAATATCATAACAATCTTCTTTTTGGATCGGGTTGTTTAAATGGCGAAATTTTCGAGATGGCAAGAACGAAAACATTTACTGAACTTGTTCAAGCGATGTCGTTTTATGACTATATCGAAATTCAGCCGCCAGAAAATTATTCTTATTTAATCGATATGGACGAGATGTCAAAAGAAGACATCCTGAGAACGCTAAATGATATAATTTCTGCTGCTGAAGTAGCACAGAAACCAGTATGTGTTACTGGTGATGTTCACTATGCGAATCCAAGCGATAAATTATATCGCGATGTGTACATTTTTGCTAAAGGAGTAGGTGGCATCAATCATCCTTTGAATCCTTATTCGCGCGGGAATAAACCATATTTTGAAAATCCTAATCAGCACTATCGTTCCACAAAAGAGATGTATGATTGCTTTTCATTTTTAAGCCGCGAAAAAGCTAAAGAATTGATCGTGACAAACCCTAGTAAAATCGCTGATCTAATCGATTCAGTGACTCCGGTGAAGGATAAACTATTCCCTCCGTTCATTAAAGACTCAGACAAAAAAATAACGGATATCGTTTATAAAACCGCTCATAAAATGTATGGAGATGAACTGCCAAAAATTGTTGAGGAAAGACTCAAAAAAGAACTTGATGGTATTATATCCCATGGCTATTCTGTGACCTACACAATTGCGCATTTAATCGTCAAAAAAGCCGCTCAGGATGGTTATTTTGTTGGTAGTCGTGGCTCTGTGGGATCATCTCTTGTCGCAACGATGTCTGGCATTACCGAAGTCAACCCTTTGCCACCTCATTACCTCTGCCCCAAGTGTCACCATTTTGAACTATCTAATGATGCTCAATATTTGTCTGGTATCGATCTCCCTGAGAAGCATTGCCCGAACTGTGGATGCAAGATGACGAGCGATGGACAAAATATTCCTTTCGAAACATTCCTGGGATTTGATGCTGATAAAGTGCCGGACATCGACTTAAATTTACCATCTGATTATTTGCAAGAGGCACATGATTACACAAAAGTCCTTCTCGGGAAAGATAACGTGTATCGCGCTGGCACCATCGGCACGATTGCTGAAAAGACTGCCTTTGGTTATGTCAGAGGCTATTACGAAGCTATGCATGTTGATTTATCGACGATAAGCGATGCCAATATCGCACGCATCGCATCTCATTGTGAAGGTGTTAAGCGCACAACTGGCCAACATCCAGGTGGAATAGTCGTTATTCCAGATGGTATGGATGTCTATGACTTCACGCCAGTTCAATATCCCGCTGATGAACCATCCTCGACGTGGAAGACAACCCATTTCGAATTTGATGCTCTTCACGACACTCTATTGAAACTCGATCTGCTCGGTCACGATGACCCCGTCGTTTTAAAAATGCTTCTCAAGATGACTGGATTAAAGCTTGAGGATATTCCTCTAAACGATATTAAAGTCCTATCCTTATTTTCTAGTGATATCGCCTTAAATCGAAAGAGAAATTTCTTGAAATTTGATACTGGCGCTTTAGCGTTGCCTGAATTTGGCACGCGATTCGTCATGGGTATTTTAAGCGAAACAAAACCAAAAACCTTTGCTGATTTATTGGTTATATCAGGACTATCGCATGGTAAAGAAGTGTGGCAGAACAATGCCGAGGCTCTTATTAGAGATAAGCATTATACGCTCAGCAATGTCATCGGTTGTCGAGACGACATTATGACATATTTAATGTCTAAGGGTGTGCAGCCTAATTATGCCTTCCAAATCATGGAAGATGTGCGACACGGGAAGAAAGGTGTCAAGCCTGAGTTTGCTGATATCATGCTAGCAAATGGTGTTCCTCAATATTACATCGATTCATGCAATCGCATTAAATACATGTTTCCAAAAGCTCACGCGACAGCTTATGTCACGATGGCAGTTCGCGTCGCTTATTTTAAAACATATTATCCCCTTGAATTTTACGCCTCTTTCTTTTCAATTCATTCAAAAGCTTATGATATAAAAGCGATGGTGGATGGAGAAAACGCGATTATTAATAAATTGGAAGAAATAAAAAATAAGAATATTTCTAGCGATAAAGTGACAACGCAAAAAGATGACGATTTGGTCGAAACATTGCAGATTGCTCTCGAGATGTGCGAAAGAGGGTATAAATTTGCGAATATCAGCCTTGAAAAATCCGATGCAACCATGTTCGTTGTTGATCATGAGACCAACTCTCTCATCCCGCCTTTTGTCACTGTTGATGGGCTTGGCGATTCTGCCGCAATCTCAGTTATCGAGGCGAGAAAAAACGGAACGTTTATTTCGAAAGAAAATCTGACTGAACGCACCAAATTAAATCAATCAAACATTCGCGTTCTAACTGAACTTGGGGTCCTCTCTGGACTGGACGAAACAAATCAAATGTCATTATTTGACTTTAATTTTGGTGGATAGGTGTTTATTATTATATAAGCCAAGAAAATCGGGACATAGCACAGCTTGGTAGTGCGCTTGGTTCGGGACCAAGAGGTCAAGGGTTCGAATCCCTTTGTTCCGACCATTGCCCATGTAGCTCAGCTGGATAGAGCGCCACCCTCCTAAGGTGGAAGTCGGAAGTTCGAATCCTCTCGTGGGCGCCAAAAGCAACAAACTCATCTGGCGATGAGTTTTTTTATAAAAAAGCCCACAAAAATGTATTTGTAAACGCAATAGTTATTGTGAGTTATTATTTTATGCAATTAAAAATTGCGTGAATTTTTACTGTTTATCTATTACAATCAAAGTCGTGTTTTATAGAAAGGGAGTATTTATATGATTGAAGATAACAAAAACGAAGAGAATAAGACTGAGGAAGGAATTCACATCGACAGAGAAGGTATTCACGTTAAAAAATCAGATGGTGAAGAAGTTCATGTCGGTAAAAGCGGTGTTCATGTTTTTAATAAGGCAAAAGAACATGTCGAGTTTGATTTTGCAAAGAAGGTTAAATGCGAATCGCGATTTGGCATGATTAATTCCGTTGTTGGAGGAGTATCAATCCTTCTCGCTGTTGTCGTTTACCTTCTGTTGGGTTTTCTATTGCCTGATGGCATTGGATGGGTGAACTATTGGCCAATAATTTTGTTAGCTCCAGTTATTCCGTCAATCATATTAGCTATTCATAAAAGAAAATTCTGCGTTTTTGCTTTGCCATTAGTTGTCGTTGCTACCTATTGTTTCATCGGATTACAATTTGATATGTGGCACCCATGGTGGATTTTATTCTTCCTCATCCCTTGCTACTATATGATTTTTGGTCCAATTGACGCTTACAATATAAAGATGAGAGCAATGCGAAAAGCAACCAAGTGGAGTGAACAATTCAAAGACATCATCGATGAGGATGATGATAAATAAACAAAGTCCCGTTTGGGACTTTTTAATTATTTTTTTGCACTTTATCGATCTCGCCAGCTTTTGTAAGAGCGATTTTAGAGATGACGGGTCCTAGTATTTCGTAGATGATTGTCGCCGCTAAAATAACGGCCAATATCATTGATCCATATTTGATCATATCTGAATCGCCAGTTGCGATTAAAACATTTGAAGCCTGTGATGATAAACCGATTGCAACGCCCGCTTGTGGCAGCAGAGCAAATCCGAGATACTTTTGTACACTCTTTGGGGCTTTTGTCGCCATGCTTGAGAAACATGCTCCGCACCATTTCCCAATCGATCGAGAGATAATATATATTGCCGCAATAGTTATGACAATCCACGCTCCATCCTTAAAGAAAATTGTCAAGTTGAGCTGCGCGCCGCTGATAACAAAAAATAGCATGAATAGTGGTGGAGTGAACATTTCCATTCTTTCAAATGTTCGGTCGGAATCCTTTTGAAAGTTCACAAAAATTGCTCCGATCATCATCGCTGTTAACAGACTTGATAGTGAAAAATCAAATCCCCACCAAGTGCCGTATGGTAATTCGGAGAGGCCGACAGCGATTAGAATAGCAGCTATACACATGATCATTCTATTAACTCGCGATTTAAATAATCGGCAACCTAAAGTCACTATGAATCCTAGCGCTGCTCCGATGATTAGCGATGCAGCTATTTCGGCCAATGGAATGACGAGCAAATCCATAACATTTGGATTTTGCCCAGAAGCAATGCCTTTTGAAATCGAAAACAAAATGGCAAAGGCGATCAATGCTACAGCATCATCAAAAGCGACGACGGGCAATAGAGTGTTTACGACAGGACCATGAGCTTTATATTGCTTTACAATCATCAATGTCGCGGCTGGTGCAGTAGCGCATGCAATGGCACCAAGCGTAAGAATAATCGGAAGAGGAATATCGATCCAAATTGAAGCTAAAAGCAGGGCTCCAATTACGAATATTGCCCCGCCCAATGCTTCACATATTGTTATGATGACAACTCTGAATCCAACTTGTTTCAATGATGAAACTTTAAAAGATGATCCGATCGTAAAAGCAATAAAGCCTAGCGCGATATCGCTAATCCAAGATATTGCCTCAACTGTGTTCTGTCCATCGGATGCTATATCGGAAGGAACCCAACCAGCAATATACGGACCAAGAATAAAAGGTCCAAAAATAATGCCACTTATTAAATAGCCAGTAACATTAGGCAATCTAAGAAGTTTCATCAAACGGCTGGATAGAAGACCGACAACAAGCGCGAGAGCGATGCAAAGAATCTGATTCATAAATTAAAAGCTGCCTTCGTAGTCTTCTAATGGCAAAACAAACATACCACCTTTATTTTTTTTAAAATGATCTGTAACATCGCGAATTATTTCTTGAGCGAGACGAATTTCCTTTTCTTCAAGGACGCTGTAAAAAGTTGTATTATCTTCAAATGCGGCCTGCTCTAAATGTCGTAAAGTTATAAAATCTTGTGAATCCTCTTGAATAGAATGCAAGATATGCTTGAGCGATGTCGAAGCGATGGCGGTTCCATTTATACCACTTCTCGATAAAGCATTGATCACTTTTTTTGTGCATTCACCGTTTTCAAATACTGCGAACAAGAGATGTTTCATTTTTGTACCCTCATATCAAATTATAATCGTATGTCTTTTTGTATTAAAGTACAAATAAAAATTTGTATTTTTATCACGTTAATATAAAATATAAACGTTTATGAATGATATATGGAGTCTTCTACTACAAATTGTTCTTATTGGCATCGGTCTCGCAATGGATGCTTTTGCTGTTTCTGTCTGCGACGGATTAGTCATTACGGATTTGAGCCGCAAAAAATCCCTTTTTATTTCGGGAACATTTGGACTGATGCAAGGCATAATGCCTATTATTGGTTTTTTTATCGGTACATTATTCTATCAATACATTAGAGACTTCGATCATTGGATTGCCTTTGCTCTTTTGGTTTTTATTGGTGGGAAAATGGCCTATGAAGGTATCAAAGCGTTAGTCAGACCCGAAAGATTAGAACCGAAGAGATTTTCTTATAAAGAAGTAATTGTCCAAGGAATAGCTACCAGCATAGATGCATTAGCCGTTGGCATTTCTCTGTGCGGGATGAGCGTGGGATTAATTGACGGAAATGGTTTTGATTGGTCCATTTTTGTTGAGGCATTAATCATCATTGCCATCACATTCTCTATTTCTCTTCTTGGAATCTTATTAGGTGGTGGAATCAATAAAATAATGAGAGGGAAATATCAAATTGCGGAAATTATTGGAGGTCTCATTTTAATCTCCATCGGTGTCAAGATTGTTCTGGACCATCTCGTCTTCAATAACGGCGGACAAGACTCCATTTCATTTGTTGAATCCGCAATCAGCCAAATAAGGTTGTTTATTTAGTTATTCGTTGACTTACCACTCAAAAATTAATATCATTAATAACGGACAAAAAAATAGTTTGGGGCTGTAGCTCACCTGGGAGAGCGCCTCCATGGCATGGAGGAGGTAGCGGGTTCGATCCCCGTCAGCTCCACCAAAACTATGCATTAGACCTGAAAAACAGGTCTTTTTTATTTAACGCAAAGACTAGTGTCTAAACCAATATCCTCCAGAACTTCCTCCGCCACCTTTTCCTCCACTGGCCACACTAGAGAAAAACAGACCGCCAGGCAAGACACCAAAGAAAATTATTCCGAAGATGATTATGACCCACACCCAAATTGGCAAAGACTCATCGATATAAGCACTAGATATCGGTCCAATATATTCATATTTAACACTATTATATTCATCGATAAAACTTTGATAGTCAAAACTATCATAATTGTAAATATTGAGGTAGACGCGTTTAAGAAGACCGAAATAAAGCGATATTAAACGCTCATCATAATCGTAAGAAGGAATTGATGGATCATCAAAGTACTCAGTTATCATGTTCTCGGCTGTAAACGCTGATAGATAACCAGACATCTTAGCGCCAATTTCGAACGTCATTTCATTATAGACATATTGATATTTCTCTTCACCTGGAGAGAAATAGAGAACAATGAGGATGCCCATGTCGTTCTCACCGATTTTCCAACTATTAAAAACATCCGTGGTATTAATTGTTTCTGCTTGGCCGACATAAGCTGCGATAACAATCTGTGTCCCATTTATTTTCGCATCGATATATTCCTGTTCTTGAGAATCATCATATAAGCCCTTGCCATAATTATAAATTGTCCATTCAGTCGAATTTAAAAGAACAGATTCGTTATCATTAATATAAAACGCCTCACTCTCTTTAATCGCGGGAGTATTTGCGCTGGAACAAGCATTCAAAAAAACGAGTAATGACAACAAAAACACTTTTAAAACAATCTTTAATTTGCCTTTTACTGGCCGGAACATATACTAATTAAAAGTCGGCAATACCGCATTATAATTATCTAAGCTATATTCGCTTATTACTTCTCGATAACCCACAAAAATATTATTAGGAAATGTTTGAATGTGAATATTATAATTGCGAGCTGCTTCATTAAATATGCCGATGTCATAGCGAACAGCGTTTGTTGAAGCTGAGAATTCTCCTAAAAATCCTGAATAGAGTGCCACTGTGTTATATGAATCTGGATTATCTTCCATATATGCGACAAGAGTAGTGAAAGTTGAATCGACAGCCGATGCTGCTTCATCAGCCGTCGCGTTGTCGTTCAGCGTCAGCGCATTTGCAAAAGCTTCGCGAGCTTCGACGATTGCATTGAGATAGCCTTGAATGGTTTCGTTTGCATCTTCAATCGCATCGATAAATACAACGACCTTGTCATATCGCGATGATAGCGAGGCGTGAACATTACCTCTCTTTTCATTGACGGTAGCTTCTTGACTTACCGCGCCATTATACGCAGAGATCCACACAGCTCCAACTATAATCGCTAAAACAGTCACTATTCCACCAGAAATAATCAATGGTTTCCAAATTTTCATATATTTTTTTACCTTTCTCTATTAAAAGTCATTTCTATTGATTTTATTATATAAGAAATGCGATTAAAGTATATAAAAACGTGAATGAAATCAATAGAAAGCAGATATTTTTTATGACAAAATATTTCGTTTTGTCATGATTGTTGGTAAATATTTTTTCCCATTCGATAATCTGTTTTAGTTCTCGGTCGTTATATTGAGCTGTATAATAACTCTAATATGATTCCTTTGTTGATTCTTTTAATTTCGAGTCTGATCGTATTAGTTGTCGCCACTCTTTCATCAGTTGGCACTTTTTTTGTGGTGTTCTACATCATGAACAAGAGTTTTGGTCGTCGCTGCGATGGTTATGCGCATGCTTATTATTTTACTGCGGAGGATTATCCCGAGTTAAGTCGTGATGGTTTTAGTTTCTTATCTAACAAAAAGCAGCGCTTATACGGCTATCTCTATCATCGCGAAGGAATTGAACCAAAAGGACTCATTATCTTTTTACATGGAATCGGCGCTGGTCACGTGGCCTACACGAGGTTAATCAATCGATTAGCTGATAGTGGCAACATCATAATGGCTTTTGATTACACGGGATGCGGAATGAGCGAAGGTCGTTCGATGAAAAGTATGATTCAAGGTGTCGTCGATCTAGAATACGCATTGAAATATATCGATCAAAATGATGAGATTAAAAAATTACCGCGATATGCCATTGGTCATTCATGGGGCGGTTTTCTCGCTTTAAATGTTTTAAATATTAAAGATAGCAATGTTTTAAAAGTGGTTTCTTTGGCTGGCTTTGATACGCAGACGTCAGCTATTACCACCTTAAAAGAAAAGAAGCAATATTTGGCTGTTCCTTTTGCTTTTTTAAATAACCTTTTTCACTATGGCAAATACGCCCTCTATAGTTCAAAAAAAGCTTTAAAAAGAACAAGCGCTGAAGTTTTATATATTCAAGGTGAGCAAGACAGATCTATTAAACCAAAATATTCTGGAGAGATCTTTCAGAAAATCGCTCTTAATAAACGAAATATTAAAGTAGAAATAATCGAAGGTAAAATGCATAACTGCTATCTGTCAAAAAGAGCTCAAGATTATCAAACTGCTATGATAAAAAAATATGGCATTTTTCGTCGACCGATCACTGACGGATATAAAATAGATTATGATTTGCTGACTGAGCTCGATGAAAATTTGATGAAACAAATTATTGATTTTATTGGTTGATATAAAGTTATATAATATCAAAGCGCAGCGGTGGCGGAATGGCATACGCGCTAGTCTCAGAAGCTAGTGGGGAAACCCTTATGAGTTCAAGTCTCATTCGCTGCACCAAAAGATTTTATGCGCTTGTAGCTCAATTGGATTAGAGCACAACCCTCCGAAGGTTGAGGTTGGAAGTTCAACCCTTCTCAAGCGCTCCAATATCGATTCAAATTATTCCTTTATATTTTTCGATAAGTATTCAAGAACGGCTTTTCTTGTCACAATTCCAATAAAATTATTCACATCATCGACAACAGGAATAAAGTTTTGATTGATCATCAGTTCAATTAAATCCGTCACTTCTTTATCGATTGTCATAGATTTTATTTCACGAAATGGTTTAATCTCCATTATATTCATCTTTTCACTTTTTTCGAGATTCAAATCATTCTCTTTGATGTACCACAATAAATCAGCATCAGAAATAGATGAGACGTATTTACCTTCTCTGGAAATAATAGGTATCATCGTGTAATGGTAATACTCCATTTTTTCTAATGCCTGTCTTATTGTGTATGTATCGTATATATACTCAATATTTTTCTTTGGTATTAAAAAGAATAGTATGTTTTGCATAACATTATTATACTTTATATTTGCCTAAATAGTTAATATCTGTTTTGGATTATAGATGTTATAATCCTTTTGAAAGACATACCATATTTTGTATTATGCAAAACACTAATATTTCATTTCTAATCGCCACGAAAAATTGCGAAAAATTTATATCGCGATGTCTTCAAAGTGTTTTAAGAGTAATTTTACCAGAAGACGAAATTATCGTCTGTGATTGCTCTAGCGACAAGACTATGTCCATCATTAAAAGTTTTGAAAATCAGTTCAGAATAAATTATGTCCCCACCACTGGCAAAGGAATATACGCCGATAGAATAGCACTAGCAGATGCAGCGATAAAAGACTTTATATATTATGTTGATGCTGATGATGAAATAATAGTGGATGAATTTTTAAAAACACGAAAAATTCTTGCGGCGACAAGACCCGATATCTTATTCGCATGTTTCCGCGTGGTCGATGAAAATGATCATTTGCTCGAGTGCAAAAATTTTATCGGCGATCGCTTAAACGTTGAAAAAGAAGAAGTGTATCGCATCTTTTTTTCCTATGTAGAGATGTTGAGTGCACTTTGGGAAAAAATTGTAAAACGAGAGGTATTTAAATCTATTAAACAAGATAGTTTCATGATTGACGAGATAGACTATGGCGAAGATCGAGATATGTCACTTCTTTGCATAAAAAACGCGCATTCCTTCGTTTTTTCGCATAATGAAATCTATAAGTATTATTTAATGTCTGGAAGTGCGACGAAATCCACTTATACCTTGAGCCATATTAAAAGTTATTTGAATTATATCGATAGATCCTATCAGTTTTTAAACGATAATAATCTATACTCTTTGCAAGATTCTTTTTTTGAAATGGTCGGTGCTAATAGGATTTTTTTAGCTATTCGCGAATCGTATTTAGCAGCGAATTCTGCGAAAGAGTTTAGATCGTATCGAAAATTAATATTGAGTTCAAGCGCATACAAAAATACGAGAGCGAGACGCAAACTTTCGCATGTGAAAAAGTTTAATCGAAAACTCTACCTTTTCTTTCATTTGGGATTTTACTCAAAAAGATTAATTCGCAAATGGAAAGAGAAAAAGGAATCGTATCATGGATAAGAAACTGCGCATTTTACACGTCATTCCTTCTCTCGAAGTAGGCGGAGCCGAAATGTTTGTCGCTAATTTATGCGCTGCTTTTGATTTTTCAAAATGTGATGTCACAATTTTGGTTTTTAAATCGCTATCAAATAGTAGAACTGATGATATTCTACGAGATACGCCTGTCAAGGTCATTTTTTTGGATAAGAAACCCGGTTTTTCATTTCAGTTTAATTCTCGTTTTAAAAAAACTATTCATGAATTGAAGCCAGATATAATCAATGCTCACCTTCACACCATTTACTATGTTCATCGCTATGCTATGGACTTGCACGTTCCAATTTTTTACACCATCCACAGCATTAATAACGTCGATTTGAGACCTCTTTATCGAAAAATAATTAAAAAGGACATAAGAAACGAACGAATTATTCCAATTGGCATTAGCAGTTTAGTTAGCAACAGTGTTTGCCAATTGTATTCAATCCCGAATTGTCCAACTATTTTCAACGGCATAGCACTTCCAAAAATTGAATTGAATGCAATGAGAAAATATGATTTTGTACATGTTGGAAGACTAACGGCGGTTAAGAATCAAAAGATGCTTCTCGACGCTTTTAATATTGTTTATAAGCAGAATCCATCTTTGCAACTTTTGATCATCGGAAGAGGAGAGCTCTATAACGATGTTTGTTCTCATGTTTCGAAGTTAGAATGCGCGCGAAATGTTTCTATTATCAATGACTGCGATGAGCCATCATCTTATTTAGATGAATCAAAAATATTCGTTTTGTCGTCTCTTTATGAAGGCAATCCGATTTCAATTCTCGAAGCGATGAGTCATGGATTGCCAATCATCTCGACAGACGTTGGAGGAGTTTCCGATGTAGTTGAGGATCGTAAAAATGGTTTTCTAGTGCCAAGCGATAATGTTGCCGCTCTTTCAAGAGCGATGACGGAATTAATAGCAAGTCCAACGACCATGGTTGAATTTTCAAGAAACAACTTGTTTCTAATTAAAGAATTCGATATTAAAAAAACTGCGCAATACTATTTTGAGTTATACTTATTGCATATGAAGCGTGGATCATGAAATCGATCAATAGATTATTTGCAGTAATTTTTCTTTCGTTAGCACTCTCTTCCTGCGGCGGTTCTTTTGCGAATGGTGATTTTGAAGCGATTCAACTCAGCGATATCCAATTGGCGAGAAGGAACAGTGGTCTCTCATCTTTTTATGGGAAAAAAGTCGCAATTGAAGGCAAAATAACGCGAGTTGCTCATCCAGATGACGATTATGGCCTAGCTTCTTTTGTCATGCAGAATGGCTATGCCGCTATCTATGGCGAATTCAAGGAATCGGTGCCGACCTCATGGCAGATATTTGACGATAACAACGTCATTGTTTATGGTATCATATGCGAAAACAAGTCATTTAATGACTTAACTTTATTGGTGGACGACAATTGTTATGTTAAAAAAAGCGATATAGAATACAAAACACCATATGTTAGCTCAACGATTAGCGAAGATAAAATGTTCACCTATTTCGGTTGCTTATTTAATATTCAATATGGACAATCGGTGTTCTATGAACATGTTAAAGATTTTAATAGCAACATGTGCGGTTTTGAAAAAGAAGGATACAACATCGATCTTCGCGTTCAAGTGTATTATCACAACAGCGAGTATGTGTCGACTTTTAATATCTATTCATGGTCAAGTATGATTTTAGAAATTGATACGCCGCTGCTAGTTCAAAAATACGATGATTTCGTTTTGCTCACAATCTTGGAGTTATCTGACTTTCATTGTGTGTGGTGTACCGCAATCAATGATTTTCTATTATAAAACAGAATAATCTATACTCTCAAATCCCGCACTCATATGAATTAAAAATTTATTTTTTGATATCTCTGACAAATCATACATTAATCCGCCAGAAACGCCTTCTTTTGTATACACTTTCGTATTTTCAACGCCTTCTTTTGTCCATGGATAGACATGCCAGCCGGCTTCGCCAACGCGCCTCTTTATTTCCCATGATTCATGGAGGTTATAATTATCAAGTACGATTACGACATATGCTCTTTCTAAAGCCCCGCCATCATAAAATGAGACTTCGCAATCTTTTATTGCAGAAGGAAATAAAGGGTACAAATCATCAAACTTTTCCCCTTCATAAAAATGTGCGAAATAAACATCTAAGTACTCTTTACAGCCTCGCCAAGTATTTGCGTGGGGAGTGGCAACAAAATAACCGAATTGAGTATTCAACTGAATAGTCAAAAAGAATTCTTCACCTTCGATATTGACATGCCATTGAATGAACCCTTCAACTTCTTCATGTATTCCATATGTTCTATCAAAAATACTCGTAATACTATCGCAAACAGCTGTATTTTCCAATCCAAACATTACTTGAAAGTAGCATTCGGCTGTGTGCATGCCTGTTGACTTTGTATAGGATACCACGGCATTTTTTGGCAATTCTAATTCTGGCAAAATGGTGTGTAAAAAAAGATTTTGTGCCAATAATTCTTGATCGTTCCATGTTCGCAAAGCAATCTCTTTATCAATCGAATCTTCATATGATGGAAAGGAATCTCTCACAGAAGAACATGAGACGAGCGATAAACACAAAAAGCCAGTCAGAACTGGCGCCATTTTTAGAATCATAATCTGTTTTGTTCCCATTTTAATCAACGATATTTTCGACATATCCTTTTGTGGCATTTTCACTATGAATAATCTTTGCGGGATTGCCGATGACAATTGAGTGACTTGGGACATCGAAATTCACAAATGATAAAGGAGCGATTAAAACGTCGTCGCCAATTGTTATTTTGCCAACGATAACAGCATTGGATCCAATCCAAACCGAATCGCCAATTATAGGGCTGCCTTTTCTTAAACCTCTATTCTCGCCACCGATAACGATACCGGTTGATAAATTAACATTTTTTCCTAAGATCGCATCTTGATTAATGATTATTCTTCCATAATGACCGATATATAGTCCATTGCCAATTTCAACGGAATTTGGAATCGAGATAAAGGTTTTGATGCGAAGCCTTTTGAGTTTATATCGATAAAATAATTTGGCGATTGAACTTTTTGCTGCTTTTAATTTCCTGAAATAATAGATAAAAACAACGTTTAAATCCCATTTGCGAAAAGGAATTTTTTTAGTGCCGTAATGGCGGAAGTAATCCTTCGCGAATGCTGTATCTCTCATGCCATAATTTTACTCTATTTCCTTTTGTTAGCATAGAAGAAATGTTGTTCATAATGCGCGTTCATAAAAAGAAACATATTGTGCTTATGAATAGTATTTATCTCTCCTTTATTTTAATAAAGAAAAGTTGTAATATGATAGACATGCAAAGAGTCTTGCATGTTATAGGCCTTCTAGCTCCTGGTGGAGCACAAACTTTTTTGTTGAATTTGTACCGCTCAATCGATCGGAGTCAGCTTCAGTTCGATTTTCTCGTTTATGGGGATAAAAAAGGCGAACTAGAAGATGCCGTTTCTGAATTGGGTGGAAAGATCTTTCGCATTCAAAAATATCGAATTTATAATGGTAAGGCTTATGTCAAAGAGTTTAAAGAGATTATCGCTAAAAACAAACTGCGATGGGCCGCTGTTGAGATTCATACTGAATTGGACGCTGGCATTCTTTCAAAAGCTTGTCATCGAATAAAGATTCATTGCATTGCTCACGCTCATTCCGCTTCATACGGCCTGGGTGTTAAGGGATTTATACGTGGTAAAACGTATCGCAAATTGCGCAAATATGTCGACATCCCTTTTGCGTGTAGTAAGCAAGCGGCCATAAATCGTTATGGATCCAAAATTGCACAGAAGGCTTATATAGTAAATAATGGAATTGATCTCGAGCTGTTTCGCTATTCATCAATTTGTAGAGATAAAATTCGCAAGCAACTATCTGTTTCACCATCTTGGACAATCTATGGTCATACTGGCCGTTTTCACGAGAGTAAAAATCACCTATTTTTATTAGAGGTCTTTAAAGAGATTAAAAGTATCGAAAAAAATTCGAAACTGTTATTGATTGGCGATGGAGAATTGTTACCGATATGCAAAGCGAGAGCGAAAGCATTAAAGATTGAGGAAGATGTCATCTTTACTGGCAGCAAGAAAGACACTTATAAATATTATTCGGCTTTTGACAAATTGATTATGCCTTCTATATATGAAGGAATACCTTTAACGATGATTGAAGCTCAAGCGAATGGTCTTCCCATTCTTGCTTCAACAGGTATTGACCCTCTTTCAAAATTAGTTGAGACAGTCACTTTTATGGATTTAAGTAGTGGAGCTAAAGCGTGGGCTAATGTCGCTCTTGGACTAGAATCATCAAATAGGGAAAGAATGTATTTAAACTCCGCTTTTAAACCTTATGACATCAAATTAATTGCGATTTGGTATATGTCATTCATTAATGGATTAATCAGAAAATGATACTCACAGAAAAAAGACAAATTTTTATCGCCGCTATTTTGAATTACGTCACTATTGCGCTAGGCGTTATTATTTCTTTTTTTTACACACCATACTGTTTGTCACAACTCGGCGATCGAATTTATGGAATACGCGCCTTCTCACTTTCTCTCGTCTCATTTTTATCTCTTCTCTCAAGCGCCTTCTCTGGTTCATTTTTAAAATTTAGAGCTAAATTGATTAAAGAAAAAGGGCAAGATGGCGAGAAGCTCAACAATGGTATTTTCTTAGTGATAATGTCGTTCCTAGCATTGATTGCCGTTATTATTGGCGTGGTAATCTCGATTGTTGTCGGCTTCATTCCTCTCGAAGATTATTCTGATTCAGAAAAAATTCTTATTCAAATTCTTATCATCGTTTCCACCTTCAATATCATGATTTCATTCCCTATCGGTGTTTTCGAAATGTTTGTCAACGCTAATCGAAAATTTATTTTTGTGCGAACAATTGCCTTGTTTGCAACAATCGCTACGCCATTAGCGTCGGCCCTTATTTTGATGTTGCGCCCTGGCGATCCCAACGCTGTCATTTGGATATCGATTGTTGTTCCTTGCGTCACTTTAGCGTATTTTCCAATCACATTGGCCTTTGCCATAAAAAAGCTTCGTTTTAAAGCATCTTTTGATTTGGGCCCAGAAACAAAGAAATTTATTCGTGAAATAGCTATCTTTTCTATTTTTATTCTGGCATCAACGATTTTTTCTGATCTCGTAAGAAATGCAAACACAATCGTTCTCGGTTTTGAAAGACCGGATGATGTGGCGGCTTATTCAATCGCTTCCACTCTGATGATCTATTTAACCTCAATCGGTGCAGCCACAACGATTGGTCTTTACCCCAAAACATATCAGCTAGATTCTGAAAAGGACTATGTTGGCGTCAACAAATTATTCATTAAGTCAGTTGATATTTCGTCCATTGTTGTCTTTTTAATCGCCGGCGGATTTGTCGCTGCAGGTAAACCATTTATTTCTGCTTGGCTTGGCGATCAATATGTCGACAATCCTGAACAGTTGACCATCATCTATCAAGCCGGATGCATATTGTTTGCTGCCCAGTTATTTCCATTGACATCGCTATTATCGATTGAAATCATGCGTAATCGCAATAAACACGTCTTTCAAACTGTCGCTTTAGCAGCTATGCTGCTCATGACTTTTGCTCTGGCGGTTCCTCTCTGCTATTATTTCGGTCCTATCGGTGGAGCATGGGGTTTATTTGCCTCTTTAATCATCGGATATGGGATCGCACTACCAATTTTTAATTGGAAAGTTCTTCATTTGCCGATTGTGAAATACTACTCGCTTGTCGGCATTATGGTTTTACTAGCTGGTGTAAGCGTTGGTTGTGCCCTTTTATTAGATCATTTCATGTATGATGTAGTTGGTGAGTATCATTGGCTATTGTTTTTAATCGATGGTAGCGCATTCGTCATCGTCTACTCAATTTTGTGTTTGATATTCAAAAGAAAAACTATTAAAGAAGTCATCAATGCCGTTTTCAAAAGGAATAACTCATAAAAGCAATGGATAATCCAAAAAATGTTATAAAAGATATTGCGTCTCCAGAGAAAAAATATTTTTGGAACACATTGATGATTCCTTTTCGTAAAGCGGATGATTTTTTAGCAAAATTATTTAAAAAAATAGATAATTTTAAGATTAGATCAGACTTTTGGCAGATGATTCTTCTGCTCATTTTTGGAGTGGCTCTCGTCGGTCTTATCGCCATTCGTGATCTATTCTTTATCGGTATTTCTAAATACGTATTTATTGCCTTTTTTCTGCTGTTTTTGCCAATTCTAAAACGAGACTATATCATATACGCTCTCGCTTTTACTATTCCTTTTTGGCACGCTTTACCAAATAACTGGATTGTCTTGATATTCATTTTGTATATTCTTATCAGTAACCGTTTTCGCCTAAATCTTGCCCAACTCGTTTTCCCAATTATCATCGCAGCGATGGAATTGCTGTTAACTTTTTTATGTGGAAGCAATTACTATTTCGAGGTATTCAGCTATTTTCTGTATTCTTTCTTAGCGGCTTATCTGCTTTTAGACCGCCATATGCAAATAAAAAAGAAGGTCATGGCGTATTCATTTGTTGCTGGTGCCTTGGCGATGTGCTTGTTGTGTATCAGCGTGCAAGTTGAGATGCTAGTCATTACATCTAATACCGTCTCTTTGCCATTTACTCAATTGTTATTTGATCCCTTCGTCAGATTAGAAAACGTCGTCATGTTTAACGAATGGACGACCATGATCGGTTGTCAATTCACTTTTATGACGCCGGATATGTCTGTCGGCGATGACCCCAACAACATGGCTTATTTTCTTATTGTGGCAACGGCCTTACTCCTATATGTTACATCCGCAAAAAAACGCAGTTATTGGTCGACATTAGGAATTTTATTTATCATCGGAGTGCTCGGCTTCTTCACAAAATCGCGCAGTTTCATGATCACCTTTCCGCTCTTACTTCTTATCTGGTACATTTATTCGTTGATATGTAAACGTTTTAGACTCATCTCCTTACTCTATGTATCGTGTGGACTGATTATTTCAATGTCTGGATATTTAGTGCTCGATAGCTTCTATAATTTAACTAATTCAATTTTCGGTCGGTTCTCTGTGAGCAGTGCTGATGGCAGAATATCTCTCATTTTCGATTACTTGAACTTTATGTTTTCTCATCCTCTCATAGCTTCATTCGGTTCGGGTGTTCTCAATACGACATTTGTCACGGGATTCGAAGTCACATCGCACACGGCATTGATTCAAATATTCTTTAGCTATGGCATGATTGGAACTCTATTAATCTTTGTTCCGATCGCCTTCTATATCATTTATGTCAGATTATCTGGAAGAAAAAGGGATATTGATTTGACTTCGCTCATTCCTATCTTTGCTGTTTTCTTCTTCACGTTAGCGCTGCAAATTCTCGCCCCATTTTTATTGATGCTCCCAGCGGTTATCTGCTGTATGGCTATAAATGATTATTCGACGATTCAACAAAAATCATTTTCGAAGTTCAATCTATTAACGGATATAAAATTTCTAGGAAATCCAAGCGATGAAAAAATTGATTTCTACGATGGAAGAGACCTCGATAATCATTTTTCGAAGAATTCTATCGCACAAAAGATGGCGAAAGAAGAAGAGATGAGGAGCAGCACTCCTGTTATCAGCAAAAATAATGTCGAATCTGCTCAAACAGACGAAGAAGTTGAGATTGTTGGCAAACCAAGAGTTAATCGTTTGGCTAAAATGATCGACTCATTGTTTGATAAGTTTGCTGGAATTAAATTTTTGAATAATGAAATATTCCAAAACATTGCTTTTGGTGTGTACGTCGCTCTCATTTCAGCTTTCTTGTTGGTGAGCGTAATATTTGGTTACGAATTTTTGAAAACTATGTTTTTGATTCTGATAGGTGTTGTGACTTGTTTGTTGGATCGAAAGAGAATTATCTATGCATTCATGTTCATGATCCCTTTATCCAACTGTCTACCACAGCGGTGGTTGATTCTATTCTTTTTTGCTATCTTCTTTATCAAATCAAGATTTAGATTAAACATCGGCCAATTGTTATTTGCCGGAATTTTCATCACCTTTGAATTGTTGGATTGTTTTCTATTTGGTTTTGTCGATGTTTCAGAAAGCTTTTCATTCTTATTGATTGTCTCGTTTGTAATCTATGTATCATTCGATAGAACGTTCAAAGCCAATTTGCCGATGTGCAGCATCTCATATCTAGTCGGACTCTTCTTTATGGCGATTCTCTATATCGGTCCACTCATCGTCTTCGGCAATCGAGCTCTTAATGAAGCGACACAAAATCAAGAATCCAACATTTTCAATATTGTTTTCGATAATCATTGTCGCATCGGACAATACAAGACTTATTTTGATTATCTAAACACATTCTTTAAGCCAGTTAATCAACTTGTTGAATCGAATGCTCCGACTTATCTTGATGATCCGAATAACGTCGGTTTATTCTGCATCATCGGTTTTGCATGCATCTCTCGTCTCATCAACAAAAAATGGTATACATGGCTCATTGCGAGCATCCTTTTCATCTTTGTTCTTTTCATTGGAGTAATGACGAAGTCGCGATCATTTTTTATCTCCTTCGCCCTTTTTCTCGCTTTGCTCTACATCTTCGCTATCGCCTCGAAAAAATTGTCAAAGCGAGGCGCTGTCATCATATTCACCATCTTCGCATCGATTATCGGTGTGTTTGCTATCGTCGATCGCGAATTCAACTTCCTTTCATATATCGTCGAAAAGAAAGACGTATCGGCGAATACATTTGTATTGCGTCTCAATCTAATTCAACAATATATATCCGCGATGTTTACTAATCAGAAATATTTATTGACTGGAACCGGACTATTAAATGAAGCTACAGCCCTCGGCATAGATCGGA